>JANQET010000111.1 GCA_028278265.1 Myxococcota bacterium
ACAACTCGATTTTCTCCATCAGCGCAATGCCATTCTCCTCGATTACACCCTGAGTCCGGCCGATGAAGTCCAGTACGATTGCCGCTCTCCTGAAGCGCAAATTGCCCGCGCTGACACCGCCGGACTGATCGATGCGATGGGAGCGTTCACTCAGCAGAGCACCTCCCCCATAGACCTTGCCCGCACGGTCGCTCCCTTTACCTGGGACCGAATAGCCGGGCAGTTGATCGAGTTGCTCGAGAAGCGTATGGATGGCTGAACGATCCCCTGTCCATTTTGTCGAAAAATGGTAAGATCACAACGTGGCGGCACTCAAAATCATTACCTACAGTTTTGGGCGGGAATAATTTCAATGAAACTTCTCAAATCCAAGCGATTGGCGGGTCGGATGCCCCGTCGCGAGTTTTTGCGGTTGTCGGGCCTGGCCGCTGCCGGTGTGAGCGCCGGTGCGTTGCTCAGCGGTTGCTATGACGATGAGGTGATTGCCGACGACGAGGATGTCATCGTCTTTCCGGTAAGCGCGGGATATCTGCTGGTCGATCCCAAGAAATGTCAGGGGTGCATGTCGTGCATGCTCGCCTGCAGTCTCGTCAACGAAGGGGTGCATAATTTCTCGTTGGCCCGGATTCAGGTCACCCAAAATTCATTTGCCCCCTGGCCCGATGATCTGGCGCTGGAGCAGTGTCGTCAATGTGTTGAGCCCCACTGCATCATCGCCTGCAATTACGAAGCGGCATTCGTCGATCAAACCCGTGGAAATATCAGGGCGATTAACCCGGAAAACTGCGTCGCCTGCGGTGCCTGTGTGGCCGCCTGTCCCTACCAGCCCAAACGACCGCTGATCGCGATGGACAACCAGTTCAACGGGAGGAAGAGTCGCAAGTGCGACTTGTGCGCCAATGCGCCTTACCACTTTGCCGAGCAAGGGGGCGGACCCGGCGGGGTGCAAGCGTGTGTCAGTGTCTGTCCGATTCGCGCCATCACTTTTGTAGCAGACGTGCCGATACAGACCGGCGACGAGGGATACCAGGTCGACCTTCGCGACGAAACCTGGCAGAAACTCGGTTTTCCGGATCAATAGACAGGGGGACAACTTGGGCGGATATGCGGGAAAAATTCTTCGGGTGAATCTCACCACCGGGACGATCGGCCAAATCGCCACCAGCCAGTACGAGTCATATGTCGGCGGACACGGCATCGGGTCGGCGATCTTCTTCGACCTGGTACCGAACAAGGCGATTCCCTATGATCACCCGAACAACGTCATCACGGTGATGACCTCGCCCATCTCGGGCACATTGGTCCCCTGCGGAGCGGGTCGGACCGAAGTGCAGTGCATCGGTGCTCAATCTTACCCGGTGGAGTGGTTTACCCGCAGCAACTTCGGCGGCCGATTCTCTTCCCAACTGAAATATGCCGGCTGGGATGGGATCGTCGTTGAAGGGGCTTCGTCCACGCCGGCCTGGCTCGACATCCGCGACGGCGAAGTGGCGCTGCGCCCCTGCGCCGAGCTCAATCTCTGGGGGATGGACACCCGGCAATGCCAGCAGACCATCTGGAACGATGTGGCCGAGGGGGAGCCCTACGGCGATTGGAAGAAACCGACCGGTGCGTCCGGCGGTCAGACCACCCAGCGGCCGGCTGTGCTGACCATTGGTCCGGCGGGAGAGAACCGTTGCCGGGTCGCCTGCCTGATCCACGATGCGGGTAATGCCTGTGGTCAAGGGGGATTTGGCGCGGTGTTCGGTGTCAAAATGCTCAAAGCGATCAGCGTGATCGGCACCGGGTCGGTCAATGTGGGCGATCCCAAGGGTTTAGTCGAGGCCCGCTTGTGGCATCGGGACACCTATGCCTTCGACTACGACAATTTGCTCTCCGATCAGGGCATCGGGGACGGCAATCCCAACGGCATGTCCGATCCCCCATCCCCGATTCTCCGCTGGGGATCGTTTACCGGAGGTCGTCCCAAGGACGGACAACGTCCCCAATCCTGCGTGGGGTGCTACGCGGGATGCCGCGCGCGGTTCAAGAGCGGCGTGGGTAACGAGGCGTCGTGCCTGGCCACTGCCTTCTACAGCGAGGCGAAGACCCTGGGAATCCAGTATCAAGTCACTGATCTGCTCAATCTGTACGGGCTCAATGCGATTGAGATGACGCGGGGGCTGCACTATCTCAGAGTGCTTCATTCCATGGGGGTGTTGGGTCCGGGATTGGTGATCGATTGCCCGATTGATTTCAACCAGATCGGCTCGCTCGCCTTTGCCGAGCAACTGCTCGAGGCGATTTCAACACGGAGTGATGGCCTCGGTCAGCCCCACCCATTCGGCGACACCCTCGCCGAGGGCTTTGTTCGCGCCGCGGTGAAGTGGGGGCGGTACGACGAGGACGTGCAACACGGCAGCCGTTTTCCGTTCCCCTATTGGGGGTGCCCTGAGCACGGCTATGACCCGCGCACCGAGGTGGAGTGGGGCTACGGCTCCATTTTCGGATCCCGGGATGTCAACGAGCACGAGTTCAACAACATCATGTGGAACGCCTCCCTGTCACTCGGGGCGATCCCGTTCGGGAATCTCGACGGGCCGGCCGAAGAGGTGGTCACCATCTACACCGACAAGATGGAACCCTACGACGGCCCCCCCGAGGATCGCAAAAAGATGCTCGACTATGGCACGGACAATATCTACTCCATTCACATCGCGCGGCTGGTCTCCTGGCATCGCCATTTCAGTCGGTTCTGGAAACAGTCGATGCTGCTCTGCGATATGCGGTGGCCCGATTTTATCAACCACTATGCCGAGGGCAAAAAGGGATCGGCCTGTGTGGCCGAGCCGATTTTTCTCAGTGCCGTGTTGGGCCGCCAGGTGACCTTTCTCGAAGGGATGGCATTGGGCAAGACGATCTGGAATTTGGACAACGCGATCTGGACCCTGCAGGGGCGAACGCGCGAGATGGTGCGCTTTGCCGACTACATCTACAACGAAGATGCACCCTTTGGCGAGTGGCTGCCGAACGTGCACCTGCCGGCACTCGTCGACGGCAAGTGGGAGTATGTCGACACAGTGGGCCGTCGACTCGACGAGGAGAAATTCGAGCAGTTCAAGACCCTCTACTATGACCTCGAGGGGTGGGACGCCAAGACCGGTTGGCCCACCCGCCAAACCCTCACCTCGCTGGGCCTGGGCAAGGTGGCAGACGAACTGGAAGCGGTGGGGCGCCTGGGCGACGAATAGCAAGTAAAAATGCGAGCCCGTGTTTTCTGTTTTGCCAAATAATTCAGATTGAATTATGTTGGTCAGATACACCTTCAGTTTTGATTCACGGCAACATTTTGGGGTGTGTTCGAAAAAAATGAGATTTGGGGCGCGATCTTTGCGCCAAATCTGGTATGCATTGGCATGCTGACTGTGAACGGTCCAAGGAGATAGATGACGATGCACTATGCGGCGATTACCGGCTGGGGAAAATGTTTGCCTCCGGCTGTTCTGACGAATGATGACCTGGCGACATTTCTAGAGACAAATGATGAATGGATTACGACCCGAACCGGCGTGAAAGAACGCCGAATCTCCCACGTCCCGGTGAGCGACCTGGGACATGTAGCCGCGGAGCGGGCGCTGGCTGCGGCAGATCTCGCTGCCGAGAACCTCGAGATGATTATCTTCAGCAGCACCACATTTGACCAGATGTGCCCCAACACCGCGTCACGGGTGCAACAGCTGTTGGGCGCCAAGCGTTCGGCGAGCTTTGATTTAAACACGGCTTGTACCGGATTTCTCTATTCCCTCTCCGTGGGGACGAGCCTGGTCAAGAGCGGTTCCATTCGCAATGCGCTGATCATCGGGGCGGAGACCATCTCCCCGGTGATGGATTGGAACAACCGCAATGTGGCGGTGCTCTTTGGTGACGGCGCCTGCGCCGCTGTGATCGAACAGACCGACGAGGAAGGCGGGCTGCTCGCCGAATCGATGGGCTGTTTTGCCGATGTGCGCGATATCCTCACGGTTCACGGTTGGGGAACGCGGTACGCCAATCAACAGACCACCCTGGGGTGCACCAAGTGGCAATTCGAGGGGCAGGAGATCTTCAAACGCGCCGTCTCGGGGATGAGCGCGGCCTGCGCACAAGTGCTCGAAAAGGCATCTCTGACCAAGGACGACATCGACGTTGTCGTACCCCATCAAGCCAACCTCCGGATCATCGACGCCCTTGTTCGGCGGGTCGGTGTCGAGCGGGACAAGGTCTATGTCAATGTCCACCGATACGGCAATATGTCGGCCGCAACCGCGCCGATTGCCCTGGTCGAAGCGATCGAAGAAAGTAGGGTCAAGCCGGGGGACTACGTGCTGATGCCCGCTTTTGGTGGGGGATTGACCTGGTGTGCACACCTGATCAAATGGGGCGAGCGGGTCCAGCCGATACGCAGCGCCGAAATAGAGCTGCCCCCATGCGAGAAGACCGGTCTGGAGTTGGTTCGCGAAATCATGGCCAATCGGCACGATGCCTGTTAAGACCAATTGACACGCCCTAATCAGCACCACCCACTCAGATAGAATATTAAATAAATAGTTAGTTATAGATTTTCTGGTCAAAGTGGTCCTTTTCTGTCGACGATTCCAGTCAAATGATTGCAATTTGTAAGGGGTATTTTTTTGTATAATTAAAGACTGTCTTGTTGATAAAATGCTAAATTACAAGTATTCTAACCCGGACTGCCCTCATCTCGGGGGAGGATAGTAAGGAAAGGAGTCTGTTGATGAACAACAAGAGATATATTTTGGTGATGGTGCTGCTCTGTATTACGGCACTTTTCGCCCTGTCCTTCGGCCAGTTGGCCTGCACCGGATCGACAGATCCGGGCGGTGGAGACGGGGATTCGGATAGCGATTCGGACGGGGATTCGGATGGCGATTCGGATGGTGACTCAGATGGGGATTCGGACGGGGATTCGGATACCGACTCGGACAGCGATTCGGATGCCGATTCGGACAGTGACTCGGATGCCGATTCGGACAGTGATTCGGATACAGATTCGGACAGCGACTCAGACACAGATTCGGACAGTGACTCGGATACAGATTCGGACAGTGACTCGGACACAGATTCGGACAGCGACTCGGATACAGATTCGGACAGTGACTCGGACACCGATTCGGACAGTGACTCGGACACAGATTCGGACAGTGACTCGGACACCGATTGTGTCCCCACTGCCGAGTGGGGATCGGGTTTTGCCGTGGGCCAGAACATCCCCAACTACAGCATGTCCGGGTGGTACGACCAAAATCAGAACGGCCAGATCGACAATGATGAAAAGACAAATGTTTCGTTCACAATGGAGGATATCTATTGCGCCACTCCGCGCAACAACTCCGCTGTGATCATTGTCTCGGACTCCGGGTGACCGACATGTGAAATCTTCGTTAACGCATTAGTTAATGCGGGTATCGAAGACAAGCTCGACGAGCGCAACAGCACTATCGTCCACTGGCTCACCTGGAACTTTGGCGGCTCTTCAACTTCTTCACAGGTCTATGGGTACTTCTCAAACACTTACGGTTTGAGTGAGTACGCGTATTACGCCAGCGGGAGGCCGCCGATGTACGATGATTTGCCGTCGTACACCGTTCTCGGTGTTGTCAATCTCAGAACGGGTGAGCTCATGGGTCAAATGGACGATCACAATGATCTCGACGTTGCACAAGTCCTTGAGTGGGCGGACGAGGCCAATCAGTAGCGTGTCTCGATCCACATTGTTTTCTTCGATTGTCGAAGAGAAGATGTTGAAAGGAAAAATGGTATGAAATCAATGAGATACCAGTTGTCGGTGGTGCTACTCTGCATGGCTGCGCTTGTCGCCTCGTCGTTCGGTCAGTTGGCCTGCAGTGGTTCATCGGATTCACCCGGTGGAGACGGCGACGCAGACGGGGATTCGGACGGTGACGCGGATGGGGATTCGGACGGGGATTCGGATTCGGATTCGGACTCGGACAGCGACTCGGATAGCGATTCAGATAGTGATTCGGATTCGGACTCAGACAGCGATTCAGACAGCGACTCGGATAGCGATTCAGACAGCGATTCGGATTCAGACTCGGACAGCGACTCGGATAGTGACTCTGATAGCGATTCTGATAGTGATTCGGACAGCGATTCCGATACCGACGACTGCGTAGTCACCGCCGAGTGGGGCACCAACTTCGAGCTGAACCAGAGCATTCCCAACTATGAGATGACCGGGTGGTGGGATCAGAACAAAAACGGCCAGATCGATCCGGATGAAAAGACCGACGTCTCGTTCACGATGGAGGACATCTACTGCCAGACCCCGCGCAACAATTCGGTGATCATCCTCGTCTCCGAAGGGTCGTGACCGAGCTGCCCAATTTTTGTTGAACCATTAGTTAATGGGGAACTAGAAAAGAAATTGGAAGGAAAGAACAGCACAATCGTTCACATGCTCTCCTCGGGGATGGGCGGTCCGAGCACAACCGATCAGGTCTACGACTACTGGGCGTCAGAATATCCGGTGAGCGAACATGCGTGGTACGTTGGCGGTAAGCCGTTGATGTACGACGAGCTACCCCAGTATACCTGCCTCGCCGTGATCAACCTCAAGACCGGCAAAATGATCGGTCGACAGGACGAGTACCAGGACGCCGACGTGGATGAGGCGTTGGGCTGGGTCGACGAGTGCAATAAATAGTCTCACCCCGTCAACGCTCACTTCAAACACAACTTTTATTAACCGTTGTTCAACGCCGTTCGATCGGTAATGAACACCGTACCGAAGCGTCCCTTGATTGTGGCGGTGGGGCGTGGCCGCGCCTTTGGACGGCGGGGCGATGCTCTTTTTCGGGCCGGATGGGCATCGGATCGCGCTCGGCTCGAACGCACCTTCGTTGCACACCCGTCGGCAGCGCTCAACGGCGTGACAGCAATGCGC
>JANQET010000120.1 GCA_028278265.1 Myxococcota bacterium
TCTGTGGACTGAACGTAATTTCAGCGAACCCAGTTATGGTCCGGGTATCGCAAAAATCAATGCGACTCTTCTGGACTGGCTATGCGCTGCCTAAAAAACGGCGAAAGTCTAGGTTAGTACCGACCCAGAGTACGACGCCATTGTTCCCCAAAGTGTGGCGTTGATCAATGTGGATAACGATTCTGCGGGTATCACCGTTGGTGATCTCGATGGAAACACCACGACGGGAGTGGACGACGAAATCACCGATGGCAATCAAGTTAACTCAAATCGCAGCAGAACTGTCCCTGGGTTTCGCAGGCGTAGGGCACGAGTGCCCCTTGGTTGAGGCATTCCTGCATCGACAGACATTCGTGGGGACTTTCACAGGGCTCCGGGTCCACCACGCAGCACACTTCCCCCTGGTCGCAGGCGCCCTGTGTCGGCAAGCCGCCGCCGCCGATGCAATCCATCACCGTTCCCTCGATGCATTCAGCCGGGTCCGTGCAGGGCGCGTCATCCGTGTCTATTGTAAAATCACAACAGGAGTTTTGTTCGGGATTGTCACAGACCGCGGCCACCGCGGTTCCACCCTGGTTTAAGCATTCCAGTGAATTTCCTTCGATGCACTCCGCAGGTGTCTCGCAACTCGGCGCATTGTCGAGAGTGCAGCAGATTTCAGAGGCGTTCTCGCAATCCCCGTCCACTACCGTGCCGCCCCATCCCTGCTCGCACTGCAGTTGGAGTGTGCAGGTGTGGGTGCAGGGATCCCCGTCGTCCGAATCGGCGTCGGCGTCCGAATCGGTGTCACCGTCCGTATCACTATCAGCGTCGGCGTCCCCTTCACCGCTCTCGCTTGGGTCGTCACCGCCACAGGCCCACGCCCCCAAAGAGCAGAATAGGGCAATTACGATCAACTGTTGTCTCATTTGAGTTTCCTCCTTGGTTCTTTGCACTGTCTCTTGATATTAGTGCCTTTTTTTGAACCAAGGGATCCAAACGAACCCGGCATGGCCAACCGATCAATCGGAGGACGCCAATCGCGCTCCGCAGTGTTTGCAGAACCGGGCGTCGGCGTCATGTCCCTGTCGGGTGCACGAAGGGCAGCGTTTGACCGGGTGTTTGCCCAGCGGCGGACGGGACACCGCTGCCGTCACCAATCCCAAGGGGACGACGATCAGGCTGTATCCCATGATCATGATCACTGCGGCCACCCCTTGCCCCAGCTCGGTCTGGGGGGAAATGTCGCCATAGCCCACCGTCGTCAAGGTGACGATGGCCCAGTAGATGCTTCGCGGAATGCTGGTGAACCCGGCCTGAGCATCCTCGATGAGGTACATCACCGACCCGAGCAACACTGCCAGCGTGGCCACCGCGAGCAGAAACACCAGAATCCGCCGCGCGCTCGCCTTGAAAGCGGTAATCAGTCGATCGAACTCTTTGATGTACGGGGCGAGCTTGAGCACCCGGAAAACCCTGAGCACCCGCAGCACGCGGATGGTGACCAGGTACTGGCCTCCGGGAAAGAAGAGACTGAGATAAGTCGGGGCGATGGCCAGCAGATCGACCATACCGAAAAAACTGAAGATGTAGTGCAGGGGTTTCCGCGCGGCGTAGATGCGCAAACCGTACTCGACGGTGAACAAAATAGTGAACAGCCATTCCGCAGCGCGCAGTAGAAAGCCGTACTGGTCGGCGATGCGCTGCACACTGTCCAACAGCACTACGATGACGCTGATCACGACGCAGATGATGAGAATGACGTCAAAACGCCGCCCGGCCGGAATATCCGTGCCAAAGATGATCTCGGCGACCTTGGATTTAAGGGAGGATGCCAATGGGACTATTGCTCCACGTTCAACAGCACCAGCCGGCTCAGCTCCTCATTGAGATGGGAGGGGATGATGCGAATGAGCCACGATTCCTGAGTGAGCAGGGAGGGATTATCAATGATGTCCTGGTTGATCTCCACCACTTGCCCGCTGAGCGGCATGGCCACCCCGTGCTCGTGGTGGTTTTCGTTCTGTAAGTAGATACCCACATATCCCTGTTCGATGAGGTCCATCTCTTCGGGAATCATCACTTCAACGATGTGTTCGCAAATTCGCAGGAATGATTTTTCCACACCGACTCGAAAGGTGCCGTCCTGTTCGAATTTGGCCCAGGAGTGACGGGGCAGGATGCAGATGCTGCCGGGCACCAAATGATCCTTGGTGATCACCTTGTCCGAAGCGCCGGGCAGGGGAATCACGCTCTCCTCTTCGGGCATCGAAAGGGCGCGTTGCACCGGGCTGAGCAGCTCCTTGCGGGTGAACGGTTTGGCAATATAATCCATTGCCCCCAGGCGCAGCGCCTTGACCGCGGTGCTGATCGTCGGGTAGCCGGTGACCATCAACACCGGAATTCTCGAACCGCTCTGGCGCAGCTGCTCGAGAAACTGAATGCCGTTCATCTCGGGCATCATCAAATCGACGATAATCAGATCGAACTGCTCCTCGGTCAGCCGCTCGAGCCCTTCTTTGGCCAGGAAGACCGACTCGATCTGGTGTCCCGCCCGGGTGAGAATCTTCTTGAGACTGGCGTGAACGATCTCCTCGTCGTCGATGATGAGGATACGTGTTTCGGTTTTGGGTGTCTGTGTGTCGTTTGACATGGCAGCCTCGTTGGCGTTCAGTTCTCACCCCAGTCGTGATATGCCGGTAGCACGGAATGACTGCGCGAGAAACCCGCCTTTTTGGCCCGGTTGGCCGGTGGTAGGTAAATGTGAAAGGTCGACCCCTTGCCGACTTCGCTGTCCACGCTGACCGATCCCCCATGTTCTTGAACGATACCCCGCACCGCGGCCAGTCCCAAACCGTTACCCCGATCCCCCTTGGTCGAGAAGAAGGGCTCGAAAATGCGGTCCATGCTCTCCTGGCTGATCCCGCAGCCGTGGTCGGTAATCGAAAAATGGATCCCCCCCCGGTCGGTCCATTGTTTGGCGGAGAAGATAATTTTGCCCTTGCCGTCCATGGCGTCCCGGGCATTGATGATCAGATTGAGCAACACCTGTTGCAACTGGTTTTGGTCGGCGTAGATCTGCGGCGGATTGTCGGACAGCTCGACCTCGAACCGAATATCGTGGAACGCGGCCTGTTTTTCCACCAGCTTGAGCGTTCGCTTGACCACCGGCTCGATGGGCAGCACCTTGCGGTTGGTCTTGCCCTGACGCGAGAAATCCAGCAGATCCCGTACGATTTGCCGGCAGCGCAGCGCTTCGTTCATGATCACGTTGATGTCTTCGTGAATCGGTGACTGGGGATCCAGCTCGGTGAGCAGGTCTTCGGAAAAGGAGAGGATACCGGTCAACGGGTTGTTCAACTCGTGGGCCACACCGGCGGCGAGCTTGCCCACGGCGGCGTGCTTTTCCGATTCGAGGAGCTCCTCGTGGAGCCGGCGCGACGGCGTAATGTTGCGACTGACCCGGCAGATTGCGATCGGTTCGTTTTTGTAGTCATGGAGAATGACCCGCTCGGTGATCAGGATGTACTCCTTGCCGTTGAGCACCAGGTTCTCCTCATGGCTCAGGTGGCCCCCGTCGCGAATGATCGCCTCGTCGTTTTGCCGGACGATTTTGGCCCCGTCCGGTGGCAGCAGATCCTCGATCGACTTGCCTTCGGCCTCGGCAGAGGTCAGACCGAAGAAGCGTTCGGCACTGGGATTGATGAATTGGAAGCGGCCGTCCAAGCCGACGATCGAAATGATTCCGTGCACCGTGTTGAGGATTTGGTTGGCCCGGCGGGCCAGCTCGTTGGTTTCCCGAGCCAGTCGAATCTGTTCGGTCACCTCGCGGGAGGTGATCACCACATTGAGGTCCCCGGTGCGGGTGCGAAAGGGGCTGGCCACGGTCTGGTAGTAGCACTCCTTGTCCGGTTCACAGCCGATGATGCAGCTGGTGCGCTGAACCACGGTCACCGGGGCGCCGGTCTCCAGGACTCGGGCGCTGGGGCAGATTTCCCCGTTGGTGTCGCAGCTGTTTTTGGTGCGACAGATGTTCGAGCAGAGCAGCCCCTCCACCTGGCTCGACGAGAGCTCGGTCACCTCTTCGAAGCGCCGATTCACCCGGTCGATGTGCCCATCCTTGTCGAGCACCATCACCGAATCGGGCAGACTGTCCAGCAGTTCCTGTAGGCTGCGCCGATCTTCCCGGAGCTCGGCCTCCAGCTCGGTCTTCCGGGCCAGCTCACCGCGCAGGTCCCGCGCCATCTGGTCGAGATCCCAGAATACGCGGGCCAGCTGGTGGTCCATGATTCGCGCTCTTCCCCCGACCAGTCGGGAGATCTCTTCGCGCACTGAATCGATACCGGTCACCTCGACGACCAGCTCCAGACCCTCTTGCTGAAGGGCTTGTTGGATGTCCGAAAAGGTGGGCCACCCCTGCTGACGGGCAAAGACCATGCCCGGGGCGTCCGGGTTGGGATCGACCACCCCGAGCACCTCGGGGCTCAACTCGGCCAGCCGGTTCTGGACGACCATTTCCAATACCGCCCGGCATCCCTGACCGCCCCCGACAAAGACCGTTTTCATCATGAATTCCTTAATTTAACCAATTTATCATGGGAACTTGAGCGGACCTTGTCAAGGGCACAGCTTCGTCGGCATTGAGCTTCCCTTGGCAGATGCGGCGTTTAAGATTTATAAATAAGAGAACGCTGAAAAACCGATTTGCGGTTCTTTTTGAGATGATTCACTTTTTAAGACTGATCGTGCGGGCACCGATTGCGCTCGCCTGGACGCTGCTGGTGCACTACTTCGGTATTCGACTACCGCAGCTGTTCTATCCCAAGCGTCGCTGTTACCGAGCGTTGAGCCTTTGGGGACGGGGGTTGGCCGCGATTATGGGCGTGCGCATTCACCAATATAACCAACGGGAAGGGCCGATGGGAGACGTGATTATCGCCAACCACATGGGCTTTTTGGACGTGCCGGTTCTGCTGACGTTTTTCCCGGCGGTCTTCATGATTAAAATCGAGGCCTCCAGGGTCTTCTACTTTGGCAAGGCGTTGCTCAAGCAGGAGCACTTGTTTGTGAATCGCAAGGACGCAGCGTCCCGGCGAGCGGCGGGCCAGGCGTTGGTCGATCTGCTGGAAGAAGGTGGCCGGGTGATCATCTTTCCCGAGGGACGTGCGAGCCCAGGCGCTGAGCGATTGCCGTTCAAGCCGTTCTCCTTTGTCGCGGCGCAGCGCCTGGGCAAACGGGTGGAGGCGTGCGTGATCGACTATCTCCCGGATCGGGAGCTGCTCAAGTGGGATGTCAACCGACCGATGTTCCCCCAATTGGTCGCTCTCTTCGGCCGACGACGGACCGATGTGAGTATCGAATTCTTTCCAGCTGCCCCCGTCCGGGGCGAGCCCGACACCGTGGCCGAGCAGTACCGCCAAATGATTCAGTCCAAGCTCGAGTCTGCAAACGATAGGTAGAGCCCGAATTTCCAAGTCCTGGAAAAGGAGTCGTGGTGCCGTTCTCTTTGACCGACGAGGTGGCCTGTGGGTGATTGGCCTCCGCAGGGGGATGAGCCGTTGCCAATGAAGTTACTGAACTTCTGAGGTCCGTCCCAATTCCGGAGCGGGATCGACTTTCCGGCTCCGCGACGAGGCGTGTGCTGCTTGACCGTCCTCTCATTCGCACTTATAATCCCGCGATATGTCAGGGGTATTTCGGCTCAGTGCTGTCGCATACATGCTAACCGATATTGAGGGCAGCACCCGTTTGTGGGAGGAATACCCTCACGATATGAAGCACATCATCGTGCGCCACGACATGATCGTCGATCAACTTATCGTCGAGCATGGCGGGAGGGTCATCGATCACGCCGGAGACGGGGCGTTTGCTGTTTTCGAACAGGGAGATCCCTTGGGGTGCGGGGTGGCCATTCAACGGGCACTGCAACACGAAAATTGGGGTGAAATCGGCGATCTCAGGGTTCGTATCGCCATTCACGCCGGCCATCCTCGGGCCAAACGGGATTTTCGCGGGCGGCTGGCCAATCGTACGGCGAGGATTATGGCCTGCGGGTGGGGTGGGCAGATCCTCGTCACCCCGGAAGCGACCAGAGCGTTTCCGCTCCCCCCCGGCGCGCTGCTCGAAGATCAGGGCGAGCATGCCCTCAAGGATCTCGACGAAGCACAATCCATCCAGAGCCTGACGCACCAGTCGCTGAAATGGCATACATTCCCGGCTCTGCGCTCCTTGTCCAACCTGCCCAACAACCTGCCCCCGCAACCGAACCGGTTCATCAACCGGCTCGACGAATTGAGGCGCATCGCCGATCGGCTCAGCGATCCGAATTGCCGGTTGTTGACGCTGACCGGCTCGGGGGGAAACGGCAAATCCCGGTTGGCCCTGCAGAGTGCTGCCGAACAACACGAAAAATTTCCGGACGGTATCTACTTGGTGCTGCTCTCACCGCTGAGCTCGGCCGCCTCGGTGCCGACTGCTATCGCCGATGCCCTGCGGCTCAACATCTATGGACGTGATGAGATTGTCGTCCAGCTCGTTCGACATTTCAAGCACAAGCGAATGCTGCTGATCCTCGACAATTTCGAGCATGTCATGGCCGCCACCGAGCTGGTCATTCAGTTGCTCCAGGGGGCGGCTGAGCTGAAGATCCTCGTCACCTCACGTCAGCGTCTCGGTCTGCCCGAGGAGACCAGCTACCCCCTCGAGGGCTTGCCTTTTCCGCAGAACGGCGGCGGACGTGAGCTCGAACAGTGCAGCTCGATGCAGCTCTTTGTCGAGCGCGCGCGCAGCGCGTCATTGGCGTTCTCTGCGGAATCGGAGCAGCCCAATATCGGCCGTATCTGTACGCTGGTCGAGGGCGTTCCCCTCGGCATCGAGCTGGCCGCGGCCTGGACGAGGATACTCTCCTGCG
>JANQET010000126.1 GCA_028278265.1 Myxococcota bacterium
TACAGCTACCAGTCCGAAGTCGTGGTGTGGAGCCGGCTGCCCGAAAAAGAGGTGCCCAAGAAAATACGCCCCAAACCACCCAAGCCGAGCGTCACCATCGCGCCGAGCATCGATCAGCATTCAGCCGGTCTGAGCATTTTGGGTCGGTTTTAGGCCTCGAGCCCTGGTCCGGGTTGGACAGACATCTCCACAGCACTTATTCTGAACAGATTTCTTGTTGGGGTAGCTAGAACGACGGAGGCTGAACCTGGTGGGTATTATTCGGTGGTCTCTTCGGTCGCTTCTTCGGTGGTTTCCTCGGCACCCTCTTCGGTCGCGCCCTCTTCTCCCTCACCCTCTTCCTCGCTCAGGCCGAGTTGATCATCGACGGCTTCCTCTAGATTCTCTGCAGGTGACTCCGGAGTTTCGATGGCGGGAACCTTCGCGCCGCCACAACCGAGTACAAAAGCAAACAGAGCAACCACAAAAATAACCATCAGACGTTTCATTCTTTGAACCTCCTTTTGTGGCACAGAGGCGTGCCGCAATCGTTTGTTTGGCGTTTTACGCAATCGTTCACTTGGCGTTCTCAACTTTGGTACTCCGGTCGTTTGGTGCTGTCAAGAAAAGAAGTCGTGTAGCCCGATGAAAATTGTGTTTTTAGCCGTCCGGCCGTTGCGTCCTCGCTTTAGAATGATACTGTAGCGCCGATCGACGAGAGCAACTCGGATACGTTTGAGATGAAAAAATCTAATCGCGCTAAAATATTCCACGGCTACTACGTCACGCTCTTATTGGTCGCTGGTTTATCGGCACTGACATATTACAAAACCGCTGTATTTGAGACAGAAACATCGAACCCGAACCAGCCGCAAACCGTCATTCGGGCGACGGAAAACATCAGCGTCGACCCGAACCAACTGGTGTTCACTCGAGCCACCGAATCGTCGGCAGACAGATCAGCACCCTCCTGGCACGAGGTGCTGTTCCTCGCCACCCCTTCCGACGGGTTTGTCCCCGACCTGTACCGCGCCGAGGTGCGGCTCGATCACCAGCGCACCATCATCGGAATTCGAAGTATCAAGAACCTCACCCACTCGCCAGCGGGCGACGACTACCAGTTGAGGGTCTCCCTGCCCTATGCGGTGTTGGCCACCAAAGTACTCGGACAGGTCCGTTCGGTAACCCTGTTCGACTTCACCGGACAACCCGAACAGCGCAGCACTAACGGCTGGTCTACTATCACGCGAGCATTGGCTCGCCTGTCCAACTTTATCGAGACGGGACAAGCCACCGGTATCGGTCGAACGAGCATTCGCTTCCCCCGGCCGGTTCAGGAGGTGGAGCTCGCTTTCACCGGACAAGAGCATCGCCCAAAACTCGCCCTGCGCTGGCTGGATCGGCGGGACGGCATTCACAAAGCCTCCATCGATCCGGCAACCGGAGAGACCGACCACCAGGAGCTGAGTGTTTCGCAGCAGGTTCGCCTACCCAAGCGCCCCATCTTGTGGACCGTGGACACGGTGCGATCGGCCTCCTGGATCGGTCCGGGGCCCATCGAATGGCTCGAAGGGCGGTTCTTCGCCCTGCAAGACACCTATCGGCGGTTGCGTTACGCCCTGTTCGGCGAAGCAGCGGAGCTAGCTGAGGCCGGTGACGACCAATCGACTCCCGGCAACGATCCCCCCATCGCCGACGGCCTGGAGATCGGTGAGGAAAACCCGCCGGTTCCCTGGCCCCCGCCGCCGATCAAACCGCCGGTCTTCTCCCGGAAACGGGCCAACGAAGGGCGCTGGTTGCCCCAGATCGCCAAGTACGAAAAGAATACCGCGCCATCCCCGCCCCTAATCTACCGGAGCTTCACCCGTCCGGATCTGCGGCGCCCCTATGTGCGGGTTCACCTCTTTGCCATGGACATGCGGCGGCTCGAGCTCCACATGGTCGCCGGATACGAAGATCCCCAACCCACCACGGGCAGCCAGGGCCAGGGCCATTTTCCCAAGCGCCCGGATCTGCTGTCGCGCATCGTGGTGGCCTTCAATGGCGCCTTCAAGACGATGCACGGGGCCTACGGCATGATGGTCGAACGGGACGTGCTGATTCCGCCCAAGGCGCGCGCCGCGACGATCGCCACCTTCGACGACGGACGGGTCGCCATGGGCTCTTGGCCCAAGGGCGCTCCCATTGTGGAGCAGATGGTTTCGTTCAGACAGAACATGGACCCCCTTGTCGAAGACCAAATCGTCAATCCCCGGCGCCGCTATTTGTGGGGCTTCACCCTCGAGGAAGATATCACCGAAATGTACACCGTGCGCTCGGGGATCTGTACCACCGACTCGGGCACCCTGATCTACGCCTGGGGCGATGATCTGACCGCCGAGACCCTGGGTATCGCAATGAACGCCGCGGGCTGTGTCTACGGCATGCACCTGGACATGAACCCGTTTCACACCGCGTTTATCCATTACCGCTTTCCCGAAGGGATCAATCCGGATCGACCGAAGTTCGACTCGGAGCTGGTGCTCTCGGACATGCGTTACTCGGTTTATCGCTACGTCCGCGGGGCACCGAAGGATTTCTTTTTCCTGGCGCGAAAGAAGTTCGGCCCGAGTCCCGATTGGGAGCACCAGGACCTGGCCCAACCGGCACCGGCGATGAGCCCCGCCATTTTCAGGCGCACGGTGGGAGAGTGTCAGCTCGTCGCCGCGGATCTATCCCGCATCAAACTGCACCTCGAACCCGGCACCATTCCGTCGGAGCTGGCCGTGGGTCTGGCACCGGACCCGACCGAACCTATGACCGACAATCTGCTCGTCCGCGCCCTGCTCGGCCCCTGGTCCCCCAAACGGGGACAACTGGTCAACGGATCGCTGGTCGCCCGGCTGGACCACCGCAAACCCGCGGTGGCGATAACCCCTGATCAGCATCTGTTCGTCGGCCCCTGCATCACCCAAGAGCAAACCACTCCCCCATTCGACGACGGAATCCAAGCCGACTGGCTGATCTGTGAGGGGCAGCGTCAGCCCAAATCCGGCCCTGTGCTGGCGATCGGGCAAACCCCGCGGAACTGGCTGATGCTGGGCATCGGTCCGGGGGACGAGTTGACCGCCGTCCTGGAAGAGTACGGCATCGATAATGCGGCAGCCTTCGAGTTGAACGGCGATCCCGCCGGTGCGATTCGCCTTCGAACGGCCAACGGAATGGTCGACCTGGACGGCACCCATATCCGGCAACTCTCAACCCATCAAAGCTCGCTGAGCCTGTTGGCCCAACCCAAATCATCCGGAATCGTCCGCCTCGAACAGGTCCTCAATGCC
>JANQET010000135.1 GCA_028278265.1 Myxococcota bacterium
ACATCCCCTTGAATCGGCGCGCTGTGAGGCGGCGAAACCGCCGCTTGGTCGATATCCCCAGCAGCCTGCTAAACGAGCTCCACGATCGCCACGCCGGCAATGTGGCCGCAGTGGCTCGGGAGCTCGGCCTACCGCGAACGAGCCTGCGGGATCACCTGCGCCAATCGACCAAGCGCGCGGCACCGCACCCGCCGCTGACATCCCTCCCCGTGGAGCTGGCATCGTAGCCGGACGTCCAGAAATGCCGCAGTAATTGTGGACAGCTGTACCGGTTGACTAAAAGGGCCGCCCCTCGTAAAAACGGGAATCGAGATCAATCGAGAAGGGTGGATTGGGACACCTTACCAACTCAAGTTCAACAGGCTCCCAAGCTTGCACATCAAAGGAGAATCAGATGAAACACCTGGACAAATGCGCTGCATTGCTCATCCTCTGCGCGATACTATCGATGGGCGCCGCACCGGCACAAGTCGGCGGGGATGTGGCCTACAAAAGCAAGTACATCTGGCGTGGTATCCCGATCAATACCCAATCGGTACTCTGGCCCGACGCCTGGATCAATTGGAACGAGTTGACACTACTCGTATTCGGCTCGGTCAATCTCACAAAAATCTCGCCCGATTACCGGGGCAAATTCACCGAGGTGGATCTCTACCTGGACTACACCCACAGTTTCGAGTACCTCTCCCTATCATTGGGCTACGCCCACTACAGTTATCCCGGGCAATATGACGGCGCCTGGACTGCAGAGAATACCCCGGACGCGGCATACGGCCACTACGGTGTGGGCAAGGGCACCGGTGAATTCTACGCCACAATGGCCTCGGTCTTTCCGGTGGTCAATCTCAGCGTGTCTGCCTATGTGGATATCATCAATGTCCGCGGGGTCTATCTGAATCCATCGTTGGTATTGTCCCACACGGTCTTCGAGCTGCTCACACCGACCCTCTCGGCGGGAATCGGGGTCGGTGACTCGGATCACAACGGGGCCTGGTTCGGTGTGGCCCAGAGCGGGATAACCGATTTCACAACCACTTTTCAGTTGGCCTTCGTCCTGCCCGGCAAAGCGGGAGAGTACCTCAGTGTCGGTGCTGACGTGGGCTTTGCCACAATTATCGACAGCGATCTTCAAGACACCTACAGCGATGACAAGACCAATGTCTGGTTCGGATTCACCGTCAGCGGTTACTTCGACTTGGCTTCCCCGCCCCCACCGGAGGGAACCCCATGAGCAATACCTACTATTTCTGGCTGTTCGGAGGGCTCTACCTCGTCTTTGCCATGGGGCTGGGCGCTTGGATCTACGCCAAGGTCAAAAAGGACACCGCCGAACACCAACTGCTGGATTTCTGGATCGCCGGCCGACGGTTCAAGGGCTGGCGACTCGGCGTCTCCCTGGCCGCCGGTTGGCTGATGCTCGGCTGGCTCGGCTACGGCATGTCGATGATCTATCAGATGGGTCTGTCCGGGGTGTGGATTCTGCCCCTGCCGTGGCTCATCCTCTGTTTCATCATCGTCTGGATGGTACCCTTTGTGCGCCGTCTGCCCGCCATATCCCTGCCCGAG
This sequence comes from Myxococcota bacterium, assembly GCA_028278265.1. Classification (GTDB taxonomy): domain Bacteria; phylum Myxococcota_A; class Polyangia; order JAAYKL01; family JAAYKL01; genus JANQET01. The sequence goes on from JANQET010000135.1 coordinate 1,567, forward strand.
GCGATCGAAAAACGGTTTGGGATCAGCACCCGCACGATTATCGCCCTCTGCTCAATCTTCGTTTTCACCTCCTGGACCGGCGCCGAGCTCTACATGGTGGGCCAGCTCGGCTCCCCTTTTTTGGGGGTCTCGCCTTTGACGACGATGATAGTCGTCGCGATTCCGATCATGGTCTACACCTTCTTCGGAGGATTTCGGGCAGTGGTGACCACCGATCTGATTCAGTTTCTGATCATGGCCTGTTTCATCACCGCGCTCGGCTGGGTCGCCTGGTCCGCAGCCGGTGACACGAGCGGCGGCAATATCGCGGGCACCCTGGCCACCACCGCCCCACCGATGTACGCCGAGGGAACGATGTTCCGGTTGTTCGCCTGCGGGGTGGCGATGCCGATCATCCTGCTGTTCGCCTACCTGCCCGGCTGGCTGATCGAGCAGGACCTGCTGTTGCGGATTCAAGCGGCGAGCAGTCTCAAGCAGGCCCGCCGGGGCGCCTGGACCGGTCTGGTGCTAATCGTGTTGTTCGTCATCACCATTCCGACGGTGATCGCCTTTTGCGCCATCGTGCTCTTTCCCCCGGGCGCCGAAGCGAGCACCGCGGCGATCGGCAGTGATGCGACGAAGATCATCTCGGCGATCATTCTCAACTACTTCCCCCTCTGGGGCCAGGTGTTGATGCTGGTCGGCCTGCTCGCAGCGCAGATGTCCACCGTGGATACATTTTCGAATGTGGTCGCCCTGCCGTTGACCTATGACATCGCCCAACCGCGGTATTTCAAACAGATGGACAAGGCCAAAGTGGCCCGCTGGTCGCGCCTGCTCGCCGTGGCCGCGGTGGGGCTGGGATTGGTCTACGCGATCAATGCCGATTCACTGATGGATGTGTACACCCTGTCATCGGGTGTGCTGACCGCGTCAATCGCCGTGCCGGCATTCGCCATTTTTTGGAAACGGGCCAATCGATTGGGGGTCATCCTCAGTGCGACCCTCGGCTTTGTCGGCAACGTCGCCTTCTACCTGCTGGAGTACCACGTGTGGGAGCACAAATACGCGCCCCAATGGCTCGCCGATACCTACCTGGGCTACATTATCATCGGGCTGTCGCTCTCCCTGTTCGGCCTGGTCTTCGGCTCGTTGATGGGACGGCCATCCACTGATGAGGAGCTCTCCTCGGTGGCCCCCAAGCCGATCGAAGGGACCGAAATCTTCGATGTCTAATCCGTAGGATCTCTCACACCTCCATCAACCGCCGAAGACGGCCGAGACCCGAGCGGCTGATCGGCAGCTCGGTGCCGTCCTTGAGGATCGCCACTTTGGTGTCCTTGGTCATCGGCTCGATGCGGGCGATCCGATCAAAGGCGACGATGGTCGACCGGTGAATGCGAACGAATCGATTGGGATCGAGCTGCTGCTCGAGGCTGGTCAGGGTCTGGTGCTTGAGATGGCTCAGTCCCCCGGTGTGGAGCGCCACATAGTCCCCCTGCGCTCTCAGATAGTCGATGTCCCCCATCGGGATGACCACCACATTGGCTCCGTCCTTGATCACGATGCGCTGGGGTGCGCTCTTGGGCGATCGGGCCTGTTGGGCGATGGTGCTCACCGGATCGACCGGGGTGATCAGACGGCGGCGCGCCCGCTCCACCGCTTCGGCCAGCCGTTGGGGAAAGAACGGCTTGAGCAGGTAGTCCACCGCGTGAACCTCAAAGGCCCGCACCGCATACTCGTCATAGGCCGTAACAAACACGATTTGAATTTGATCGTCGATCAACTCAGCCACCTCGAACCCGTCGAGTTTGGGCATCTGTATATCGAGAAAGATGATATCCGGTGCACTGTTGGCGCAGGCTTTGATCGCTTCGAAGCCATCGGCGCATTCGGCGATAATCACCACACCAGATTGCTCACCCAACAATTCGCGCAGGTAGGTCCGGGCCAATGCCTCGTCATCGGCGATCACCGCTCGAAGGGTCTCTTTTTTGCCACTCATCCGACGCCTCAACAGGGCAATCGCAGCTCCACCCGAAAGCGATTGTCCTCCTTTTCGTTGCGCAGGGACGCCCGCCGACCGTAGAACGCAACGAGCCGCTCGCGCACAATGGCCGCTCCCCGTCCGGCTCCGTGGCGAGATCCCGCGTCGGCAGAATCATAGGCGTTTTCAATGGAAATGACCACCTCGCCCCCTGCCCGGGTCGCACGGATCGCCACCTGACCGTCCGTGGTCATCGCCGCTACGCCGTGCTTGATCGCGTTTTCCACGAGGGGCTGGAGGAGCAGCGGGGGCAGATGTACGTTTAGGCAGGCGGGATCCAACGACTCCTCCAAGCGGAGGCGCTCACCGAACCGTTTCTGTTCGATTTTCAGGTACATGCGCACCAGGTCGAGCTCCTGGCTCAGGGGAATCCGGGCTTGAGCGCCCAGCCGCATCGTTTCCCGCAGGAATTCGGAGAGATTGAGGCACATCTCACCGGCAGAGGGGGCATCGACACGAATCAGGGCGGCAATCGAGTTGAGACTGTTGAACAGAAAATGGGGATTGAGCTGCGCCCGCAGGGCGGCGAGCTCGGCCTCCCGGGCCAGTGTGGCGGAACGTTCGGCTCGTCGCTCTGCCGAACGGGAACGGGCAAGGGTCAGGACGACGTAGTGAAAGCCCGCGCTGATCAGGTAGCACAAGCTGCCCACCCCCCAGAGCAACCAGGGAATGGCCGTGACGTACTGTCCGAGCGAGGACGGCAGCAGGCGGGCCAACCCGACCCACAGCCCGGTCCAGAGCCCGGCGGTGATCACCGCGGCACACGAATGAATCAGCAGAATTCGCGTAAACGCGGCAACGCTCAAGGGGATGCTCTTGGAGATGTACCAGGACGAACGGCTGAGCACCGCCAGGACCGCACACATGGGAACTGAGCAGGCCAACACCGCCAGCCACTGCAGTTCGGTCTGGGCGATCAACAGGGCCACAATCAAGGCGCTCATCGGCAGCCACATCACAAAGTAGCCCGAGCTGGTTTTTCGCAGAAAGGAATCGCGGGGCATCGGTTTCATCCTGTCCGGGCCCCCGTGTCGGGGCTTGCCCGCGTTACTTGATCAGTCCTTGATTTCCACGCCGCCGCAAAAGGCCAATCCGCGGACGATCAGCTGTTTGGCAGGCGCGCCCTCTTCGGCGGTCAGGTGATGGGTCTTGTCCTCGTATCCCCCGAGGATTCCCATTCCCTTGACCGAGACCTTCCACTCCCGTGGGACGCGAATATCCACCCCACCGAAAAAGGCATGTGCGTTGATGACCACGGTATTCTCGCGTATCTGGGCCCGGCTCAGATCGAGCTCACAGCCGCCGAATACCGCCAGCAGCTCTCCGCCTCTGAAGTCGGGCGAGCTATTGGTCGTCTCGGTGCCGCCGAAGATGGCGAATTCATCGACCGTATCCGCCGAGTCGTCCCCCACCGCCGGATGGCGGCCACGCCGGTAGAATCCGGCCCAGACAATATAGAGCCCGGTGATGATGGCCAGAATCGGCCAGATCACTTCCCATTGGACCACGAGAATTGAAAACTCGCGCAGCAACAGGAAACCGCCGGCCCCGATGAACAACCAGCCGGACACCTTGCTGGGTAGGCCGGGCTGGCCGAGAAGCCGGAATACGCCGAAAATAACCAGGATAATCGGCCAAAAATCGCCGGCTTCGTACTCACCGAGGATCCCGAATTGCTCCAACAGGGCGCCCAGTCCGATGACCACCACGATGGTGCCGATCACCAATCCGCCATGTCCGTATCTTTTTTTTATCTCACTCATCTCAACCTCCTTTGGGGCGTGGTATCGCATTGAGAGAATCGTACCGCCCCTTTGGCGACGGCACACGCGCAATTCGGTCAACCCCGACCCAGCTTCGGTGAATGACGAGGGCCGCCGGTCCAATGGCGAGATCTCCGGCGAGATTTCTTAGCAGCACTTCAAATTATGTGTTATATTAAAATTTGTATAAATAACGGAATTGTGGCGAATTGATGCCCACTGTTCAAAATTCTATTGTTGTCCTTTTATCAGCCCTGCTCGCGGGCTGTGTCGCACCATTCGATATTTCGTCCCCTGACGCCGGAGGAAGCGACGGTGACGCGGATGCCGATGCCGACTCTGATGCAGACACGGATACGGATACAGACACGGACTCCGATACAGACATGGATACCGATGCGGACACGGACACCGACGCCGACGCGGACTCGGACACCGATTCCGACGCAGATGCGGATGCCGATACCGATACGGACGCGGACACCGATGGGGATACCGATAGCGACACAGATGCAGATGCCGATAGCGATACGGACGCGGATACCGATGCGGACACGGACACTGATTCCGATTCCGATACGGACACGGTGGAAGGGTGCGCCTGGCGCAGGCAGTTGACTTTTGACAACGACGACCAATCGACCGATCTGCTGAACTTCCCAGTGTTAATCACCTTGACCGACGCCGTTTTCAATTACAACCACGCGTGGGATACCGGCCTGGATATTCGGTTCTTCGACAGCGACGGCACCACTCCTCTGGCCCACGAGCTGGAACACTGGGACAAGGGGGGTGAGTCCTTCTTCTGGGTCAAGGTACCGCGAGTCGACGGCGCTTCGGCGACCGACCATATCTGGATGCACTACGGCTGCTCCGAAGCGGCCACCCAGGATGCCATCGCCGTCTGGAGCAACGGCTACAAAGGGGTGTGGCATTTGACCGAGCAAACCGTGGACGAGGACACCGCCGGCCTGCACCACGACTCCAGCGGCACCGCCCAACCCGGGATCCAGGGGGGCAACGCGGTGGCCGACGGCAGGGTGGGAAAAGCCCAGGAATTCGATGGGGACGACGACTGCATCCGCGTTCCCGATACGCCACAGTTCGATATCACCGGGGCAATCAGCTTCGAGGTATGGGCCCGCCCCTCCTCTTTTGCCGATTCAGATGTCAATCGATACGTCGGTGGAAAATACGATACCAGCGGTGAAAAGGCCTACTCGATCTACATTCGCGGACGGAGCGGGCGTTTCAAGGTCTCTGACGACGGCTCCGACCATCAATACGTCTATGGGCCGGCCGACCTGACGGCGGACAATTGGTACTACATCGTCGGGCAATGGGACGGCACGAGCAGCAGCGATTCGATGAGGATCTACATCAACGGTGCGCTGATCAGCGACAATCCGAGCAGCGTTCCCAATGGGATCAATGTCGCGGAGGTGGAATTCACCATCGGCTGCAAGTTCTCCGGCACCACCACCAACTACGAGTTCCACGGGCGGCTCGACGAAATGCGCATCTCCGACGTTTCCCGATCAGCGGATTGGATCGCCGCCCAGTACGCTTCGATGACCGGCAATTTCGTCTCTTTTGGTCCCGAGCTCAGCCAATAATCACCCCAACCGATTCTCCGTGTAGGAACAACCGATAGGAAAATTCCCCTGAAAACACAGGGCTTGCTCCCCCTGAAAAAAAAACAAAAAAGCTATTGCACATATTCCGATTGATATAGTAGGAGTATTGAATCGGTTGACAGTGGCCGAGAACAAAGGGGCCCGAATCCGATTCAATGAAACTTTCTACCCGAGCCAGATACGCATTGCGAATGATGGTCGAAATCGCACGGCGAGAAGATGACCACACGGCGGTCAGTCTGGCCGATGTTTCCCGCAACACGCGCATCTCCCGGCGCTATCTCGAGCAGCTGGTGATCTCACTGAAAAACGCCGCCCTGGTTCGGGGCATCGCCGGCAAAAAGGGGGGCTATGTGCTGACCCGCGCCGCCGAGAACATCAAAATCGGCCAGATCATCGAGGCGGCCATCGGACCGGTGAATATCGTCGACTGCGTCCAGCATCCACAAAACTGTCTCGAATCCACCTTTTGTGAATGTCGTTGGGTTTATCAAACCATCAACGATCGAATAGTAAAGGTCCTCAATGAGCTGTACCTCGACGACCTCGTGGCACACGCTCACACCGATGACCAGTGCCAACAGCTGTCGGCGACGGCGACGAGTTGCCCGACTCGAGAACGTCAATCCATAGAACACGGCAAGGAGAATGAATGACGATGGTCGAGAAGAAGATCAACAACAGCAAAGTTCGATTGGTGCGCGGTGATATCACTGACATCGATGTCGAGGCATTCATCTACGACATCACCGCGGACGCCAAACTGGGTACCGGCTACGGTAGCGCGATCATGGCCCGAGGTGGCAAGACGGTGCAGGAAGAGTTGGACGCCATCGGCACCTGTCCCACCGGCGAAGCGATTATTACCGGCGCGGGTAAGATGAAGGCCAAGCACATCATCCACGTGAACGGACCCAAGTTTCACGAACCCGATCAAGAGGGCAAGCTGCGCAGCGCCATCACTGCGGCGTTGAAACGGGCAGAAGAAAACCAGATCAAACAGCTGGCTTTCCCTCCCATCGGCACGGGTTTCTACCAAGTCGATTTGCAATTGTGCACCCGGGTGTTGGTCGACGCGGTCAGCGAGCACCTCAAGGGCACCACGGGATTGGATGAGGTGCTCTTCGTGGCCCTCGATACCCGTGAATTCAAGCCGTTCGAAGCGCACATCGGGCAAGGAGGTTAACGTCATGGAAGGCAATTTGTTGCACACTGCGGAAGTCGTTCACTGGGCGGCCCTGGCATTCATGGGAGTCGTCTATACCATTCGTCTGATTTGGCTGCTCAAGTTCAAGGCGGGCGGGGACAAACAGCTGCCCGGTGATCAAGGGCGGACCGATCTGGGCCCGGCGATGTACTCGATGGCCAATGTGGTGATGCCCTGGGCAATGGAGAGCACGCGCAAGGGCATGTTCTTCTACCTTACCTTCGCCCTGTTCCACCTGGGCGTCACGGTCGGTATCTTTCTGGCCATTTTCAGCTCGTTGTTGCCGACATTTTTCGCAGACCAGAACGTCGCCTACGCCATCATGGCCATTCTCGGTCTGGCCGGTCTGGTCGGTTTCGGCCGCATCCTCCGCCGGTTGGTTCGACCGGTGATGCGCCTGATCAGCACCCCGGACGACTATTTCAGCGTCACCATTCTCACCGTCTGGATGTTCATCGGCGTGGCCTGTCAGGCCCATCTCGCGGGATTGGTGAACAACACGAACTACCTGATCGCCTATCTGTTCGCGACCAGCTTTTTCCTGGTGTACGTCCCGTTCTCCAAGATCTCCCATTACCTGTATTACCCGTTTATTCGCTACTACATCGGCAAAACCCTCGGTCATCGCGGCAGCGTGCTCCCACAGAAGGGTTAGGAGGAGACCATGACTAAAAAAGATGTATCGTGGAAAGTGCAAAAAATGATGGAGCTCCTGCCACCGAAGCTCTCCCGTCAGGTGGTGCTCTCCCTGGTCAGTTGCGTGCATTGCGGCATGTGCAATGAAGCGTGCCACTATGTAAAGTCCATCCCGGACGATCCCAAAATGACCCCCTCGTACAAGGCGGATCAACTGCGCAAGATTTTCAAGGCCAATCACGATTGGACTGGACGGGTGGCCCCCAAGTGGGTCGGTGCGAAAACGCCGATCACCGAAGAGGATCTCGAAGAGCTCAAGGATATCGCCTTCGGCACCTGCACCAACTGCCGCCGGTGTACGTACAACTGTCCGATGGGCGTGGACACCGCCACGGTCAACCGGGTGATGCGTGGCCTGTTGACCCGGGTCGGCGTGATGCCCGAAGGGGTGTGGGCGGTGAGCAAGGACAGCTGGGAAATCGGCAACCAGATGGGCGTGCTGATGGAGGACTACCAGGAGACCTTGGAGTGGATTTCCGAAGAGCTGGTCGACGAGCTGGGAGACGAGAAGGCGGCGATTCCGATCGACAAGAAGAACGCCAACATCGTCTACACGGTCAACCCCCGCGAGGTGAAGTACGATCCGCGGACAATCACCAATGCGGCGATGATCTTCTACGCTGCCGGCGAAGACTGGACCATGCCCTCGTTCGGCTGGGATCAGACCAACTTCGGGCTGTTCTCCGGCGACGACGTGATGGGCGGCAACATCTACAAACACCTCGAGGAGAAGTTCAAAGAGCTGAGCGGCAACCTGCTGGTCATCTCCGAGTGTGGTCACGGCTACCGCTCGACCCGCTGCGAGGGACCGAACTGGTCAGCGACTCCCCAGGACTTCCGCATGGAGAGCTCGGTCACCACCATGCTGCGCTATATCAAAGAGGGGAAGATCAAGGTCGACAAGACCAAGAACACCGAAAAGGTGACCTTCCACGATTCGTGCAACAACGCCCGCAGCTGTGGCCTCTACGAAGAGCCTCGGGAGCTGTTGGAGCTGGTGACCACCGACTTTCAGGAGATGTACCCCAACCGCCAGGAGAATTACTGCTGCACCGGCGGCGGCGGGGCGATGTCGATGGCCGAGTACACCCCACGGCGGCTCAAATCCGGAAAGATCAAAGCCGAGCAGTTGGCGGCCACCGGCGCCAAGATCGTGGTCACCTCGTGTCACAACTGTGTCGACGGATTGGGCGACTTGATCAAGCACTACAAGCTGGACATGGAGGTCAAGCAGCTGGTCGATCTGGTGGCCGAAGCGCTGGTGATGGAGAAACCGGCCGAGGTACCCGAGGAGAAACCGGCCGAAGCGGCCACCCTGGCGGGCTACAAAATCCTCGTCGTCGACGACGAACCGGATATGCGCACCTTCTTGAGCACCGTGTTCGAGGACAATGGCGCCTCAGTGATAGAGGCCGCAGACGGAGAACAGGCACTCACCCTGGCCAAGTCCGAGAAGCCGTCCCTCGTGACACTCGACCTCTCGATGCCGGGTAAAGACGGGGGTGAGGTGTACGCCTCGATTCGTCAGGATCCCCAACTGGCCAAGCTGCCGGTCTGCATCGTCACGGGCCGACCGGAGCTGCGCAAGCTGATTTACGACCGAGATGTGCCGAGGCCCGAAGGCTATTTGGACAAACCGGTCAGTGAAAAGGATATCCTCGTCAACGCCCGCAAGATCCTCGACCTGAGCGAATAACGGCGCCCACCAGGAGTTTGCGCGCCCAATGCGAGTGCCGCCTCCAACAGCGGTACGAGGAGAGAGCCATGGACGAGCAATACCGACAGTTTTTCAAGGCAGCGCCCGGCTGGCTGACGGTCCAGGATCGGGATCTGCGCATCATCGAGGCCAACGAACAGTTCCAAAAGGATTTCGGCGAGTGGCGCAACCGGCGCTGCCACCAGGTATACAAATCCGATCCCGAACAGTGCGAAGACTGCCCGGTGGAAAAGACCTTTTGGGATGGTCAGCACCACAGCACCGAATGCCGTGTCAAAACGCTCAACGGCAGAGAGGCGGTGGTCATGGTGTACACTTCCCCGGTTCTCAACGACGCCGGGGAGGTGGCCTCGGTGGTCAAAGTATCCACCGATATCACTCAGGTGAACCGGGTCACCACCCAGGTTCGCGACAGCCAGCGCCGCTACCGCCAACTGTTCAACGAGGTGCCGTGCTACATCTCGATTCAGGACGCCCAGCTCAACATCGTCGATGTCAATCGCCGTTTCGAAGAGGATTTCGGGCGCCATCTGGGGTGTAAGTGCTATGAGATCTACAAACACCGCACCGAGGAGTGTCTGGTCTGTCCGGTCCAGCAAACCTTTGAAGACGGCAAGGTTCACTCCTCGGAGGAGGTGGTCACCGGGCGCAACGGGGAGCAGCTCAACGTCATCGTCTACACCACCCCGATCTTCGACTCGATGGGGATGATCACCGGGGTGATGGAGATGAGCACCGACATTACCCCGATCCGCAAACTCCAATCCCAGTTGGAATCGATCGGCCTGTTGATCAGCTCCGTGTCCCACGGGATCAAGGGGCTGCTCAACGGCTTGGACGGGGGGATGTACCTGGTCAATACGGGAATGGAGAAGGGCAACGAGCAGCGGCTCAAGAAGGGCTGGGAGATGGTCCAGCGCAATGTGGATCGCATCCGCGGGCAGGTGCTCAACATCCTGTACTACGCCAAGGAGCGCGAACCCAACTACGAGATGACCTCGGCCAACGATCTGGCCCAAGAGGTGTTCGGTTTGATGCAGGACAAGGCCGCCGAGCTCCAGGTGACGCTCAAATCGGTGTTGAAGGAGGAGGAGGCCGGGGAGGCGGAGATGGATCCCCAGGCGATGCGCTCCCTGCTGGTCAATCTGATGGAGAACTCCCTCGACGCCTGTCGGGTCGACAAGAAAAAGACCGACCACTGCGTGACGCTTTCGGTCAAGAACCACGCCGATGAAGTCGAGTTCATCATCAGCGACAATGGTATCGGCATGGACCGGGAAACCCGAGACAAGGCCTTCACCCTCTTCTTCTCCTCCAAAGGGGCCAAAGGAACCGGTCTGGGCCTGTTCATCGCCGATAAGATCGCCCGGGCCCACGGAGGACGCATCGAATTGGCATCAGAACTCGATAAAGGAACTCGTTTCATGATATTTATTCCGAAAAAGCGTATAATCGATCCTGCACCCAACCAAACTCAGTAGCAAAGGAGTGCCTGATGACTGGAGAAAAGCGAACCGTCCTGATCATCGACGATGAACCCGATGTCCGCGAGTACCTCACCGCCCTCCTCGAGGACAACGGCTATGTCACGGTCACCGCTGCCGACGGCAACGAAGGTCTGGAAAAAGTGAAGCAAAAGGCGCCCGACCTGATCACCTTGGACATCACAATGCCCGAAAAGAGCGGTGTTCGGTTCTATCGCGACATGAAAGAGAGCGACGAACTCAAAGGAATCCCGATCATCATCGTCACTGGAATCTCCAAGGATTTCGAGCGCTTCATCTCCACGAGAAGCCAAGTACCGCCCCCTGAGGGCTACCTTTCGAAACCGATTGACCGGGATGAAATCCTCAAGTTGGCCAAGACCCTCACCGACAGCTAACCGATTCAACCAAGTAATCATCGATAATCTGCTCGATTTGCGAGCGATCGATCTTTTCGCCGCAGATATAGACAGAAGGCGTACCGGTGACACCGATATCGATTGACTGATCCCGATCCCAATCGAGAAAGCCGTAGGTGTCCGGTGAGCCCATCTCCTCGTCGAAGCGGGATCTGTCGAGGCCGAGCGTGGTTTCGGCGTAGTCGGCCAATTCGCTTTGGGAATACAGCTTTTGGGGAGAGCCGATGAGCCCTTCGAAGACCAGGTCGTGCATCTCCCAAAACGCCTCCTGCCCCTGATTCCAGGCAGCGACCGTTGCGCCGTGGGTCTCCCAAGCCGGTTGATTGTCGAACGGATAATGGTGAAAGAACATCCGCACCCGCTTGTTGAATTCGGGTCGACTCGCCCATAGCGCTGCGCTCGTTTCAGCAAAATGGGCGCAATGGGGACAACCGAAATAGGCCACCGTCACCACATCGAGGTCAACCGATTCTGTGCCGCCGAAGTACGGACTGTGGGAGTTGTTGAACAGATCAGGGGCCGACACCGGGCAGAGTACTCCCGGACCGGAGTTGTCCGCCTGGGGCTGAAAGTGGTTCATCACGGGACCAAACGGATCATCATCAGTGGAACAGCCCGATGTCAGGGAACTTCCGCAGTAAACGAACCACACCGTCAAAACGGCAATCGTATTTTTTTTTTCAATTCGCATGGGCACCTCAGTCATTTCCCCGATCATACCCAATACGCCGACCAAAGAAACGCCAAAAAACAAACTTTGCCGCTGGATTTATCGGTAGGTCCGTTAAAGATCTTCCACCTTTGACCGTTAAAAGAAATAATGAGGCTCAAACCAAACAAAAATGCATCAAAACTGGAAAAACACAATGTCGACATGTAAAAAACCGCCGGTATTTTGCGACAACTGTTCCAGCCTCGCACTCGCCGAAGCAGACGGTGCGCCGTTGTGCGCCGGCTGCCTGACCGCGTTCGTGCTGGCCGCCCCGAGCGCCCAAATGGCGGAGCAGATTGTACCGCTGGAGCTCAAACCGACCCCTTTTCTCCACGCAGTCGATGACGACCCGGCTCCCATTGAGGTCGCTTAACCTGAAACAGTTCAGGTTAAACCCACGTTATCCCTTTGGTTTTGTATTGCGGATTAACCGGTCAGCGGGTGACCAAACCGACTAGTATAGCCAAGTGCAGGTCTGCTGGTCGTAGTGCTTGGTGCTGGTGACCTTCATCGTTTCAAGATCGATTTCAGCGGTAAACGGCGTGTAGCTGTTGTTGAACAGGCTCTTCTTGCCAGACAGATGGGTACCCTTCAAGCCATACCCGGCTTGGGTATCGTACGCGTCCTGAGGAGACATGTCATTGCTGCTGCTGTCGCCGTAGAGACCGAGAATCAGTCCGTCGTTGGCCACTATAGAGTCTAACTGACTACCATAGCTGGCCCATGTATTAGGACAATGCGGTCACCACTTGGCGCCCCACAGGAAGTGGAGCGTGCCCGAAGCTATCTTGTGCATGTAGCAGAGGTCAAAGGTGACAGCCTCTTGCTCTGCATAGCCGTCCCCGTCCTGGTCGATGAAGCCATCCATCTCCCAAAACGGCATAACTTTGCCCACGCTCAACCCACCGGAACCCCACTCGATGTCAGGGCATGCACCCGGTCCTGGGTTGAAGTCGGCGTCGCCGTCGGTATCCGAATCCGTGTCCGAGTCGGTATCCGAGTCGCTATCCGAATCGGTATCCGAATCGCTGTCCGAATCACTATCCGAATCGCTATCCGAGTCACTGTCCGAATCGCTATCCGAATCGCTATCCGAGTCACTGTCCGAATCGCTGTCCGAGTCGCTGTCCGAGTCGCTGTCCGAATCGCTGTCCGAATCGCTGTCCGAATCACTATCCGAGTCGCTATCCGAATCCCCGTCCGCGTCCCCGTCCGCGTCCCCGTCCGCGTCCCCATCCGCGTCCCCGTCCGAGTCTCCATCAGAGTCCCCGTCCGCATCACCGGATGAATCATCGTTATTGTCGTCATTGTCATCTAGGTCGTCTCCGCCGGTGCATGCGACCTGGCCAACTGCCAAGGTCGCGCACATACAGATGCATATTAGAATCCTCCAATTGTTCATTACTGGTTGCATTCGCTTGGGCTCCTTTCTGGTGTCCTTGCGCATACCAAACACCATGCTTAGTATGCGAATATCGCGATCCTCACACAGAGGACCAGTACCCACTATTACATCATTTGGGCCAACAAATGAATAGAAAGACGACAAAAGCAGAGGATATTAGTTGAGCTTCACTGATAATTTTTCCATTATTTTATTCGAGGTTAATTAATATACTATTCTTGGAAAAAAATTTCATTTCCGTTTCAACACAATCCAGGCCACCAACGCCGCCAAAAAGGTGGCCCCTCCGATCAATTGAGAAGTAGAGAAAATGCCGATACCACCGCGCTGGGTATCCCCGCGGAGCAGTTCCATCGCGGCGCGGGTCAAACCGTAATAGGCGGTGAACGCTAAAAACGCCTGCCCGACGAAGGTCTTCCGCCGCCGCACCCACATTACCAATCCGAATGCGACCCAGCCATTTAACACTTCCATCAGTTGCGTCGGGTAGACCAAGGCGGAGTATGCCTCATTCACCCGGACCAATCCCAATTCATAAAGATGCAGATTAAAAGCCGGTGCACCGTCCAGGGGAGTGGCACATCCCATTGGTGCATCTTTGAATTGATTGGTCCAATCGGGAAAAGCAATCTTCCAATTGGGGAATTGTACACCTATTGCTCGTAACCAATCCGGCGCATCAGTGGGAATCGGTTTACCGTGATCGCAGCCGTACAGAAAACAACCGATTCGGGTAATTCCCAATCCCGCACCCAACCCGGGTACAACGGCATCGGCCCAAGCGAGTATACGAATCTGTTGCCGACGCAAATAGAGCCACGATCCCAAAAATCCACCGAGAAATCCGCCATAGGCGACCAATCCTCCACGCCGCATGGCCACCAATTCCCAAAGACCCGTTTCGGCAAACTGTTGGTAGTTAGTAATGATGAATAAAAGGCGCGCACCGAGCACAGCGGCGATGCCGGTCCAGATGAAACAAACCCCCAATTTATCCTCCGCCAGCCCGTCACGACGTCCCAGCGCCATCACCAAATACCACCCGACAATAAAAGAGATTCCCAACATTACTCCGTAAGAGTAAAGAGGTACGTCGATCCCCGGTATAACAAAAAGTATTGGATACATACCGGGGGATATTAATCGCCGGGAGAGATCCCGGTCAAGATGCCGATGGTGCCCCGAACCACTGGTGAAGGACGGCCCGCAATCACCATTCATTGCCGACAATAGATAAGCAGTAGTCTTTTTTTACTTATGGGTTTATATTTTAAAAAGCACGTCGACGATTTTGGGTGTTGACGGCGAGTACTTCTTCAGGCAGGAGGTATTAGTAGCTAATTGCGACTGCGCCGTAACTCGCGAGCCGCCCCAATCAATCGAAAGTAGCATGAACCGAGACGACAACACAAAGCACCAGTTAATTACCGATGAAATGGCGCAAGAAGCGTATGAAGCGCTCACCGAAAAAACCACCCGCAATTTTGACGCGTACGAGGAACCCCAGCTGTTGCCGGAGATACCCATTCCCGGAGAGTTGGTCTTCTTTTTGGATGAAATTCTAGCCATCGCCGACGAACACCTCAACCGCGATCCAGGGGAAACACTGGCCGAAGTGGTCGATCTGGGCATTGTCGCCTGGTGCGCCAACTTGGATCCCCAAGTGCGCATGCGCCTCGGTTTGCCGAACTTCGAGCTCAACCTGGGGAGTGAATCCGAGCAACTCGCCCAATTGAGAGAAATGGCCGCCAAGCGCGAAGAAGAATTGCTGCAGACATTGGAGGAAGAGCGTGCTGCGCACAGTCAAAAAACGCAGGCGCTCGAAGAGTCACAGGCGGTGTTGAAGGCACAAGTAAATCGGCTGCAGGAAGAGCTCGATACCCGGGACCAAAACGACCTCGAAACCTCTGATACCGCACAAGCCCAACAACGCGCCCGATTGTATGAAGAAGCAATGGTCGGTTACACCCCGATGACCTCGCACACCCTGAGCGGCCCCACCAACAACGGTCCGGCGGCGTCAAACGGCGTCTCCGCCGAACAACGGAGAGCCAAGCGCCGCGCCCGCCGCCGCCGCACCAAACCCACTGCCGAATGATCTATCGGTAAATTAGATATTCGAGATTCTCAATCAACGTCTCAGCATCACCGGATATCTTTTCGCGGCAGAGCGCGATTCCCGGTACCCCGTCAAATCCGATCCGTCGCGCCTCGCTCACGTCCCGCTCGATCAGTGCGGCGACCGCCTCGTCACTGCGATCCAGTTGGAACTGTTGCACGTCGAGTCCCGCGTCAGCCGCGCACGACTGAATTTGCACTTCATCCATACTTTGAGCCACTAGCAGGCACCAAATCATGCCCAGTTGCCCGGCGCTGCCGAAGACGGCCAGGTCTCCCCCCTGGCGATGGGCGGCCGCAATAGCCCGAGCCACCTCCGGGTTCAAGCCTTCGTTAGATTTGAGAAAATGGCGAAAGACGACCTTCATCGAGGCCGGTTTCCCGGCAGAGACGAGTTCGTCTTGAAAATTGGCGAGCGACAACAGCATGTTTTCGGTAAACGGGCAGAGCAAATCGCCGAACACGGTCACCTCGACCGAGGCGGAGGGTTGACCCAACACAGGCGAGCCTTCGTTCTGCAAGAGCAACCCGCCCGCCGGATCGCAAGAGACCACCTCGTGTTTATCGGAACAACCCGATAGTTGGACGAACAACAGCGCGCTAACCAGTACCCCTAATCGACGCATATCTCGACGCAACCCACCTCGACTTCGATCTCTTCCACTTCCAGATTTTCGAGGGGGTCCCCCTCACCGCGATGATCGGCAGCGAGTTGGGGCAACTTCTCCACATCCATCGGGGAGAGCAGTGCCCCCTGCTGGGCGGGATCGCGCAGACGATTGACCAGTTTCTTCAGCACAGGACCAGCACCAGCTGGATTGATCGCGATCGGTTGTCCCTCCCGAGTGGCGATGACCTGCCCCTGGTCGAATTTGTGAACCGCGGGCTTTGGTGTTGGTTGGGGTACCACCGACCCATTGGATTCGGTTGACGGTTGCTCCGCGGTGACGGAAACAACGGGCTCGGGTGGGGGTGGTGTCTCCAATACCACGGTTCCCCGGGGCAATTGCTCCGCTCGAATCAGCCAGCCCTCCTTCGAGCGGCTGAGCAACAGCGTCGATTGACGGGCAATCAACGTGTGTCGACCGAGGGCGATGGCAAATGCTCTTGTGCCGACGTGGATGCGAAACGCGCCGCTGACCACGGTCATTGACGGCTCGGCCCCGCCCCGGCGCTCGGGCAGTTGAAACACCGAGCCCGCGGTCCCACTGACCACCGCAGCCTTGCTGACGACGAGCCGCGCCCCGTCCCCACCGGCGGCTTCGTACTGTTGGGCAGACTTGGGCCCGGGTCGAGCGCGGAACGCCACCTCTGGCTGCCGCAAATCGGGTACCCGTTCGATCTCGCCGCTCAGCGCGCTCCCCGCCAGAGTGACAATGGTCGCAATGATAATACTCTTGCCGTACATTCTTTTACTTTCGAGGACCGGCGCGTCTGTGTCAACATCCCTCTTGTTTCATGGTAGACTTGACCCATGATGATGCAATGCGCGGGGTGTCAACACTCCTATGATGTGTCCGGCTACCAATCGGGTCAGCGGCTGCGATGCCATTGTGGACAAATTCTGGTGGTGCCCGAAGAAAATCCCCGGCTGAAGGCGGCGCGGGCCTTTCACTGTTCCAATTGCGGGGGACACCTGGAACCCGACAAGCCGAGCTGCGGTTTTTGCGGCGCGATGATCGACCTGACCGACACCCGCCTCACCGCCTACTGCGCGGCGTGTCTATCGATGTCCAAAAGCGGGGCCAAATTCTGCTCGGAGTGCGGCGCGCCGATGACCACGAAACTGGACGTGCCCGAGGAGATCGACGAATCCTGTCCGCGCTGTTCCCTGCGTTTGCGGCGGCGTCACGTGGGACATCATCGGGTATCCGAATGCCCGGTGTGCTGTGGCATCTTCGTCGACGTGGACGACCTGGAGGCGATGATCGACAAGCAGCAGGAGAGCGTCCCCTCCCGC
>JANQET010000207.1 GCA_028278265.1 Myxococcota bacterium
AGAGAGGTTTACAAAAAGGAGTCCAAAAAAGGGGTGGCCGTGCGCAAGCTGGTGCTGTGGAAAACCAACAAAGAGATCGACGATCCCCGCTATCCGGCCTACGTGATCCATCTCACCGACTACAGTCCGGGACGCAAGGAGCCGCTCAAGCGCCAAGTTCGGCGTGCTCCCGACGAACCCACGGCAACGGCGATCGCCGAAGCGATGCTGGTGGAAAACGTCAAAAAGGGCTGGCACCAAGTCTGAGAAAAAGATGCCCCGAAGAACTTCAGGTTACTCGTCGTTGAGCACGAATTGGGTCAATACCAACTCCTGATTTCTCGCCATTTCCGATAGTACGGTCGCTGTTTTCGACAGTTCGTTGCTCTGTACCGTAATCTTTTTGGTTGAGCTGTATATTCTATCGAGCGCATCAACATTGTCACTATTGAGGTTATCCAATCGTCTCATTGCTTGTTTCGCATCATTGGAGGATTTTTGCATCATTTCTATCGCCTGATCGATCGCGGTTAGATTGTGCTCATTGGTGACCAATGAATCTTTGATGCTCTTGATGGAATGTTCGGCGTGATCCGCCAAATCTACATTCTTGTTAACCTGCTCGAGCCCCATTTTCGAAGCATCCTCGGCCTCGGTAACATAGTTGTATAGCGTCTCGACGATCTGAGAAATGGCTTCAGTCGCTCTGGTCGATTCTTCTGCCAAATTCCTAATCTCCCCCGTAATGACTGAAAATCCCCGCCCGTGCTCCCCGGCTTTGACCGACTGCAGTGTTGCATTCAAGGCCAGCAATTTGGTTTGATCGGCGATGTCGATGATGGTGTCCACGGTGGATCCAATCTCCTTGAATTTGTCGCGTAACGACTGCACAGACTGGCGAATCACGGCAGATGTCTGGTTCAGCACCGCGATCCCTTCACGACTTTGACTGACCGAATCAAAACTGGCCGAAGAATTGGTCGTGGCACTCTTGGCAGCTTCGGCGCTCTCATCGGCGATTCTGTTCACACTGGCGATATGGTCCAGAAACGAATTGAGAACGCTTTTGGTTAAAGAGACCTGTTGCCCCTGGTTCTCAGCTCCCCGCTTTATCTGTTCGAGTTTGTTGCCTATTTCAACAATCAGCCGATCTGAATCATCAGCCGCCTGAGCCACATCTTTGCTGTGGGACGCCAGCTCCTCCACATGGGTCACCACCATGTTCATCATCTCTCTAAAGCTAGTCGGCTCGGTGTTATAGGTCGAGACGACAATCCCTCTATCCACCGCATCGTTGATCAGTGGAATCAGCTTTCGATCGAACACCGTGGTTGCGAATCCATCGTACTGTTCCTTGATCAATCGTTCTATCACCGGACCCACGACCTCGAGTCTGCCGAAGTTGGCCGGCTTGTCAAAGGTATCAAAAATGGTGACCTCAACGCCGTGTTTGGACAACACCTCGATCGCTTCGACGGCACCATTGCTCAATGTCTTGAAAAAGGATCCCTCGGAGGTCTCCGGTACAATAAATCCCAACCTTATCTTTTTACGCTCGTGCCGTTGACGCTTCAACGGCTGGGCCAAGGCCGTCTTCAGTTCCGCGGACATTCGTCTTCCGTCGGTATCGCTCCAGTGATCGGCCAAGTTTTCGAGGTTTACGATCACGGGGGTCATCAGCATTCTCGCCGCTAAGGGGGCGTGGCCGGTTACGATGGTGTTGTAGACGTGAATCATGGAGTCATAGGCTTGGGCAAAGGAGTTCTGGCCAATCAGGAAAGCGCCACAGCCGTTTTTGATCAGCGCCACGTTCTCGGGCAAAATATCGTGGCAGGCGATCCAGGTTTTGCCCAGCCGATGCCGTTTTTTGATCTGGTCAGCTGCGGTGGCGGGAGTGTTCCCCTCTGTGATGTAGATCAAATCGACGTCGGGCCGATTATCGAGCAGTTCGGTCACAGCGACCTTGGTCAAGGCCGGATCAGCCGACGTCTCGGCGATGTGAACCACCGCTATCTCGGGGTACCGCTCGGTCAAGGTCGTGTGGCACCCTTTGCAGCGCAAATTGTGATTGGCATCTGAAAAAGAGGGCAAAATGATCGCCACTTGCCCCTTGCCTTTGAGAAACTCGCCGATCGACTGGCCAGCGAGTTGACCTTCGTCATAGGCGTTGTTGCCGACGAAACAGATCCGCTTCGACGGCGTATTGGTAACGGAATTGAAGGCGTCGATACTGCTGTCGATAATTTGATCTATCCGTTCCAATCGATACGCCAACTCGGTCAACGGTCCGGGAACATCGAATGAGCCATTCAGCGGGGGCGCCACAATGCCAGCGGTCAAATTTCCGGTTGAGAATTTGGTGATCGCATTCGAAAAAATCTCGATCCTTCGCTCGACCCCATTGAATCGATGCCTGACCAGCCGGTCCACCTGACGAAGCACCGTCGACCGGAACACCCGAATCACATTGAGGAGCAAGGCAGAAGCGGTGATTAAGCCTACAAAGACCACAACACTCGCGATGGGACTACCGGTGACCGAGCTCACAACATACGCAAAGACTGTGAGTAACAAAATCGTCAATTCGAGAAACAGCATGCTGACCAGGCTGTTTTCCCGCAATCGCCGGTAAAAGGTCATCAGAAGTGCTCCATTTCTATAGGTTTCAACGACCCAACGACCGAATGATAAAGTGCAGTCCAGAGTTTGCACCTATATTGGAACTATCCACATCCAAAAAATCAGCGTTGACGGCCACCACTCTGAAGGACCTACGCCAAATGAGCGCCGCCCTTTAATGCCGGCAGAATTACGGTAATCGTCGTCCCTCTGCCGGGGGTGCTATCTGCCCTGATGCTCCCGTGATGCTCCTCCACCGCTTGGAAGGCCAGAGTGAGCCCCAACCCCTCGCCGCTCCAGTTCTCCTTGGTCGTGAAAAACGGTTCGAAGATCTGGTCCAAGTTTTGTTCCTCGATGCCCTTGCCCGTATCTTCGATCACCGTCTTGATCACCCGGCCGTCGACGACCGATGTGCGAATCGTGATAGCGCCCCCCTGCGGCATGGCGATGGTGGCATTCTTTAAGATTTCGTAGAACAGCTGGTGCAGCGTGGTCGCATTGCCGGTAATCCTCTGCGTGTCAGCAGCGTACTGCCGGTCCAATGCAATCCCTTTGCTCGCGAATTCTTCTGCAAAGGTCATCGCAACCGAATCGATGAGTTGGGTCAGCTCGAGGACGACCGATTTTTTTTCACCCCGGTGTTCCCTTGAAAAACGCAACAGGGTGGTCACCACCTTTTCAATCCGTTTCGACTCGTTCTCGATGCGCTGCAAAAAATCACCATACGGGGCCAATGCCTTGTCCTTTTGGGCCATCTTCAGCATCAACTGTGTATAGCCGATTACGCCGGTCAGGGGATTGTTGATCTCGTGCGCAAACCCAGCGCCGAGTGACGTCACTGCTGCTATTTTCTGTGAATGGAGCAGCTGATCCTGCACCTCCTTGATCTCACGAGTCTGCTCTTCCACCCGGTCCTGCAACTCCTGATTCCACTGTCGGATTTCGGATTCTCGCCGCTCGATCTCGGCGCTCATTTCATTGAATGTCGAAGACAGCTTGGCCAGCTCATCCCTGCCGCCGGTCTTCAGCCGATAGTCGAACTGCCCCCGGGCCAGCTCAGACGCGCCCTTGACCAACCGCCGCACAGGTACGCTGATACTGCGCCCTAACAACATCCCGGTCGTTCCCGCCACGATGACGCTGACGATAATCCAGAAGATGGTTCGATCCCGCATCTTCGAGCTCGAAGAAAATGCTGCTCGCACTGCCTGTTCGGTCACCATGGCGAAGCCGTTCGCCATCGGTGCGACGGTCGCCAGGATCTCCTCACCCCGTTCATCACGATACCTCAGCTCGCTCAGCTGCGAACCGGTCGTGCGGTTTTTCAACTTTGGATGAACCGGAACGAGCGCCCGATCACCGGCTGAGCTGCAGACCGCTCGTCCCTTGGGCTCCACCCAGTGAACGACCGTATCCCCGGTCCCCATCGAGCGCACTTTCTCACAGATGCCATTCAGAGAGAGAGCGACGACGACCGTCCACTTCGCCGGGCCGTGCGGCCCTCGAGCGTAGAAGGCCAGCGGCAACATGACGAGCTCACTGTCCGGCGCGCTAAACAGTTCCCCAGCCGAGCCGACCGAATCCACTGCTGTGCTTGCCGGTATAAAAGCGGCAAATGTCTTCAACATTGCCAGCGTGGCCACTGGGTGAGCAGCCAAATCATCAGGATCGACCGAGTCGTCTCGATAGACACTCGGTCCCACCCCGCGACCGGTCTCGTCTAGCAAAGAGATGATGACGATGTCGTCCAGTTGCCGATACAAGAGCCACAGGGCACCTTCCCGCTCGGCAGGGGAGAGCTCACCCCACCGGATCGACTCGACTACTTGGCGCAGAGTCTTGCGATACCCCGACAATTGGGCCTGCACCAGGCTGGCGCCCGATCGGACGGAGAGTCGACTGATCTCGGAGAGCTTGCGGTCAAAGGCCTGCTGGTGAATACCCAAGGTCGAGTAAGCGGTAATCGCCAGGGGAACCAATGAAACAAAGACGATAATCACCGTTAATTTCAGTCGAAGACTCATCCCGATACAGCCCCTCAATCGCGCTAGATTAACCATAGCACGCTGTGGGAGAGAGACTCTTGGAATCTCAATTCAGCATGTTTGGTTGCACCGGTAGAAATTGTTGCCACAATCGTGCACCGGACCGGGACAATCCAGAATCGTACAAGGGGGCTTGGCGCACTTCATCTCACAGAGCCCTGTACCGGGACAACGAAACTCACAGCCGCCGTCCGAGCAGTCCAAATCACATCGGCCGCTGCCCGAACAGGTCAGCTGGCATCCGTTGTTGGAGCAGTTCATCGAGGTGGGCCCTGTGCTCGTACTCACCACAGTACACCCGCCGTTGCCGCATGTGATATCTTGACAGGATCGGTCGTCCGCGCAGGTGATCTGGCAGCCCCCATTTGAGCAGTTTAGCGAATCACACGAGCCGGAGCCCGCGCAGTCGAACTGACACGAGCCTTCAGAGCAGTTGAAAAACTCACAGTCCCCGCTGCCCAGACAGCTGAACTCGCACCCCCCCTTGGAGCAATCCGCCTCGTTGCAGTTGCCCTGTCCGAGACATTCGATGCGGCAGGGAGAGACCAGCGGAGACGAACAATCCATTTTGTTGCACGCGCCGCTCCCGTAACAGCCCAGATCGCAATCCCCTGCCGAGCAGAGCAGTTGGAGATCGCCACCGTCCAAATTGACCGCGTTGCACCCCCCCGGACTGGAGCAATTCAATTTGCACTCACCGCTGCCGACGCATATCTGGTCACATCCCCCGTAGGTGCAATCCAGCTCGCAGAGCCCTCCAGAGTTGTCACAGATATGGCCACAAGGGCTCTCGCAGGCCGGGTTGCAGTCGGTGGTACATTCCTCCATCGAGTCATTGGGGGGACGGTAGTCGCAACAGGACAACCCATCCGGATCACATGAATAACCGTGCAAATCCGTCCCTTCCAAGATGGAGCAGGCCTGCTCCGGCCAGCAATAAAACTCACAGGGAAGCGGGTCGGTCTCTGAGTCCGAGTCCGTGGCCGAGTCTGTATCCGCGTCCGTGTCCGTGTCTGTATCCGTGTCTGCATCCGTGTCAGTGTCTGCATCCGTGTCCGTATCCGTATCCGTGTCTGCATCCGTGTCAGTGTCCGTGTCTGTATCCGTGTCAGTGTCAGTGTCTGTATCCGTGTCAGTGTCAGTGTCTGTATCAGTATCAGTGTCAGTGCCTGTATCCGTGTCGGTGTCTGTATCCGTGTCGGTGTCGGCATCCGTGTCTGAATCACTGTCCATATCCGCGTCCATATCCGCGTCCATGTCCGCATCATTATCCACATCCGTGTCGGTGTCTGTATCTGTGTCGGTGTCTGTATCCGTGTCGGTATCGGCATCGGTGTCACTATCCGTATCCGTATCACTGTCCGTATCCGTATCACTGTCCGTATCTGTATCCGAATCCGCTCCTGCTTCCGTGTCCGTATCGATCGGGTTGTCGATCACGGTAAAGGCGGCGTCGAGAGTCGCAGTGCGACCGCCGGGGGTAACCACGGTCAATGCGTGGGCGCCGAGCGCCAAGCCGGCGGGGATGGTGATCTCCAGTGTTTCGGTATCGATGAACAAGACCTCCTGTAGCAGCTCCTGTCCGTCGACAAGGACGCGAAATTGCTTGTCTAGGGTCGGCGGGGATTTCGAGTCGATTCGTTGCTCGATTTCGGTGTAGAAATGGTGTCCGCTGATCACCGCGGACGTTGCTTCTGTGCGCAGCACCACAGCTGGCGTCACCGCAACGATTTGCGGCGATTCTTTACTCGCCTCCTGGCAGGCGATCGAAATGGAGAGCACGACGACGAGGACCAGGAGGGTTCTGGCTATGGCGACCAGCCCATTCATTTTAGCGAAAGTTCAAATCGGTACCCTGCGGAGATCAGCAATCCCCCCAGGTTCCCTTTGACGGCCAAATCAGACCCGAACGTGTATAGGTATTCCAATTCCGCGACAAACCGTCCCGGACCAAGGGCCAAATCAGCTCCTGCCGCACCGCAGACAGCCCCCAGCCCTTTTCCCGTTTCCGCCTTGCCCGCACTTGCTGATTGCACCTCGGTGTGAGCCACAACCACCCCTCCGCCCAAACCGAAGTATACTGCAATCGGTGACCAGGGAAATCGATAGGCCACTCGAGCAAGCAGCGGTACCCCACGAATCGAGGTGCTGACCACTTCAGAATCGTCCGCGCTCTGTTGCTCCCGATCGTCCCAGTAGACCCCACCTTCGATACCAAAAGAGAGGTTTCGTTCCCAGACATCCGGACGATAGGTCGCGTCCACCATTAGTAAAAAGGAGGAGACCTTGCCGAAATTGGTCACATACCCCACTCTGGGTCCCATGCCGATCAGCGATCCCCGGTGCAGGAGCGCGATCTTCGTCTCTGCCCGTGGACCGCCGGCCGGAACTTCCACGACGACCCTGTCTTCGGGGAGGCGATGCTGTTTGGGAACCCGGTAGGTCGCCCTGAACTCACCGCGTCGTGTATTGCTGACGAATTCGCCGACAGTCCCGGTGGCTTCGGCTGTTAGTGAAGCATCTCGCACCGGATTATCAAAGGCGTCAAACGCCCGTACGGTGATGACGGTCGTCTGCTGCCCGTCGGCGACCAGTCGGGGGTGGTCCACATTGAGTTCAAGACGCGCTATCGGCCCGGACTCGAGCGCCAGGACCTGTCGGCTCCTGATCACCGGGGCGCCGGCGGAGCTCACCTCGATGGTTGCGTTGTGTCGACCGCCAAACTTCTGGGGCAACGTCCAGTCGGCGATATAGCCCTGCCCTGCTGGGGAGGCATGCAATTCGGACAGCTGTCCCAGCTCCGCGTCAAGGGTCAGCGGAACGGGCTGGGCGGGCCGGCCGTTGGCGTCGAGAAACCGAATCCCCACCGATACCGGCTGGCCGCTTCCGGCCCGATACGCGGGCGGATCGAGCGAGATCTTCAGCGTATTCAGTACGCCGCCCTGAATTTCAACTTGGCAAACCGCCATGGATTCGTCGCCGCCCAGGGTTGCGCCGAGCTGGACCTTTTCCCCCGGTCGCACCTGCCCGGAGATGGTAAAGGGCACGTGATAGGTGCCGGGAGCGCTCATCTCTGGCGCAGCCAGTCGCCCAGCGGACGCACTCAGCTTCAGCGGGGCGTTGACCATGGGAGTACCCCTGGAATCCACGACGAGCACGATGAGTCGATCGCCCCGGGTGGGACAGATTCCCATCAGGCGATTGAACGCCGGTGTTCCCAACTCGAGGGGCGTGGTGATCGTGTTTCCCGCATTGTCCTTGGCAACCGTTACTCCCAACCTGATCCCCGGAGGTACGATGACGTTCAGTCTCGCCTTTCCGCTGCGGGTGGGTCGCACCGGTCCGAATCGGGTGTCGCCGAGCTGGACATGCACACTGGCGCCCGGCTCGGTCACCGTATCGATTTGAGCCTGCCCGTGAAGGGGAACAGCGATCCAGTCGATTAGTTCGTGTTGCTCGGTCACCGCCGCGACGATGGCCACTTGGGGGTATTTTTCAGCCGGCAGGGTGAAGGTGGCTTGCAGGCGCCCCGGTGCCACGACACGAGGTGCGGAGATCCGGCCGATGCTGGTCAACAGCAGGGGCGGACCGCTTTTTGGCCGCTCGAGGGTGATTTCCGTCGAGGTTTCCCGTCCCAGCACCAACTCCCCAGCGATTGTCATCTTCAGCGGACCTTTCGAGGACCGTTCGTTCTGGACCGTTCGATGGGGGGCCGGTTTGGGTTGGGTGGATCGACCGGATTGCGCGGCAACACCCGAGCAAAATAAGCACAGCAAAACTACCGAACCGAATCCCCGCATCACGGTACGTCTCGACTACCGGTGGTCTCTTTGCCCCACTGAACCGTACTGCGCACCTTGGGGGGTCTCGTGTCCACAGTAATCGGCGGCAGCTCTTGACTGGTGGCCATTCCCGTGACGTGCCGAACCCCTACGGAAACCCGGTTGCGACCTTCCTTCAGCGGTATCGTGCCGCTGAATTCTCCGCTCTGGTCGGCAAATAGGCGCACCTCGTTGACACTCACCACGGCCCCGGGGACGGTGGTTCCGCTGATCTTGGTCGCCTTGCTACGAGTCACCCGCGAGCGGGGTTTACCCACTTTCAGAAACAGGGAGGTCGGAATCGACTGGGGCTTACTGGGCGGAAGATTCGGTTGCACGGTCGATTGCATGCCGTCAGTGACCACGACCTGCTGGTCTTTTGCTGACAACACAACCCGTCCTTTTTCAGTGGCCAGTGCAATTCGCCCGTGACCATCGGTGAGCAGAGAGAATTGTCCCTGCTCCGATTCGGCCATCGCATCACTGCCCTGTGCTTCGACAATCAGCTTCGAGCCATCCTGCCCGTGCACGGTCGCCGAGACCCGACCCTCATCCACGCGGACTCGCGGAGCGGTGGACGAGGCGTCTTTGACCGTGAACGTGGAGTTACCATCCAACTCGACAGCCGCGGTGCTGCCGATGTGGACCACCGCTCTACCGCCCTCCTCTGTTCGAATCGAATCGTCCAAGCGAATCGCGTCCCCTCGTTCGACCCGCTGCCAGGCCGCTTGTCCCTTCCGACGCTGAACCGTTCCCTCGACCCCAACAACATTGATATCTTGCACAATTTCGGTCAGTCTCTCACTCTCGGCCTCGGTCGGAGTAGTGTCGGGAGCTAGTGCGGGGATAGGGGACGACAGCTCTGACAGCTCCTCGTCGAACATCGTACGGTATACGATAGAACCGGTTAGCACAATCAGCAAAGCGACGCCGATCGCAGCTACCACGCGCTTGTGCATTGACCCGATCCTCCTCGTCAACCCTCCTCTTATTAGTATGATACGTTTAATCGTTGCTTCAACGGCTCATTCATTCCGGCTC
>JANQET010000229.1 GCA_028278265.1 Myxococcota bacterium
GGGCTCGCGGAAAAATAAATGCCGAGTTTTGAGAGTGGAGGCGCAATTCTAACAAAGAGCGAGAAGCCTGAATACCTGGGGTATTTGGGCGCCGAGCGATGCCGGTAGAATTGATGGATCCGCTCTCAAAACAGGTAGTTATTTTTTCGGCGAGTCCTTAACAGCAACGGGGTTACCTGCGCTCTGCGGTTCTATCGAGCGCGCACAACGCGAATACGTTAAGACATAAACACATAATTCTTTGCAACCAGTTGATGAGGGTACCACCATGTCAAAACGGATGATTGGAATCGATATTGGAGCGGAGACCATTAAGTTGGTCGAGCTCGAACAACAGCCCAACGGACTCGAATGGGTCGACCGGGCGATCCGGGAACACAACAAGGAACCGATTCGGGTGCTCAACGAGATGCTGAGCACTCGCGACTGGTCATCCGTCGGCAGGGCGGCGGTGACCGGACGATTGAGCCGGCAGGTCGACCTCTCCCGCATCCCGATCAAGCAGGCCCAGCTCTCGGGCTATAAATTTCTCTTCGGCGACCGCCCGGCCACGATCGTGTCCATCGGCAGCCACGGCTTCTCGGTCCTCGAACTTCGCTCCTCCCACATGGAGATGTTTCGCGAAAACTCCCGCTGCTCCCAGGGCACGGGCAATTTCCTGCGTCAGTTGGTCGAACGGTTCGAGCTGAGCATCGAAGCGGCGAGCGAGATGTGTGCCCAGGTGAGCGATCCGGCCCCCCTCTCCGGCCGTTGTCCGGTCATTCTCAAAACCGATATGACCCACCTGGCCAACAAGGGGGAACCCCAAGAGCGCATCCTCGCCGGACTGTACGACGCGGTCTGCGAGAACGTCCAAGTGCTGATCAAGCCGCGGACC
Organism: Myxococcota bacterium; assembly: GCA_028278265.1. Classification (GTDB taxonomy): domain Bacteria; phylum Myxococcota_A; class Polyangia; order JAAYKL01; family JAAYKL01; genus JANQET01. The sequence goes on from JANQET010000229.1 coordinate 878, forward strand.
AGCCCCAAGAATGTGGTGCTGCTCGGCGGGGTCAGCCGCTCACAACGGATTCGCGACCATTTCGAACGGTTTGCCGGCCGCAACGAAATGACGATGATGCCCACCGCCGACGATGATGCCCTGTACTTCGAAGCGCTGGGCTGCGCCGTGATCGCGGCCGAACAGCCGAGTGATGTACCCGCGTTGGACCGGCTGTTCAGCGCCCCCGAGGATCACCCCCTCGATGAGCTGCCCCCGTTGAAATCATTTCTGCACAAAGTCAAACGGCTGACCAATGAGGACAAACCGGCCCCCCAAAAACCCGGTCCCTTGATTCTCGGCTATGATATCGGCTCGACCGGATCAAAGGTGGTGGCCCTCGACGTGGCCTCGGGCGAAGGGATCTGGCAGGGGTACATCAACACCAACGGCATGCCGGTCAAGGCGGCCCAATCCCTGACCCAGCAATTTGTCGACAGCCCGTTTTGCAGCTGGCCGGTCGTGGCGGTCGGGGCCACCGGCAGCGGCCGGGAGATCGTCGGTTCGCTGATGAACACCTGCTTCGGCGCCCAACCGGTCTATGTGCTCAACGAGATTGCCGCCCATGCCGAGGGTGCGCTGCACTACGATTCACGGGTGGACACCATCTTCGAAATCGGCGGGCAGGATGCCAAGTACATCCGGCTGGCCGCCGGCCGGGTGATCGACGCGGCGATGAACGAAGCGTGCAGCGCGGGAACCGGCTCGTTCATCGAGGAGCAGGGTCGCAAATTCTCGGGCATCGAAGATGTCAAGCACCTGGGACGGGAGGCCTTGGCAGCGCAAAAAGGGGTCTCCCTGGGACAGCACTGCAGCGTGTTCATGGCCGAGGTGATCGATGAAGCGGTCGCCTCCAGCGTGCCCCAACGGGCGATCATCGCCGGCATTTACGATTCGATCATCCAGAATTACCTCAATCGCGTCAAAGGCAGCCGGTCGGTGGGACGGGTGGTCTTCTGCCAAGGCATGCCGTTCGCCGCCGACGCCCTGGCTTCGGCAGTGGCCCGTCAAACCGGCAGTGATGTCATTGTTCCGCCGGATCCGGGGACAGTCGGTGCCTTGGGCATCGCCCTGCTGGCCCGCAAGGAGCGCCGGCTCGATCAGCAGCCCCCCCTCGATCTCAACCGGTTTCTCGCCGCCAAGGTGCTCAAGAAAGATGTGTTCATCTGCAAGTCGACCAAGGGGTGCGGCGGCTCGGGCAACCACTGTCGCATCGATCGCATCTCGACGATGGTGGACGACAAAAAACAGAAATTCACCTGGGGGGGCAGCTGCTCCCTCTATGACAAAGGCACGGGCAAAAAGAAGCTGCCCGATCGCTCCCCCAACCCGTTCCTCGAGCGGGAGGCGCTGATCCGCGAGATCTGCGACACCCTGGCGCCGCTCAGAGACAAACCCAAGGTGGCGATGACCGATGAGTTTGTGCTCAAGGGCCTGTTTCCCTTTTTCGCGACCTTCATCCACGAGATGGGGTTTGACACGGTTTTCTACACCGATGCGGACCAGGCCGTGCTCAAACGCGGCATCGAGGACGCCAATGTGCCGTTCTGCGCGCCGATGCAGCAGTATCACGGTCTGGTCTCCCTGATGGCAGCGGATCGACCGGACTACCTGTTCCTGCCGATGGTGCGCAACATCCCCAGGGTCAAGGACGAGGAGTTTGCCAAGCTGTGTCCGATCATTCAGGGCAGCGCCGACATGCTGCGTTGGGACCTCGACGAGAAAAACACGGCCAAGATCATCTCCCCGGTGGTCAACTTCGGCAAAGACAACCTCCGCTCTGAGCTATTCAAGGACAGCTGCCGGGATCTCGCCGGCGAGCTGGGAGTGGACGAAGCCACCTGGCTCAAGGCCTATCAAAAATCGATCTTGGTCCAAGAGAAATTCGACCACCAGTGCCTCAAAATCGGCCAGCGGGCGCTCGCCTTCTGCGAAGAAAAGGAGATCACGCCGATCGTGATTCTCGGCCGGGTCTACACCATTTACAACACGGTGCTCAATTCCAACGTCCCGGCGCTGCTGCGGGAGCAGGGCGCGCTGCCGATTCCGCTGGATTGTTATCCCCTCGACGACGAAACGCCCATTTTCCGCGACTCCTACTGGGGGTACGGCCAACGGATCCTGCGGGGCGCGCAAAAGGTGCGCCGGACGCCCCGGGTCTACAGCCTCTTCTGCAGCAACTATTCGTGCGGACCGGACAGCTTCAACAGCCACTTCTTCAGCTACTTGATGGAGGGCAAGCCGTTCGCGCTGATCGAAACGGACGGTCACTCAGGGGACGCCGGAACCAAGACCCGCATCGAGGCCTTCCTCTACTGCGTCCACGAGGATCTACAGCGCCAAAAGAACGAAAAACAAAATAAAATCCAGACGTTCAAAGAACTTCAACGGGAGAACGAAAGCGTTCAAAGAATCATTGATGAGGGCACCAAGCTGCTGATTCCCCGGATGGGGGCCGGGGCCGACGCTGCGGCAGCCTGCCTGCGGGGAATCGGCGTTCAAGCAGAGAGCTTACCCCTGCCCGATCGGGAGGCGTTGGCCCTGGGCCGCCGCCACACCTCGGGCAAGGAGTGCATTCCGATGACCCTCACCTTGGGCAGCTTGCTCAAGTACATCCAGAACGGCGCGGATCCCAATCAAAAAATCGCATTTTTCATGCCCACGGCCAACGGTCCGTGCCGCTTCGGTTCTTACAACATGCTCTATCGCATCATCTTCGATCGGCTGGGGCTCAAGGATCGGGTGCGGATTTGGTCGCCGGTGGACACGGGCTATTTCGACGATGTCTCCGACGGTTTCAGCGCGCTGGTGTTCGCCGGTTTTTTGGGTTCGGATCTGATGTCGGCCATGCTGTACGACGTGCGCCCGGTGGAAACCGTCGAGGGCAAGGCCCAGGAAATCTACGAGTTTTACCACGATGAACTGATCGAGATGCTCGAACAGGCCGGCACCAAAGAGTACCCGGCAGGCGCGACAGTCTCGCAAATTCTCAGCGGCCGCATGTTCGGGGTCAGCGCCCTGCTGCAACGGGCAGCCACCGCGTTCAAGAACATCAAGAGCGATCGGGAAATCCCCACCATCCTGGTCGTGGGCGAGCTCTATGTGCGCTGTGATCCCTTTGCCAACGATTTCGTGATTCGCAAGCTCGAAAAACGGGGTATCCGATCCCGCTTTGCCGCGTTCAACGAGTGGATCGAATACACGGATTACCAGGACGTAAAAAAACACACCTTCCCCGAGTATTTCACGTCATTTCTCCAAGCGACGATACAACACCATCTGTCCAAGGTGGTCGGCGACATCCTGGGCTGGCCCGATCGGTTGACGATTCAGGATTCTCTCGCCGCGGCCAAGCCCTACATTCGCGAGCAGCTCAGCGGAGAGGCGGCTCTCACCCTGGGCGGTCCGGTATACGAATGGCGCGAAGGCCATATCGACGGGGTGGTGAGCACCGGCCCGTTCGAGTGTATGCCCAATAAAATCGCCGAATCCCAATTCTTCCACGTGGCCGAGCAGGAGGGCCTCATTTCCCTGACCCTCGGTCTCAACGGGGAACCGACCAATCCGGAGCTGTTGGACAACTTCGCCTACGAGGTGCACCAGCAGTTCGAGCGACGCCGCTCCGGCAAGAGCGTGCCCCCGCCGCCGATTCGGCCCCGTCCCCCCCGTTGGCGGCCCCAAAGCCGGGTCAATTCCCGGGAGTAGCCTTCCTCGGGGAGGAGGAAATCCCCCCGGCCCCCTTTTTCAAGGGGGAGCTTCTCACCCGGTCCCTTTTCAAGGGGACCTCGCACCGGTTTTTTTGAGTTGACCCGGCACTGACGCCCTGCTTCTCTCCCCACTATTAAGAAAATTCAGCCCTTACCGACAGTATATAATAAGGACGAACCGCTTTTTAATGATGGTCGTATTGTGAACGAAGATGTCGTTTGATAACGAGACACGCGATTCCACGAGCCCCCGCGATACCAGCACGGTGGTCAACCTGGTGGGACCGCAACACCCGCACCGCATCCTGTTCGTCGATGACGAAGAGCTGATTCTGCGCGCTTTTGTCCGGGATATGGCCCAAAGCGGCATCGAAATCACCGTCTGCCAGTCCGCTGCCGAAGGGCTGGCCAAACTCCGCCACCAACCCTATTCAGTGGTGATGTCCGATTTCCAGATGCCCGGCATGGACGGAATTCTGTTTTTCGAGGAGGTGCGCCGGATCGATCCCAATTCGGTGCGTATTCTCGTCTCGGGCAAGGCCGATTTCGACACCGCCATTCGGGTGATCAACCGGGTGGGGTTGTTCAGCTTCGTGCCCAAGCCGTGGGATTCGTACGAAATTCGCTCCACCCTGCAAAAGGCACTCGAACACTACGCCATCTCCCTGGAAAATAGGAGCCTGAGCAACCTGCTGGCCACCAAGTGCGCCGAGTTGGGCAAGCTCACCGCGAGCCTGGAGAGCCAGGTCCAGGTGCGCACCACGAGCCTGCTGCTGGGGCTAGTCAACGCCCTCGACTTGCGGGACACCGAGACCCAATGGCATTCGCGCCGAGTGGCGATTTACTCCCGGCGGCTAGCCGAACAAATAGGACTCACCGGAGGTGACCTCCTCACCGTGGAGCGAGGGGCGCTGCTCCACGACGTGGGCAAAATCGGAGTGACGGATACGATCATGCTCAAACCGGGCAAGCTCACCCCCGAAGAGTGGGAAGAGATGAAGCGCCACGCGGAGTACGGATACCAGATTCTCAAAGGCATCGACTTTCTCGGTGACGCCCGCCTGTTGGTATGGCAGCACCACGAGCGCTGGGACGGCAAGGGTTATCCCCGTGGGTTGAAAGGGGAGCAGATCTACATCGGTGCCAGAATCTTCGCCGCCATCGACACCTACGATGCGATGACCTCTGATCGCCCCTATCGCAAGGCGCTGGCCCCCGAGATTGCGCACGAAGAGATCGAGAAGATGAGCGGCACCCAGTTCGATCCTCGTATTGTCGAAGCCTGGAAACAGATCCCCAAAGAGGAGATCATGGCGCTGCGGGAGATGGCCAACGACCCGTCAGCGGGATTGGACTAGCCTCGAGGGGAGCGATGACGCGTCGGGGGGAAGATCACCGTCGGTAGAGAGACAGTTCATGCAGATCGACAAACTCTTTTTACAGACCAATTTGGATCGCATCGCGTTGAGCCAGGCCTTGCGCGCAGTCCTCCTCGACCACCAGATCGAGGCGACGGCCATCAGTCACACGTTGAGCGGGGCACCCCAGGTCGAGTTTCAGGGTCGTCAACTGTACGACGCCACCGATCCCCTCGGGGAGGCCCGCCGTGAAGTGGCTGCCCTCCAGGGGGATGAAAAGGCCGACGTGGTCGTTCTGTTCGGCCTGGGGATGGGGTACCACGCCGAGCTATGCGAGCGGCGGTTCTCAGCTCCCCTGGTGGTGTACGATCCCAGCTTGGATCTCATCGGCACGGCGCTGGGCACCCGCACGTTGGCCGTCTCCCGCACGACCGTGGTCAACACCTACGCCGACCTGCTCAGCGAACTGCAGTCCCGCTTGTTGTTCAAAGATCGCAAGGTCATCGTCGCGGCAATCCCATCGTACCAGGCACTCTTCCCCACCGAATTCGGGGTGTTCAAGCAAATCATCGAACAGGCGCTGCAGAACTCCCGCGTGATCGACGAGACCCTGGCCCACCGAATTCAGGAGTGGATCCGCGCCGCGGCGAAGAACATTCCCCGGGCTGTGGACTCTCCCACATTGGAGCGACTCAAAGGTCGGTTCGCCGGCAAACCGGGCATCCTGATCTCGCCGGGACCTTCTTTGGACCGCAACATCCGCCACCTCCAAGATGCCAAGGACCGGGCCCTGCTCGTGGCGACCAACAGCGCCGTTCATCCGCTGCACCGGGCGGGAATCGTGCCGGAGATGGTCGTCGCCCTGGAGAGCCTGGATCTGCGCCCCCAGTTCGCCGATGTGCCGTGGCTCGACCAAATCGCGCTCGTACTGGGGCTCAACTGTTTCACCCCGTTGTACGAACTGCCCGCGAAGTACCGGCTGCCGTTGGTGGACCAGACGGTGGCGTGTGGTGATTGGCTGGTCGATACCATGGGCTGGCACCGCTTCCCCTCGGGCGGAAGTGTGGCCTGCGCGATCTTCTCGGTGCTCTATGAGCTGGGCTGTGATCCGATTGTGCTGGTCGGACAGGACTTGGCCTACTCCAAGAACGAATGCTACGCCGAAGGGGCGACCTACGGCAAGCTGCGCCTGACGTACGACGAACAGAACAAGCGGTTCGACGCCGAGGAGCGCAGCGCAGCGCGGGAAGCGTTGCTCCAGACGACCGGTCTCAATCCGGGGGTGCAGATGGGGGCGATATCGGTCGATGCATGGGGCGGCCAAGGGATGGTCCAAACCACTAAGACCTTCGATCTCTATCGCTCCTGGTTCGCCGGTGCAGCCGAGACCTGGGCTGCCGACCGCCGGTTGATCAACGCCACCGAAGGGGGCGCCCATATCGCCGGATTCGAAGAACTGTCCCTGAGCGCTGCGATCGAGGAGTGCTGCCGGGAACCCGTTCCGGCGATGCAGGTGATCGATCAATCCCTGGCCGGTTTCCGCCGGCCGGACACCGCTCCCCTGACAGAGCAGATCCGTGACGATCTTAGTTCAATCGAGCACACCAGAAAAATTGCGCAAAAAGCGACCCGAGGCACTGACCGGGCGTTGAAAGCGATCACTGCGGGCAAGATCGAGTCCGCCCAGGAGGCGCTCGACAAGCTGGAGCAGGTCGAGCTCGAGCTGGGGAGCAGTGCGAAAGAGGTTCGCGCCCTGGACTCTTTCGTGGCCGGCGAGGTGAGCAGATTGCGCTTGAACCGAGAAGCTGATCAGGACGCCGATCCGTTGAAACAGGCCCAAAAATCGCTCAAACGGAGCAAGCGCCTGTTTCAGGTGATCATCGACGGGGCCATTGCGCTCACGACGATGTTCGAAGAAATCATTCAAACCATCGACAAGTCGGAGACCGACTCCGCGGCAGACGAAGCATGATGGCGTCGACAAGGCACCACCTAAGACTCAGCTGGCTGTTCCTGATCACCGTCTCACTGATCCCCTTGGCTCCGGTTCACGCGGACAAAAGCGACCGGGATGCCCGTCGCCTGTTCAACGAGGGGGTTCGCGCGTTCGAGGAGGGCCAGTTGACAGAGGCACTGGACGCCTTCAAGCGGGCCTACGCCCTACGGCCCTCCTATCGCATCCTGTACAACATCGGCCAGGTTCAGGCAGAACTGGGATATCCCCATCGGGCAATCGAATCGTTCGAGGGATATCTCTACGACGGCCGCAACCGCGTTCCCCAAGCCAGGCGGCGCGCCGTGGAGAAAGACATCGAGCTGTTGCGCCTGGTGGTCGGCGAAATCACCGTTGAAGGACCACAAGGGGCCGACGTCTGGATCGACGGTGAGCGCAAGGGCTACCTGCCCTTGAGCGGGGCGATTCTCCTGCGCGCGGGCCGACACCGGTTGATGATTCGCCGGGGCAACACCACGCCGTGCGAAAAGGACATTCAAGTGAAAGGGGGGACCGAGGCCACCGTATCGTGTGTGGATCTGAACACACCGCCACCGCCCCAAATGGACCGAGCGCCAGACCGCACCCTCGCCGTGACCGCCACACCTATTCCTCAGGAGAATGAGGGAAATTTCTTTCTCGATACCGTTGCCCCGTGGGCATCCGCCGGACTGGCCGTGGCCACGTTGACGGCGGGAATCGTCTTTGCGGGCAAGGCGTCGAGCATCAACGGAGATCTCGGCTCTTCCTGCACCGACGGGGCCTGTCCCCCGCAATACGAGGACGATGTGAATGCCCTGCCCCGCTTGGCCGGCGCAGCCGATGGGATGTTCATCGCCACTGCCGTGCTCAGCGCCGCCGCCGTAACACTGTTCATCAAGCCGTGGAAGGACGAAACACCCGAGACCGGAGCCGGCCGATGAAGGGGAACCGGTGGTGGTGGCTGTTGAGCCCAGTACTCCTAAGCGGTCTGTTGATCCAATGCTCATTGTGGATAGACGATTTTTCGGTGGAGGATGACGACGATGACGCAGACGGTTCGTCAGACACCGACGCCGACGCGGACACCGACACGGACACCGATACCGACACCGACGCGGACTCGGATGGGGATACCGATGGGGACACCGACGCCGACTCGGATGGGGACGGGGATCCCTGT
>JANQET010000280.1 GCA_028278265.1 Myxococcota bacterium
AGGCTCGCAAACCCAAGGAGCACGCGATCATTTCGGAGATCGACGGTGTGGTTGCCTTCGGTAAGGATACCAAGGGCAAACGCAAGGTCGTGATCACCCCCGAAGTGGGCGAAGCCAAGGATTACCTGATTCCCAAGGGCAAGCACATCTCGGTCAAGGAAGGGGACCGCATTCGCGCAGGCGAGCCGTTGATGGATGGCGCGGCCAATCCTCACGACATCCTCAAGGTGAGCGGCGAGAAAGCCCTCGCCAGCTACCTGGTGGACGAGATTCAGGAGGTGTACCGGCTGCAGGGGGTGACGATCAACGACAAGCACATCGAGGTGATCGTGCGACAGATGCTCAAACGGGTCACGATTAAAGATGTCGGCGACACCGTCTTCCTCGTCGGTGACAAAATCGACAAGGCCATTTTCCGAGCCGAGAACGAGCGGGTCATCGCCAACGGCGGACGGCCGGCAACTGCCGAGGCGCTGTTGTTGGGGATCACCAAGGCGGCTTTGTCCACGGAGAGTTTCATTTCGGCCTCCTCGTTCCAGGAGACGACCAAGGTGCTCACCGAGGCGGCGATTTGCGGCAAGGTCGACGATCTGACCGGTCCCAAGGAGAATGTGATCATGGGTCGGCTGATTCCGGCCGGTACCGGGATTCCCCTGTATCAGGAGCTGGATCTGCGGCTGAAGGACCAAGTGGAGCCCTCCGATGAAGAGGATCTCGAGGAATTGCTCGAGCAAACATCGTTTGATCGGGCACCGGGTTCGACTATTGCTTGACAAATCGACGCGGTTCTTTTAAGTACGAACGCCTTTGATTTTTAGGGCTGAATTTTTACTCGGGAAGTAAGTGGGATGCCAACGATAAATCAATTGATTCGCAAAGGGCGAAAAAAGCAGATAGACAAGACGACAGCGCCGGCCTTGAAGGCCTGCCCTCAGAAACGGGGGGTCTGCGTCCGCGTCTACACGTCCACGCCGAAAAAACCAAACTCTGCGTTGCGCAAAGTGGCCAGGGTTCGGCTGACCAACGGGATGGAGGTCACGACCTACATTCCCGGCGAAGGACACAATCTACAAGAACACTCCGTGGTGCTGATCCGCGGAGGCCGGGTGAAGGATCTTCCGGGTGTGCGGTACCACGTTATTCGCGGTACGATGGACGCATCTGGTGTTGAGGAGCGGCGCAAAGCGCGCAGCAAGTACGGCGCACGGCGCCCCAAGAAATAGGAGTTAGGGATGCCGCGTCGTCGCGAGGTTCCCAAGCGGAAGGTCCAGCCGGACCCCAAGTATCGCAATCGGGTTGTATCGAAATTCGTCAATAAGATGATGCTCTCGGGTAAGAAGAGCGTTTCCGAGCGTATTCTCTACGGTGCCTTCGATGTCATCGAACAACGATACAAACAAGATGCCTTGGAAGTGTTCAAGAAAGCTATCGAGAACGTTAAACCCAAGATGGAGGTAAAGTCTCGCCGCGTGGGTGGCGCGACCTACCAGGTTCCCGTCGAAGTGCGCGCCAATCGCCGATTGGCGTTGGCCATGCGGTGGTTGATCGGCTATGCCCGAGCCCGTGGCGAGCACACGATGCGCGAACGTCTGGCTGCTGAGCTGATCGACGCGGCGCAAAACCGCGGTACATCGATCAAGAAGCGCGAAGATACGCACAAGATGGCTGAAGCGAACAAAGCGTTCGCGCACTATCGCTGGTAGCAAGAATATAAATATCCCAAATTTTACCCGGCGGGTGCACCTCGCGCCGAACGATGCCGGGATAGAATTTTTGCCGTCTGGCAACAGATCCAGGCGGTCGGGAGCTGAATTAGTGACTGGAAAGACCCCGACAGGTCTCACCCGAAACATCGGGATTATGGCCCATATCGACGCCGGTAAGACCACCCTCACCGAACGGGTGCTCTACTACACCGGTGTGTCCCACAAAATCGGCGAGGTGCACGAAGGGACGGCTCAGATGGATTGGATGCAGCAGGAGCAGGAGCGGGGCATCACCATCACCAGCGCAGCCACGACTTGTTATTGGAACGATCATCGAATCAACATCATCGATACACCCGGACATGTGGATTTCACGATTGAAGTCGAGCGGTCCCTGCGGGTATTGGACGGGGCGATTGCTGTATTTGACGGTGTCGCGGGGGTAGAACCCCAGTCAGAGACAGTGTGGCATCAAGCGGATCGCTACGGTGTTCCTCGCATCGCTTTTGTCAACAAAATGGATCGGGTCGGTGCCTCCTTTAACCGGACGATCGAGATGATGCGCGACCGATTGGGGGCGCGCCCGGTGCGGCTCCAATTGCCGATCGGCGTCGAGGACAGCTTTGTCGGCATTGTCGATTTGATCGAGCAGCGAGCGATCATCTGGGACGAGGAGACGTTGGGTGCCGCCTATCACGAAGAACCCATCCCCGAAGAGATGATGGAGGAAACTCGAACCGCCCGGGATGCTCTGCTCGAGGTCGCGGCTGACTTCGATGAAGCGTTGCTCGAAAAGTATCTCGACGATCCATCGGGTATCGAGCTCGACGAGTTGCGCCGGGCGATTCGTCGAGGCACATTGGCCAATAAGATTGTGCCGGTGATGTGCGGTGCGGCGTTCAAGAACAAGGGGGTTCAACCGGTGCTCGATGCAGTGGTCGAATTCCTGCCCGCACCATCAGATCTACCGGCAATCACCGGTCTCCATCCCAAAACCGAAAAAGACGAGCGCCGCGACCCCGATCCCAAAGCCCCATTCGCCGCCCTGGCGTTCAAGGTGCAGAACGATGCCTACGCCGGGCAGTTGACTTATTTCCGGGTCTATTCGGGCACGATTGAAGCGGGCAAGACGGCGGTCAATTCATCAAAAGAGAAACGGGAGCGCATCGGCCGATTGCTGCTGATGCACGCCAATAAGAGAGAAGAGCTCAAATCGGCGCAGGCCGGGGAGATCGTCGCGGCCGTGGGATTGAGATTCACCAATACCGGCGACACCCTCTGCGACGCCAAACGCCCGTTGCTGCTCGAGAGAATCGAGGCGCCCGAGCCGGTGATCTCGATCGCGATTGAACCCAAGACAATGGCCGACCAGGAAAAGCTCTCCCAGGCATTGGGACGCATCTCCCTCGAAGATCCCACGTTTGTCGTCAAAATGGACGAAGAGACTGGGCAGACCTTGATTAAGGGAATGGGAGAGCTGCATCTGGAGGTGATCGTCGATCGCCTGCGCTTGGAGTTCAATGTCGAAGCAAATGTAGGTGATCCCCGGGTGGCGTTTCGGGAGACGATTACGAAATCTCACACCGCAGAGGGGACACTCTCCAAACAGATGGGCGGGCGATCCCATCAGGCGACGGTTAATCTGCGCGTGGAACCCGGGGAGCGGGGGAGTGAAATTACCTTCCGCAACGAGGCGCCGGCAGACCAGATACCCCAAGAATTTGTATCGATTATCGAAGAGAGCGTGCGGGGTTCCCTGGACGCTGGAGTGCTCGCCGGATACCCGATGGTTGATATCGGCATAATTCTTGTCGGCGGAGCGCATCATGAGGTTGACAGTTCGGAATTGGCGTATAGAATCGCCGCTTCTATTGCGCTGAGGGATGCGCTTCGCGGCGCTTCACCGAAGCTGCTAGAGCCACTGATGGCTGTTCAGGTCGTTGTGCCGGAAGAGTACATGGGTGAGGTGGTTGGAGATATGAATCGCCGACAGGGCAAGATCACCGGGATGGTCCAGCGCAATGTCGTACAGCTGGTCGATGCGAAGGTGCCGCTCAGACAGATGTTCGGCTACACCACCGATTTGAGAACAATTACCCAGGGACGGGCCAATCATACGATGCAGTTTTCGCATTTTGATTTTGTGCCCGAGCAAATCGCCAGCGCGATTCTGGGATGAACGAAGATAAACGCGGGCGATAACGCCGCGGAAAAATTTTAAGGAGCTTTGTCATGGCCAAGGAGAAATTTGTAAGGAACAAGCCGCACGTGAATATCGGAACGATTGGTCACATTGACCACGGTAAAACGACATTGACAGCGGCAATTACGAAGGTTCTAGCCAAAGACGGTGGAGCGGAATTCGTGGCGTTCGACGAGATCGATAAAGCTCCCGAAGAGAAAGAGCGGGGGATCACGATCGCCACGGCTCACGTGGAGTACGAGACGGCCAACCGTCACTATGCCCATGTGGATTGCCCGGGCCACGCGGACTACATCAAGAACATGATCACGGGCGCGGCGCAGATGGACGGCGCGATTTTGGTGGTGAGCGCACCCGACGGAGCGATGCCGCAGACGCGC
>JANQET010000318.1 GCA_028278265.1 Myxococcota bacterium
AAGATCACAGTGTAGCCAGTAATTGGAGTTTGATTCATGGTCGATCTACCCGAAATAACAAACGAAATGTGCGTTTTCTATATGGGAACTTCTGCCTAACGGCAGAACCCTCAGCTCGGTTCCCTCGTCGGCCGGGACCTCCAGTGCCAACCACTCCCGATTCGGCGAGGCGACCATCGAGCGCTTTCTGCGCTGCACGGGTAGGGGGATCTTCTTCATCTCTTCGGCTTTATCTCGCTTGGTGTCGATGCGCCAGATGGCCTGCCCCTCGTCGAGCAGCACGAAGCGGGTGTCCAGCCAGACCGGCGGATTGGCGCTGACCTTTCCGCTGCTCTGAGCGGGGATGCGCATCACCGAGGTCTCCACGTCCTGGTCACCCCAGGTTTCCTTCGACGAATAGACCACCAGACTGCCCCCGGCACGGGGTCGGACTGCAATCCGCTTGCCGTCGGGAGAGGCCGCGGGGTACATGCCGGCCAAGCTGCCCAGCCGCTCCCCGGTCTTCGAAACGATGTGGGTCTGGGGTCCGGCAGTGGAGTCGAACTCGAAGTGGGCCAGTCGATCTCCGTCGGGAAACCAGCACAGGGTTCCGCCGTACCACTGTTCGCCGGTGACGAACGGCTTCCCCGAATCGAGGGGAACACCGAACAGAAAATGGCGAAAGGCATAGGCGTTCTTGAGCTCGCTTTCCTTGTCGAACACATTGCACGCTACACCAACCACCATGTCCCCCGCCGGGGAGACCACCGGGCCGCGCTTGGGCGCATCCCGCAACAGGTCTTTCTTGGACACCAGCGTTTTTTCGCCCTTTCCACTGATCAGCACAATCTCGTCATTCCGCTCGAGGACGATGCCCATTTGGTCGGTAATGCCCGGTGAGGTGCCCTGGCCGATTTCCCGGATCTCCCCAGATTCGATGTTGGCCATTCGCACATTTGCGGCACCATTGAGATAGGTCAACCAGGTGCTGTCCTTGGACCAGGCGATATCGAAAATACCATCCTTTGATGCGTCAATTCGTTTCATCCGTTCTACTCCTCGATCGACCACGGGTTCAGCTTCCCGGTGTTCAATCCGCTCGCACCATATCAGGTTGCGGGGTGGAGGGAAATGTGTAGTTGAATCTTTGCCTAAGGACTGCCCTGGGCCAACCGGGGTAGAGTGGCTAAGAGGATTTGCCCCACTGCTTGAAGACTCGCCGGACTGAGCTTGTCCACCGTGTCCTGGCCCGTATGCCAATAGGCGTTGGAGCGCCACCCGGGGCCGAAATGAAAATCGATCAGCAGAGCGGTGGGAATGCCGATGCTGAGCAGGGGAATGTGGTCATCTTCCATCGTCGCCACCGGGCCGGCGAACACCTGCCCCTGTCCCAGTTCTACTGCTTTGTCCTTTAGCGCATTGTACACCCACGGGGTCGATCGGCTATCGCGGACCAGCTGCAGCCGGGCATCTCCAACCATGTCGACGATCACCGCAGCAGCGATCTGCTCGACCTCGCCTTTGGCCCGCAACTCACCGGCGAAGTGCTTGGATCCGTAGAGGCTGTCCGAGTCGTTCCAGTGCACCAGCGCCTCCTCGCCGTCGAAAAAGACCAGCCGCACCGGACAGGGAGGAGGATGGGCGGTCAGACAGCGGGCCAGCTCCAGCAGCAGAGCGGTCGAGGACCCGCCGTCGTTAGCGCCCTTAAAGGTCACCCCAGGAATGATCTTGCCATCGAAATGGCCGCCGACGAGCACCTTCTTGGTTCCCGGTCCATCGATATCGACAATAATATTCGCCATTTCCACGCGACTCAGTTCCGGATGAGGGGTCAGGGCGACAAAGGTATCCCGACGGGGCTCCAGGCCGAATTCCCGCAGTTTTTGAACAATGTATGCCCGGGTTCGCTCCAGGCCCGGGGTGCCCGCATGACGAGGACCAAAGGAGATGATCTGGCGAATGTACCCCAGCCCGGCCTCCCCATCGATACAGGCGGTCGGATCATTCCGGGCGCTCCGCTTGACATCACCCGCGGGATCCTCCTTGCCCCGGCCGCAGTGCAGGGCGCAGGCGGCCAGACAGGTCAGCCCGATGCCGACGACGATGAGCCATGTGTTCATTCCCTTGAGGTCCGGCATCGACGCTCGCTTTCCCGGGTCAGACCTGCAACAACGAGGTTAAAAAGTAGTCCAAAATAAAGATGATCACGAATCCGTGCACCACGGCGCGGGTCGTTGCGTTGCCCACCCCGGCAGCCCCGCCGCTGGCGTAAAATCCCTGCCGGCAGGCAATTAGGCTGACAAAGAAACCCAGTACGATTGCCTTGGTCAACCCGCTGAAGATATCCTCGGGGTCGACCCAATCGGCCACCGTGCTCTGAAAGACCCCCGGGTCCAAGTTGAGCATTACCACGCAGATCACGTACGAGGCGAGCACCCCGACAAAGTTGAACAGGGTACAGAGCAGGGGGGCCATCACGGTGCAGGAGATCACCCGCGGGGTAATCAGGTACTGCACCGGGTTGATCCCCATCGTCGTCAGAGCGTCGATCTGATCGGTCACCCGCATCGTGCCCAACTCGGTGGCCATCGCCGAACCGGCGCGGGCGGTGAGCAGCAGGGAGGTGAACACCGGGGACATCTCCAGCGCAAAGGAGAGGGCGATCACCCCGCCGGTCATGCTCTCCGCGTCGAACTGGGCAAAACCGACCACTGTCTGCAGGGACATCACCGCCCCGGTAAAGCTACCGACCAATAACACGATAAAAATCGACCCCACACCGACGTAGTACAGGGAATCCAGGTAGACCTTGACCCGAAACGGGGGGCGAACGGCCCAAAAGACGACCTGGCCGGCCAAAATGGTCAGCTCGCCGATCTCCCGAAAGAGGGTGATCGGTCCGGCTGACAACCAGTCGTTGATCGCATCGAGCCGGCCTTTTTGCGTCTCCCCTGCCACGATCTACCCGCTCCTTCTCAACACTCCGTCAGGATCCATCGATCATACTGCTTTGGCGGCTCGCCGTCGAGAAACGTTCTCACCCCACGATTCCCTCGCCCCTTGTCTAACGTCCGTTTACTGCGCCGGGTCGCCGTCCCCGGTCCCCTCCCTCGTTTTTTGCACAAAGGAGACGAGCTCGTCGACGAGGCGCCGGGGCAGCTCGAAAGTCACGGCGAGATCGTTCAGCTGGGCCCGATATCCGGCGAGCTGCGACGACTCCTCTCGCCGGCCCACGCGGAAGGTACTCGGTGCGTTCTGTGCCAGTTGCTCAGCGGTCCAACTCTTCACCGTCAGCAGATGGGGGGCAATCCCTTTGTTGTTCGAATCGAATGCGAGCGCAGCAGTGGTCTTCACCCCCCCCAGGTCGGCGACGAGGCGCTTGACCCCTTGCCGGTCAATCGTCCTGCCGTCCCGGGCGACCCACTGATCGTTCTCCTTGGCCAGCAGCAATTCATCGTCACTCGCGGTCAGGGAGAGCTGGACCAGATCCGTGTCATCGATCTGAAACAGATCCCGCGCCACAAAGGGTAGACGAACCGCCTCGAGGAAATCGTCCCCGACGACGAAAACGGTTCGATCCTCTCCCGACAGGCGGGCAAACCACCCCTCTCCCGGGACGGCGGCGCCGATTTCCAGGGTCACTTCATCGGTTCCGGTGCGGTCCGTCGAGGGCTCGTCAGCAGTGTCTTTGACCATTCGGGCCACAATGCGCCAAGCCGGATCGGCCAATCCGTGCTCTTTTTTTGCGGCCGGTGCGACAAATCGAACCACTGCCAGCTCGGCCATCAAATCCGCCAGCTTGTTGACCGCGGTGGTATCCGCGTTGGTCTTGACCGGTGCGACCAAGCGCCACAAGCCGTCCGATTTTTCCAGCGTTTGACGGGTGGGTCCGGTGATGCTCAGATACTCCATGTCGTAGGCCTCCCCGAGGGGAATCTTCCGCGCGCGAAAGGCCAGCAGGTCGGCCTGAATCGGCTCGGCGAACTCGGGATCCACCGCGAGCACCACCGGTTCGTCCCCCCGCCGAACGGCCAGGGCTTGATTTTTCTCGTCTCGATGCAGGGAGAGGACTAGATCTCCCTCCTCGTCCGTGAGCGTGATCTTCGCCAGAGGAGAACCCAGCGCCTCGACCGCTTCCGCGCCTACGTGGATCGACTTGGCTCGGGTGTCGCTAAGCAGGTGCAACAGCTGGTGAACCACCTCCTGCTCCAATGGGGTCTCGTCATCAACCAGCCTCCATTGACCCTCCTCCCGCTTCAAGCTCAGGGTGTTCCCCCCTCGCTCGATGGCGAGACCGTCGAGGGAATCCTCCCGAAATACCGCGGTGCGCAGCTCGGGAAACTGATCGACCGGGCGTTCCACGTCCTTCAGAAACTCGTCGTCGACACAGCTGACGGTTCCCCCCTCTTTGAGTGCCACGTGCACCTGGTGCGGGCTGCCCGGACAGGGGTCGCCGATCAGCACGGTCAGCTCCTGCTCGCCGGCAAACCCCAGGGTCACGCCGCGGGACTTGGGCTTAAATCCGTACTGATCCAACGCCGAGGGTTTCACGTCATCGGCGATAAAGCGAGTCGCCCGCAGATTCTCGAGCGTTGAAAAGAGCGCCTCCACCCGGTCGCCGGCAGCGCGGATCCAGCTTCCCTCGACCTGAACCTGCCACGGGGACTGGGCCGAACGGCGCAGGGAGAGACCGGACGGCTCGCCAGCGCGGGTGATCCGCTCGGCATTTTTCAACGAGCGGCTCAAAATCTGCTTAGAGCGCAGCTCGCCGAGCTCCTTATCCATGGATTTAAAGAACGACCTATCCACCGCGTAGAGCTCATCCGGCCGATCGTCCAGGCCCAGGTAAATCTTTTCTCCGGGGGCATCGGCGCCGATGGCAAAGCCGGTGGTTCGACCCCGAATGGTGAACGCCCCCTTGAGCCGAGGGGTCTTCAAGCCGTACTTCGCCTCGCCGGCCACCTCCTTGCCGGAAACGGTGCGCTCGCGCATCAGATAGTCGAGCGCCGACAACACAGCGGTCACCTGATCTTTGTCGGCCGGCAATTCGCGGGGGGCGGTGAGATGCCACTTGGGTTGACTGGTGTCCGTCGATTCGCCCCGGCGCTCGATGACAATCTCCTCTCCATTGGTGTTGCGCAGGCTCAATCCCTCCACCTGTTCTTGTACATATTTGACGAAGACCCGATTCTTGCGGCCCATTCGTTGATCGGTGGTCATCGTGTCCCGCTCGAAAAAGAGGATGAAGGCCATCATCACCACGGCGAGGCTCAGAATGATCACGACAGTTCGATTGCTCATCGGCCCTATCTCCTCCGTCTCGACCAGACCATGAAACCGGCAATAAAGAAGATCAGCAGCTCCCCGCCCAAGACCCACCAAATCGTGGAGATGTCGCTCTCGGTGAGGTTCAACCGCACGTGCTCGGGATTCTTCGGCGCGATGGCGATCAGCTCCTCCCGTTCGGTGAGCCAGCCGACCAGGCCGGACCAGAAATCCCGGTTGAGCAGCCCGGCATTGACGAACAGCTCTTCAGAGAGAAAATCGCTGTCCCCGACCACGATGACGCGGCCCCCCTCGGAGATGCCGTCGGCGCGGTTGAGCGCGACGGCCATCGCCAGGGTGACCGGCCCGGCGTGGTCGTACTGATCCTTGGTCGGCATGTTGTCCGCCTCGCTGAGACCGCTCAGGTCGACCTCTCCCCACGAGGCGGTCGAGCTCTTGGCCAGCGGTTCGGCAACCACCTCGGTCTCCTCTTTCAACCCCAGCGATCGGGCGATGGCAAACACCACCGGTGCGGCGCCAAGTTGTTCCTTGATTTGCGCTCCGACGCTTTCGGAAATGGCCAACTGTTTAACCGCCTCGTGGGGGCTGAAGTCGCTGGCCAGCAGGGTGAACGGGCTCTGGCTGATCAACCGACGGGGGTCGGTTTCAAAAACCATATCGTTGTGCAGTTTGATGCCCCACGAGGCGACCAGGCCCTCGAAGCCGGTGGGAACAAACCGGGTTCCCTCGATCAGCGGATCGAGCAGCAGCAGGAGCTTGCCCCCCTTTTGGACATAGCGCTTGAGCAGCGCCGCTTCTTCTTCGAGAACGGCCTTCTGCGGTCCGGCGACGACCACCAGGTCGCACCCCGGGGGGATCCGACTGGCCCCTTGGGTGGCGATCGACTCCACTTTGTAGCTGTCTTGTTTGAACCCCTCCTTGACGTGGCCCAGGCTGCGACCGCCGAACCCTTCGAACTGCCACTCCCCGTGTCCTTGCACAAAACAGACCTTGGACTGTTTGTTCGAGGTGACCAACAGAATGGCCGAGGTCAGCGCCTGCTCCCCTTTGAACCGTGAAACCCCCTGTTGCTCCGCGTCCTGACCGCCGCCGTAAATTCCGCCACCGAAATCCTCGAAGTCCTCTGAGGCGACGAACTTGACCTTCTCCCCGGCCACCACGAACACCCCCGCCTCGATACCCACCTGCCCCTGGGCGTCCTGTTTGATTTTGGCGCCATAGGTGTCGAGGATGATCTGCATCCGATCCGGATGGAGGTCCGGGTCGATGAACTCGAGCTTGATGCGAGAAGAAGCGGCCGCGTAGCGATCGAGAATCTCCTTGAGGTCCAGGAAGTCCAGCCGGGCAGAGGCCTGGCTCCACAGGACATGCAGCTTGACGTCCCGATCGAGGGCGGCCAGGGCCTTGGTCGTCTTGTCCGACAGGGTGTAGAGCCCCGAGGCGGTCCAATCGGCCCGCACGTAGTGGCGCTTGGACAGATAGTTGGCCATCAGCAGGATGGCCAGGGCCGCGAGGATCGAGATCCCCGTGTTGAATCCGGCTCGCGCCTGGCGCCCGGATCCGGGGACAGGACTCGCTGAACTCTGGGGAGTCTGTTCGGTGTTCATTTGGTCGCTCATCCGCGCCACCTCCTGGCCTGAAGCGCCTGCACCGTGCAAAAGAGCACAAACAGGATGATCGATGCGTAGTAGACGAGGTACCGGGTGTCCACGATGCCGCGGCCGAAGTCCTCCATGTGGGCCCACAGGTTCATGTAGTTGAGCAGGGAATCGGGCGCCGCGGCCATGCTGATCGAAGCGAAGATACCGATAATGAACAGCACCATGTTGGCGCCGAAGGAGAGCAGCGCGGCGACGATTTGGTTTTTGGCGACTGCCGAGAAAAACAGGTTCACGGCGAGAAACATCATCCCCATCCCCACGGTACCCAGGTAGCCGGCGAGCACCGGGCCGAGCTCAATTTCTGAAAAACGGGACAGGATCAACGGATAGGCCAGCGTGGGCAGCCACAAGACGATGTAGAACACCACTGCGGCCAGGTACTTGGCGATGACCACCTGGGCCTCGTTGATCGGCGCGGTGAGCAGGGTCTCCAGGGTTCCCAGGTGTTTCTCTTCAGCTATTAGGCGCATGGTGATCAGGGGCGAAACGACGATCAGCAAGATGTAGAAGAAGGTCGTGCCCCCGAACATCAGCTGCATCACCGCCACGTGACCGCTCTGGGGATTGGAGAGAAAATCGAGGATGGCCAAAAAGACGCCGCTGTTGATCACCGTGGCCGCAATCAGCATCACGTAGACAATCGGCGAGAGGAAGAGGGCGTAGATCTCCCGCTTCAATTGGACGATGATGTTCATGCTGCACCTCCCTCGGCATCACCGTCCGCGGCGGGCGGCTCATCCCCTTCGCTGGTGGTGATCTGAACGAAAATATCCTCGAGGGAGGCCCCCCGGGAGCTGAGCCCGGTGAGCTTGAACCCGCGCTCGACCGCGGCGTCGAAGATGCGTTCGCGAACAGCCGGATCGGGATCGGCCTTGATCACCAGGGTGCGATACCCGTCCGGGCTGTCATCCGGTGAATCGACATGGGTCACCCCGTCGACCTGCTCAATCGCGCCCTGGGCGGCACCGCCGGGATCGATCACTTCGACGGTGATCGTTACCCCGCCGCCCTGCAGATCCGCGCGCAGATCTTCGGGGCGACCACGGCTGACCAATCGCCCCTGGTGAATGATAATCACCCGGGAGCAGACCGCCTCCACCTCCGGGAGAATATGGCTCGACAGGATGACGGTGCGTTCCCGACCCAGCTCGCGGATCAACTCGCGCACCTGGCGAATCTGATTGGGATCGAGGCCGATTGTGGGCTCGTCCAGGATGAGGATTTTGGGATCCCCGAGCAGGGCGTCGGCCAGGCCGACCCGTTGACGATACCCCTTGGACAGTTGACCGATCACCCGTTGACGCACATCCCCCAGCTGACACCGCTCGATGGCGCTGTCAATCGCCTTGTGGCGCCGATTGCGGGGCACCTCCTTGAGGGCGCTGCGATAGCCGAGGTATTCATCGACCCTCAACTCGGTGTAGAGCGGGACGTTTTCCGGCAGGTAACCAATCACCTTTTTGACCGCCTTGGGATTGACGAACACATCGTGCCCGTCCACCACCGCCGTGCCCGACGTGGGCGCCAGGTAGCCGGTGAGGATCTTCAGGGTGGTCGATTTGCCCGCACCGTTGGGTCCCAAAAAGCCGAGGATCTCGTTTCGGGTGACCTGAAACGAAATATCCCACAGCGCGGTGGTCGCGGCGTACTGCTTGGTCAGGTGTTCGACTTTGATCACCAAAAACACCTCCTTATAGGACGTTTCGCCCGCCTTTTTAGCTGAGGCCCGTCTGGATGTAAACGGGGGACTAGCGGACAGACCTGTTTCCAACCGTGAATCGAAGAAGATTATTCCCGGAACGGATTGTGGACTAGTGATAAGTGCCCTTGGGGGGATTGCGCTCCGGGATCGGGATCGGGCCCACCCGCTCTTCGTAGAGGCGGATCAACTCGTTGAGCCCGGTCTGCAGTCGTTTGGCCGTGCGGGGACTGGCGATGATGCGGGAGACCACCTGTCCCTGGGCCCGCTGGGGCTCTACAAATATGAAATCAAACACAAATTCCATATCATTATTGTGCACGATAGGCAGGTTGGAATAGGTCCCCTGGGCCACATCGTCGGCCACCTTGATGTTCAATCGGTTCTTGTTCGCGGCCCCCTGGGCGCCGGGCTTGGTCGGTTCATCCTTCTCAGACATCGATTCTCCTTCTCACTCCGGCCGGGTCGTTTCGGCTCAGCCAGCCGGTCAGGCGATGGATCGTTTCTTGGTTGCGGTCTTCTTGGTGTTCTGTCGTTTCTTCTTGGTCGGTCCCTTGGGGGCGCGATCCGGCGGTCGCACGTCCGGTTCGTCATCGATTTGGATTTCCTTGATCGTGCGGTGAATCTCGTCGCGGCGCTGGGTATCCAGGCGTTTGAAAAGCTCCTCGGCCTCCTCGAGGCGCTTCTTGCCGGCGTTCACGTCGCCCCGCTCCAGCAGCCGGTTGCCCAGGGCGTGCAGGGTGCGCGCCGATTGGAGCTCGTTGCCCACATCGCGAAAGATGGCCAACGCCCCCTCGAGGTAGACCTTGGCCTCGTCCTCTGCGTCCACATTGGAGGTATCCCACAGCGTCGTCGACGCAAGCTCCCCCAGTGCCCTCAGGGCCAACCCCTCCATTTCGCGCCCTCCGGATTGGCGGGCCAGTTTGAGCGAATTCTTCAGCTGGCTCAGAGCGGTTTTTCGATCGCCCATTTTGTCGTTCAAAATCGCCATGTTGCGCAGCACTTCGGCGCTGAGCAGGCGGTCGTCGAGCCGGGTGACCACTTTTTCGCAGGCCTTGAAGTGCTTCATCGCCAATTCATACTGGCCCAAATCCCGATATGCCTCCCCTAGATTGTTGTGCACAATCGCCAGCATTCGCCGATCGCCGACCTCCTCGGCCAGATTGAGTGCGGCCTCCCAGCGGACAATGGCGTGGTCCAACGAGCCCTTGTTGAACAGCACCACCCCCAGAGTGGACAGGGTTTGGGCCATGCCCCCCTTGTCGTGGGCCCCGCTGCGCAGCTCGAACGCCTCCTCGAGATACCGCTCCGCCTGGGTGTAGGACGACCGCGCGGCCTCGATATGTCCCAGGCTGTGCAAACAGACCGCGATCGACGGCAGATTGTTCATCTTGCGCTGCAGCTCGAGCGCTTCGTTGACCAGTTTGAACGCCCGGTCATAGGATCCCCGACGCCGGGCCAGCTCACCGAGATCCCCCAGACAGGCGGCCACCCCTTTTTCGTCCCCGGCGGCTTTGAACAGGGCCATGCCCCGTTCGAGAAAGGCCCGCGCCGCCGTGGTGTCGCTGCGCGCCCGGTAGAGCCGGCCGATTTTGTTCAACGCCGCGCCGGCCTTGGAGCGGTGGGCCAGAATCCAGGCATTGCGCAGCATTTCGGTGAAGTACATCTCCGCCGCTTCGTACTGCCCGGCCAGCTCGTACATCGACCCGATGTCGTGGTAGGCGTCGATCAGCACCCGCCGATCCCGCTTGTCGCAGAGCTCGAGCCCCTTTTGAAACAGCTTGATCGCCTTTTCGTTGCGATAGCGGGACCGGGCATAGCGGGCGGCTCCGAACGAGGCCAATGCGGCGCGGTGGGACTCGCCGGCCCGTTCCCAGTGAATCGCCTCCAAGGTGGCGAAATGGGGTTTGGACTCCCCGGTGGCATGAGAGAGCCACTGAGCGACGAGAAAATGCTCCCGCTTGCGCTGCTTGGCGTCCATCTGGGCCAATATTTGATCGCGAATGCCCGAGCGGACAAAGGCGTACTTGACGCAATCTTTGATATCGGTGTCCGGGATGGCCACGATGAACTGCCGCGCGACCAACCGATCCAGCGTGGAAGAGACGGTCAGACCATCCGAGTCGTCGATCCACACCTGGGCCGCGTTGATCGCCTTTTTGTGTCTGACCCGCTGGCGAAACAGGGCCACCACCGCCTCGTCCCAGAATACCTCGCCGATCACCGCGGCGTACTGCAGCACGTTTTTGTCGCGGGAGTCGAGCCGATCCAGCCGGGCCTTGAGCGTATCGGTCAGGCTGGTGGGCATGTCCACCGCGGTGACCTTGGTGATGTCCGCGGTCCACGGCTCACTGGTGGTGTCGATGATGCCCGTCTCGGTGAGCAGGGCACAGAGTTGCCGCAGGGAGCCCGGGTTGCCGTTGGCCCGCTCCACCGTGTGGGCGACCAGTTCCTCGGGGGGATCGACCAACTTGGAGAGAAACTGGCGAAACAGGCGGGTCATCGCCATCTCGTCCAACGGCTGCAGGGTGACGCGCAACACCGCCTGGTTCCCGGTGAGATCGCCGACCTCTGCGTGCCCCCCGAGGACGATCATCAGCGGAACCGGTCCCAGCGCCTCCAAGATGTCCATCAAAAAGCGCTGACTGTGGGGTGAGGAGCGATGCACCTCGTCGATGACAAGGGCCGCCGGGCCGTTCTGCTTGGCGTCGGCCTCAAAAAAGCGCACAACCGATTCTTTGATGCGCTGCATCAATAGGGGAAAATCCCCTTCCAATGCGCGCAACACCGGACTCTCGGGAAAGGCCACGCCGATGTAGTGACCCAACAGGTGTGAAGTTTCGGTCACCAGGGCCACGGAGTCCGCCCCGAGCACCCGCCCCACGTGGTGGGTCATCTTGCGACGGCAGGTGACCAGGTCGGGCTCTTTGAACACCTCGAAACGCTTGCGCAAAATGCGTTGGAACGGGGCGAACTGCTCGGTGCTCTCACGAGAAGAGGCATACCAAATACGGTTCATCGGCAGCTTGCCGGTGAGCTTTTGCACGAAGGTCTTGAGCACCGCACTGGCCCCCATCCCCGGCTCGCCGGTGACGATGGCGCCGCTGACGCGATTGTGTTGCACGCAGACATTGAAGCAGTCCTCGAGGGCCTGCATCTCCGCCCGCCGCCCGATAATCCTCGTCGACGAATGCTCGGATCCGTTACCGCTCGGGCGGGCGGGAACAGGCCCGGACTGGGTCGGGGCGCCGCAGCTGATACAGGCCGGCAGGCTCGAGGGATTGGTCGCTCCGCAGGCGCGGCAGGGAACCACCGCAACCTTGCCGGTGGCGCTCTTGGCACAAACTCCGCAGAGGTGATGATCGGATTGAATCGGAACGCCACACATGGCACAGGTATTTTGCCGCTTGGGAGGCATGGTTCACTCCTTTTTGTAACCCCATTCTTTTAGCCGACAATAAACGTTTATGTACAGGAGTTTACTTCAAAGAGACGAGAAAATTGCGGTCGATCGGCTAGCCGAAAGGCCCGACCTCGATCTCCCCGTTCCTCATGAAGAACCTGCCCCGGGCCATCACATGCACTATCTGCTGATCCCCGTCGAGGAGCACCAGGTCCGCGTCCCCTCCGGTGGCGATGCGTCCCTTGCCGGGCAGTTTCAGTATTTCGGCCACGTTGGCGGTGACCGGACGAAGCGCGGTTGCCCAGGGCACCCCATGCTCGGTGACCAGGGCCACGAGCTCGTCGAAGATCGCCTTGGGATCGCCGGATTCGATCCCCACCAACCGGCCCTGGGGGTCGAATACCGGCAGCGACCCGCAGCCATCCGACGACATCGTCAAATGCTCGAGGGGCACGCCGCTGTCGAGCAACTGCCTTATTGCGGCGCTGGCGGAAATATCCCCGAAGGCCGCAGAGGAAGAAGCGGTGACGTCGATGGCCCCGGTTCGACCGTAGCGTTTGGCCCGGTCGAGCACCTCAGGGGATCGGTTGCAGTGGGTGGGCAGAAATTGAAGATGGCGCAGTTCGCTCGAATGCACGGCCCGGTCGATCAGATCGAACCCGTCGTCCCCCTCCCCCAGATGGAGATTGACGATCCCCCCCTTGCCGCCGAGCATCCCCCCGACACGGGCGCTCAGGGCCAGACGCACCAGCTCCTCCACC
>JANQET010000377.1 GCA_028278265.1 Myxococcota bacterium
TCCCGGTTCCCCCTTTGAAAAAGGGGGTTAGGGGGATTACGTCTCTGGAGCGGCACCTTGGGGAGGAGGAAATCCCCCCGGCCCCCTTTTCAAGGGGGAGTTTCTCACCCGACCTTTTTCACTTGACGAGGCACTAGTGGGGTGGATCGATCGAATCGGCGCAGCCTTTGTGGGCTTGATCCGGTACCTGGCCTACCTGGTATGGCTGTTCTATCTCTCGATCAAGGTGGTCTGGACCGATCGGGATCTGGGCCATCGGGACGTGGTCCGGCAAGTCCTGCTGCAGATCTACTTCACCGGCGTGCAGGCGTCCGGACCGGTGATCGTGCTCGGCCTCGCTGTGGGCGCGTTTGCCATCGTCGAGGGGGTCGGCGGTATCGGATCTCTCTCCGGCGCAGAGAGTCTGGGCAAGATGGTCACCGTGGTGGTGCTGCGGGAGGTGGCGCCGATTCTCACCGGCGGGGTCGTCATCGTGCGCTCGATCACCGCTATCTCCGCCGAGCTGGGGGTCATGCAGGTGCAACGTCAAATCGAGGCGCTGGAGGTGATGGGCATCTCGCCCATTCGCCACCTGATCACCCCGAGGATTTTCGGCGGTCTGCTCTCGGTCTTTGTGCTCAATGTATTGTTCAGTGCGGTCGCGTTGATTGGCGGGTTTTTGCTCGGCCGGCTGTTGGTCTCGATACCCGCTGACCTCTTTTTTCGGTCGGTGGTTTCGGCGGTCGAGCCGGTGGATCTGATCTCGATCCTGCTCAAGCTGATCATCGGCGGTCTCGGCGTGTTTCTAATCGCCTGCTACCACGGCATGTCGGTGGGGCGTTCTCCGGCCGAGGTGCCCATCGCCGTTTCCAAGGCCGCACTCAACGCCCTCGTCTTCCTCGTCATGTTCAACGCCTTGGTCTCGTTCGCCACGGTTTTTCACTTCGAGTTGGTCGAGCTGGTCACGGGGGTCTTCTGATGGCCGGGGAGGGGAATACCGTGGTGCAGCTGGTCGACGGGTTGCGCTTCACGGCCGGTCCTGATGTCTGGCAGCTCGACCCGGTGCGGGTTGAAGAGGGGAACTGGTTCGCCTTTGTTCCCGCGGGCGCGGATCCGGTGGTCGACCCCTCGATTTTCCTCGCCCGAATTCTGGCCACGCTGGCCGCACCGGATCGGGGCGTCGTCGAGCTGCTGGGCGAAAACGTCTACCAGCTCGACTACGGCAAACGGCAGCGGCTTCGCGCGCGGATCGGATTTGTGCACGGTTACGGGGGACTGCTCTTCAACCGCACGGTCAGAGAGAATATCGCCCTGCCCGTATCGGTGCACAGCCGATTGAGCTCGGCCGAAGAAGAGCAGGTCGTCAACCGGGTGCTCGGCGATTTTTCGTTGGAACCGGTGGCCGATCTGTTGCCCCATGAGATGGATGGGGCCACCCGTTGGCGCGTCTGTCTGGCCCGCTCGCTGGTGCTCCGGCCGAGCTGGCTGGTATTGGAGGGGTTGGGCAACTGGGAGATGGATCGGGGGAGAGGTGTGGGCTGGACCCGGCTGCGGGAACGCCAACACGGGGGTCAGATTGCCACGGTGATCTGTCTTTCTCGCAATAATCCCGGTTTTGAGGCATGGTTTAAAGAGCACGACGGTGTCGTTGTACCGTATAGCAGATACCGTCGCGCGATGAGAAACGAGGGAAACCGTCAGTGAAGATTCAGTTCTCATATCGCGAGCGCATGGCCGGGCTGTTTTTGCTCTTCGGGGCGCTCGGGGTGATCGTCTTCACCATCGGCGCGGCCCTGCAGAACCGCTGGCTCGAGCCCCGGATCTCCTTTCACACCCATATCATTCGCGGCGACGGCCTGCGTGAAGGGTCGCCGGTGTTGCTGTCGGGAATCGATGTGGGGGAGGTCGGCGAGATGAAGATCCTGCCGGACAACCGCATCGATATGGAGATCCTGATTCGCGAGCGTCACGTCAACCGCATGCGGGTGGGGGTGCGCTGTGAAATCAAACGGCTGCTGGGCATCGGCGAAAAACGGGTCCATCTGATTTCCGAGGAGGGTACCGGGCCCAACTTGCCCCCCGGGGCGCTGGTACCGGCCAACGAACCGATGGATCTGCTGGACGCGGTCTCCACTATCGACCTCAATCACTACATCAAAACCATGGATCGGGCCGTGGCCGCGCTGGAGGTGACCCTGGGCAAGCTCGAAGAGGAGAGCCGGCTGGAGCGGATGATGGACGCCTTCGACGAGTTGGGTCCGACGATGCAGCGGATGAACCGCTTCCTCGATGATGTGGACGACCCGCTCATCGCCATCCTGCAAGATCCCAACCTCAAAAAGACATTCAAGGGCGCCGAGCGCCTGTTCAATGATCCCCAAACCCGCAAAGCGATGCGAGCAGTGGCCAAGACCTTTGCCCCGGAAAAAATAGACAGCCTGCTCCAGCGCACGGACAAGCTAATCGCCCGGCTCAATGTGTTACTGGCCAAAGACGGCTCCCTGGTCAGCGCGATGGACGGTCTGGACAAACTGACCCACGACAAGCGGGTGGATCGCATGCTGACGGCGATGGACAGCATCTCCGACGGGGAGAAGTTGGAGCGGCTGTTCAACAATATGTCCGCCCTGACCCATGAGATGGCCAAGCTCGGTCCCCAATTGCCCGAGCTCTCCCGTGAGCTGTTGGCCACGTTGCGCGAGATGGTGGTGGTGTTCAAGGCATTGCAAAAGACCTGGCTCCTCGACGATGAAACCAAAGAGGCGCTCAAAGAGCTCAAGAACAGACGGTAATCCGATGATGGTTGTTCGCCGACTCCTCCCGGTACTCTGGTGCTGTGTCCTCGGTTGCGTCACCCCTGAGCCATCACCGGTGGCCCCTGATACGGACACCGAACCGGTCTGTCCCCCGCTGCCGGAGCCGGGGCCGTTTCGCATCGTCGTGCTCGGCGATCGCACCGGCGGCCCCAATGACGCGATATTCAAGGCGATTCTCAACGAGGCGGCACGGTTGAGACCGGACATGGTCGTCTCGGTGGGGGATCTGATCCGGGGCTACCAGCCGGATGATCGCATCGATGAAGCGCGGGCCGAATGGCGAGGTGTGCTGGGTGACATTCGGCGGGCGTTCGGCGACGTGCCGCTGGTGGTGACCCCGGGCAATCACGATGTCTGGAGCGATCCCAGTGAGGCGCTGTTCGAGGAGCTGGTCGGCCACCCGGTGAACACGGCGATCGATGTGGGGCCGTCCCGGCTTATCGTGTTGGACAACAGTCGGGCCGAGAGCGAAGGGGAACTGAGCGACGAGCAATTGGACTGGCTGGTCCGGCAGCTGGCCCGGGCCCAGGATCGGGCCCAGCGAATCGTGGTGATGCACCGCCCTCTTTGGGCCATCGACCCCGGCGGAAAAGCGGGCTCACCGCTGCACGACGTGCTCATCGCCGGTCGTGCCGACCTGGTGCTCACCGGGCATTGGCACCACGCCATGTCCGATGTTCGCGACGATGTCAACTACCAGCTGCTCGGACCGTCCGGCGGCGTGCCCCATCAACCGGACCATCCGGAAACAGGGCATTTTCAGCAGTACGGCATGCTCCTGATCGACCGTCAAAAAGCTGAATTCTCGCTGATCCGGGCCGGCAGTATTCTCGACGACGAGGCGTTTCCCTACGCCCTCAACCAATTGGAATGGCAGATCCGCTACACCGCCGTGACCTCGCCGGATTTTGAGTTCGATCCCCTGCGACCCAGCAAGGCCGGTCGATTCAGCGTCCGAGTGCACAATGCGACGCAACACGAGATGGACGATGTACTGCGCTTTGCCGAGCGGGACGCCAGTTGGCGCATCACTCCTCGAACGCAGAAGATCGCCCTGAACGCGGGTGAATCGGCTCGCTTCGAGTTTCGCTACAACCGTCCACCGGGGGCAACGCTCAACCCGGGGCCGCGCTTCTCCCTCGCCTTTCCCCTGTCCCGGACCGTGATGTACCAACTGCAAAGCGAGTTGCGCCCGACCCTCTATCGCCGAATTCGCCGGGTGCGCTCCGGGCCGGTGATCGACGGTCGACTCGACGATGCCGTGTGGCGTCAAGCCACGGCTGTTGGGTCGCTGACGATGGAGAGAGCATCCCGTCCCGATCCGCACACCTCCATCCGAGCGTGTTACCTGTCCCCCCATTTGTTCATCGGCGTCGAGCTGGCCGACTCGGATATGGATGGGTTGCGGGAATTGCTGGCCACCGCAGACGGCATTGCCCCGTGGGATCACTTCCAGCTCTCGGTGAACATCAATCCAAAACAGCTCCACCGGATCCGACTGCTGATCGACGCTGCGGGGCGGCTCTCCGCTGAACCGCTCGGATTCACCGAACAACCGTCCATCGATTGGCAGGGACGACATCTCTTCGCCGTGACACAAGGGGAATCGGGCTGGACCCTCGAGCTGGCCCTCCCGCTGGATGAGTTTTTTGGAGACGAGCTGCCGGCCCGCCTACCGATCAATTTCAAACGGACCCGCCTGCGGGAGGGGTACCGCGCGTCCGCTCAATGGCAGCCCGCCACCGAGGACGGCCCGCCCACTTTTGGGTTGGTCTATCTATAGTAGGGGTAGCCCTCGTGGCTACCCGTGAAATCGTGTAGGGGTAGCCCTCGCGGCTACCCGTGAAATCGTGCATCGACGCTGCTTCTCAGGCATCAATATGCCGAACGGCTCATAATGATCGCAATTTGAAACTGCAAAAGTGATATAACGGTATGGAGTTTCAAAGGAGTCTTCCAATGATTTCAATACGAATGGTAATGGTTTTATGCCTGATTGGCCTTGCTCTCCCCGGGTGGGCCGCGGGGCAGGGTCGAGGAGAAGACAAGGTGCACCCGATGTTGCTCGAAGCACCGGGCGGTGCGCCTGTTTCGTTTTTCGTTCGATTGGACGAGCGGGCGGATCTCAGCGGTGTCGAGGAGCTCACCACCAAGGTGCAAAAGGGGCGCTTCGTCTTCGAATCCCTCACTGAGGTAGCCCGGCGATCCCAAGCGGCCCTTCGCCAGGAGCTCGACCGCCGCGGTGTGGCCTACCGGTCGTTCTGGATCTTCAACGGCATCCTGGTTCACGGCAACCGAGATCTCGCGCTCCAGCTGGCGGCGCGCAGTGAGGTGGCCCGCGTGTTCCCCAATCCGGAAGTTCGGGTTGATTTGCCCCTGCCCCGGTCGGAGGGCTGGGAGATGGCGGCCATCGAATGGGGCGTCGAACGGGCCAAGGCACCGGATATCTGGGCCTTGGGGATCACCGGGGAAGGGGCGGTGATCGCCGGTGAGGACACAGGATACGACTGGACCCATCCGGCGCTCAAGGCCAAGTATCGCGGGTGGGACGGAACGACGGCAAATCACGATTACAACTGGCACGATGCGGTGCACTCGGGCGGGGGCAGCTGCGGAGCGGATTCCCCAGAGCCCTGTGATGATCACTCCCACGGCACCCACACCATGGGCACGATGGTCGGAGATGACGACGCGGGCAATCAGATCGGCATGGCCCCGGGGGCCAAGTGGATCGGCTGCCGCAACATGAACGTGGGGGTCGGATCCCCGGCGACCTATTCCGAGTGTTTCGAGTTCTTCATCGCTCCCTATCCGGTAGGGGGCGATCCGATCAACGATGGGGATCCGGACAAGGCCCCCCATGCGATCAACAACTCTTGGGGTTGCTCTCAAAGTGAAGGGTGCGACGAAGATACCCTGAAAGAGGTGGTCGAGAATGTCCGCAATGCCGGAATTGTCGTGGTGGCGTCGGCCGGAAACGACGGATCCTCCTGCGAGACGATCACCACGCCGCCGGGTATCTACGCCGCCGCGTTCTCCATCGGTGCCACCGACTCGGGGGACGGCATCGCCGGGTTCTCCAGCCGGGGCCCGATCACCGTCGACGGAAGCGATCGGTGGAAACCGGATGTGAGCGCACCGGGTGTCGGTACCCGCTCCAGCGTGCCCGGTGGGGGATACAGCAGCATGAGCGGCACCAGCATGGCCTCGCCCCACGTGGCGGGCTTGATCGGGTTGATGGTCTCGGCCAAACCGTCGCTGGCCGGTGACGTGGATGAGATCGAAAGGCTGATCAAAGAGGGCGCCGATCCCAAAACCTCAAGCCAGGGGTGCGGCGGATCAGGCCCGGACGAGGTGCCCAACCCGACCTTCGGCCACGGCATCATCAACGCCCTCAACACCGTATCCAGCGGAGACGCGGACGCGGACAGCGACACCGATGCGGACAGCGATGCCGACACGGATAGCGACACCGATGCAGACAGCGACGCCGACACAGATAGCGACACCGATGCGGACAGTGACGCAGACGGGGATAGCGACACCGACAGCGACAGCGATGCCGACGGAGACAGCGACAGCGACGCCGACGGGGACAGCGACGGCGACGCCGACGGAGATGCGGACGGGGATGCCGACGCAGACGATGACGATGATGACGACACGAACGGTGCGGGAGGAGAAGGATCCTGCGGCTGTCACAAGACAGGCGCACCAGCTGACGCCAACCGCCGAAGTCCCCTGGCCTTTTTGATTCGTCTAATGTGATCTCGCGTAGGGGGAATCTCGTATTCGCCCTGGATTGGACGGACAGGCGGAAGAGGGCAATCACGAGGTTCATGGGTAGTTTTGTTCGGGAGCTGGGCAACAGATGAAATTAACCATCAGCGGATACTCCACCGCACTGTATGCAACATGGTACTTTGTTCACGAGCTCGGGATTCTGTTCGATGCCGGGGACGGCGTCACGGCGGCGCTGGCACAGAAGACCGGTAAAGTTCGTCATATTTTTGTTTCCCATGCGGACCGGGATCACCTCGCCGGGCTGATTCAACTGATTCAGTTGAATGGCAAGGGGGACTCACCGGTGGTCTACTATCCGGCGGATTGCGGCTCGTTTCCGGCTTTGGCAGCGTTTCAAAAGCGATTTGACCCGGACACACCCCAGTGTCCCTGGCAACCCGTCCGCTCCGGTGACGAAATTCCGCTTCGCAGCGACCTGGTTGTGAAGGCGTTTTCGAACGCCCATGTGTCAGCGCCCGAAGGGGTGACCAAAAGCTTGAGTTATCTCGTGGAACAAAAGAAACGAAAACTGAAACCGGAATATGAGAGTCTAAAGGGGGCGGAAATCGGTCGGTTGCGCCGAGAAAAAGGGGAGGACTACGTCACCGACGAGGTCCGAGCTCCAATTCTGGGGTACTCCGGTGACACACCAGGGACAGAGTTTGCGATGTGGCAGGGCTGCGAAGTGCTCATCCATGAATCAACCTTTCTCAACGGCGGCGATGCCAATGCGCGCCATGAGGAAAAACACAGCGTCCTCGATGACGTCATTCGCGCCGCAGGCTCGGCTAATCTCGGTGCGCTCATCCTTGGACATTTTTCCGTTCGATACGCGCCAGCCGAGATCCATTCCGCCATCAAAAATGCTTGCGCTGCCAGGGGAACGTCCATTCCGGTCTACTGTGTCTGCCCAATGGAAACGACGCGCGACATTCTGAGGGATACACCAGTCTTTTCACCGCCGGTTGGGTAGGGGCTGTTTGCACAGCAGGATGAGCTGACAGCTGATGAAGAAGTGATCGAATTTAGCTTGATAGAGCGAAGGATGATAAGAGCAGTGAATTGACCGTGGGAACTGATTGTGGCACAGCCCGGCGCACTACTCCGAGGAAAATCATCTGTTCGACTACATCCACTCGCCGATCCATCACATTTTGATCAATTTGCTCTACCCAGGGGTGTCCTACAGTCAGACTGAGTCATCCAGCACAACCTGCTGCAAGCGCCGGACTCTCGGCGTGTCACCGTTATAGCCTCCGCCTACCGGTAGCTCCAGGAGACCGGATTGGATCCGGTTAACCCGCAATATTCGCGCTGAATGTAATTCTATACATATTTTGTATTATATTTGGGAAAATTCAGCGATCTTTTGTTGACAATAATACACGAAGATGAATTAATATCCATGCGGAGAAGTAAAGATGAAACACAACTTTACCCCATACTATCTGCTCTTTCCAATCACCTTGGCGCTCTGTGTCCAACTCACTGCTGGAGAGAGCATCGCCCTGGAGGCCCGACACCTCATCGACTACTCGGAAAGCGGTGAAACGCTCTTCTTCAAGAAGAAAGGAGAGCTGATCGAGATATCGATCGCACCGAGCCGTGACGCGTCGCTGCTGTTCTACGTGGCCAAGGGAGCGGATCGGGGCAAGCTGTCGTTCTCTGTCGCCCCCCTGGCGAGTGATTTTCAACCCGTCTATTCCTATGACAAGGTCAATTGGCACCCCATCAATACCGGACGGGTCGAGGGAAAACGGTTCGTCTTCAAACAGAGGTTTAATCGCCCGGCTGTTTGGATCGCCCTCAAACCGATTCCGCTTCGATCCCGCCCGACCCTGGCGCCCCCGTTCTATACCTACGACCGCCTGTGTGACTACGTTGATCAAGTGTCCACCGATCCGCTGGTGGCCCACGAGGTGCTCGGGCAATCGGTTCAGGGCAGGGACATCGTCCTGTTGACCGTGGAGCGGGAAGGACCGAACACGGTGCACAAAAAGAATGTCTGGCTGCAGTTTCGCGTTCACGGCAACGAGTCCGAACAAAACTACATTCTCGAGGGGTTGCTCGACTACCTGCTCGAAGCGGACAACCCGATCCTCGACAACCTGGTCATCTACATCGTGCCGGCGATCAATCCCGACGGGGTGGTGCGCCGGACCCGGGAGAATGTCAACGGCGTCGATCTCAATCGCAACTGGTCCAACCCGAACCATCCGGAATACGAACAACCCGAGATCAAGTGCGTTCATCAACGAATCGATCAGATTTACGAGAACGAGCCCATCGCCTTTGGCATCGATTTTCACGGCTGGGGGCCCGATGGTGACGGGGGGTATCGTTCGGTCTCCTGGGTCGCCGGCCAGGGCTATGTGTCGGATCAGACGACCTTTCTCAAGTACTTGTCGGCCTATGACAAATGGCAGCGGCTCAGCAGTTGGGTCAGCAACGAAGGGTCGGCCAACATGGCGCGCATTGCCCTGTTCGAACAGCACGGGCTCAACACCCTCACCTCTGAGACGAGCTCCGGCAGGCGGTACGACGGCACGCCGGTCACCGAGGAGAACCTGAGGGGCCAGGGGGTGGCCTTTGCCGACGCCATTCACGACTATCTGCTCCACGTCCACTTTGTCGATGAGAACGACGAAATCGTGAACCAGCAAGAATTCTCCGCTCCGCTGCAGATTCGCCTGACCGATGACGACGCCAATGAAGAGAGCTACCTCATCGAGGAGTACATCGTGTCCCTGGAGAGCGCTTCGGCAGACAGCGAGACGATCACCCTCACCGAGACCGGCAACGATACGGGCGTCTTTCGAGCCGTCGGTATTCCCCTGGCCGCGGGTGCACCGGTGCCCGACGACGGGGTACTCCAAGTGGCCGCTCACGACGAACAGCTCACCGTTCATTACCAGGACGACAACTACGCCGGCGACCAGTGCTTGGCTCTGGTTCACGTCGTCGACGATATCCCCCCTGAGGTCACTATTGAGGAACCCGCCTCCGGAGCGACCTTCGGCGAAGGCGTCCCGGTAACCGTCAGTGCTGCGCTCAACGATGTCCTATCGGCGATCGCCAGTGCCGAGCTGTATTTGGACGACGACCTGCATCAATCCACCACCAGTGAACCCTACACCTTCGAGTTGACCGAGTTGACGCTCGGTCCCCACACCCTGCAGGTAAGAGGGGCAGACGATGTGGGAAATACCGCCCAGTCCGACCCCGTGTCGATCGAGATTATCGCCGGCGACGACGATGATGATGACGATGATACGGACACGGAAACCGATTCAGGCGACGACGACGATGACGATTCGGCAGATGATGACGACGACTCGGCTGATGACGACGACGATGACTCGGCCGACGACGACGATGACGATTCGGCAGATGATGACGACGATGACTCGGCCGACGACGACGATTCGGACGACGGCGTCGAGGTGGGATGTGGATGCCGGGTGATCGGACAGGGCCCCCGGCCGACCCTGGGAATCGTTCTCGAACACTTCGGGTTGGGCACCAGCGACAATTAACCCCTCTTTTGAACAGTTCAAAAGTTCAGACAGTTCAACTCGCCGAGTAGTCCCTTGGTACGACTTGTCGACAAATGGCGGGGCAAAATATCTTCCAGGTAAAAAAAGATCAGTCCTTTTGCTTCAGTAGAACCGTTTAGGGACCGAAGAAGCGCAGTAACCAACCGGGAGAGCGTCTCGCCGGTATGATTCTTGCGGTTTCTTGCTGTTGGAAAGGATCGTGCGAGGAAGGCTCCTCGGCGGGCACGCTTCCGTTGAGGCTGAGACGCACCGAGACAATAGGAGACACGTGTGACACATCATTCCATCTTAAGAAGAAGCAAAAAACGATCATCACCGGTGATGATTATTTCGGCCTTGGTCTTCTGTTTGACAGCCGGCAATCTCATCTCCATCGTATCTGCACGAGCCGCGGTGCAGTCATCTGCCAGGTATGGCCCCTGGTCGGCCACCTACGACGATGCGGTTTCGTCCGTGCAATGTCAGCCCCACGAGGTCATGACCGGTTGCGACTGCCACTCCTGGTGGGGCTCCTGCGATGGCGCCAGAATTGTCGACGGAAACAACACCGATACCTGCAATGCCTACAATCGGTATAACGGTTCGGGTGTCTATGCCGTGGCCGTTTGTATGGATGCGCCCCCGGATTGGGAGGCGCGAACAGTGATTGGCGGCACTTCAGGTGGATGGGATGACGCCACGAGCGCGGCGACGTGTGCTTTCGACGAAGTCCTCACGTCGTGTGCGTGCCATTCATGGTATGGGACCTGTGACGGCGCGATTCCCAACCTCTCGCAGAACACCTGTTACGCGT
>JANQET010000434.1 GCA_028278265.1 Myxococcota bacterium
CCCGTTTTTCTGCAACTGGTGAGTGGGCCAAGCGCCGGGGGTTGCCGGCGCGCGAGTGGTCAGGTCCGAGAGGGGCTGGGCCATCGGCAAGGCCCCTTCGCGGCGATCGGGAATTGCCGGCTTGGGCTCGTCCCGCGCCACATGATCTTCGGTCATGCCGGTCAAGCACCGCAAGGCCTGTGTGCGGATCGCAGTGATATCCTGCCCGGCCTGTTCCAATACCTTTACCGCGTGGGAACCCCGTTGACCGGCCAGAGCGACCAGTAGGTGCAAGGGGGAGGGCTCTGCAACCCGGAAGGGAGCGGCGATGTGACGCGCCTTGGCCAGCACCGTAACCAACACACTGGTCTGCTCACCGCCCAATTGGCGCAGCGAAGACCGTATCTTACTGTCGGTCAGTCCTCTGATTTTGAGCAGGTTGGTGGCGGTCCTCCCGCCATCGATCATCGCCAGCAATAAATGTCCAGTGTTGCAAGGGGTGTCTTCTGCCGCCGCGATCTGGCCGGCGAGGGTGATTACTTGTTGCATTCCACGGAGTCCTCACTTTGTTTTGTCTAATAATTTTAAATATTTACGTTTATATGCCGAGTATGCCACACCCCGCATTGAGAGGGCAAATTTTGAGCCACAAATAAAAAAATTAAAGGAGAATTAAGTTCACCCGATTTCTGTCCAATAACCATGTACTTATTTGTACGTTAACACTGTTTTACAGGGTTGCATTAATATGCAAACTACGGCATATAGCAAAATGGGGGAGAACTGTGCTAGGGTAGACTGCCGGCTCGATGGATGTCGGTCGATGAATCGCAAGACGAGAAAGGAGTTGCGTTAATGAAGAAGAATTCCGTTTGGATTTCAATTATTTCGCTGATTTGTGGTGTGCTTCTGGTTGGAATCGGTAGTGTTGCGGCCCGATCGGTAGAGTCGATCTTCGCCGGAAAAGTCCTCGTTTTAAAGAAACGCCCTCCTGCATACTTTAAACGCAAAAGCGGCTTCGTCAGATTCCTCAAAACCCATTCCACCAAGACGGTTTACGAAGGCCAGGACAAAACCTGGAGTTTCGAAACGATGGCCTTTTTCAAGCGCCCCCTGGGAGACTACGAAGTGGAAATGGTTTTCTATGACATCAAAAACGGCAGGGCCAAACATCAGCGCCGTTATGTCAACTCTTTTTCCCAGTACACCCAGGATCGCAATACGCGGAGTCTCAGCGGAAAGACCAAACTGATCCGACCGGATTTCGATGCCAATCGGCGGTACATGATTGTCGCCCAGAGCCGCGGTAAGGAGTTGGCCAAAGGGGAGTTCGCCACCCGCGGCACCTCGCAGGCCCAAATCGATCAGGACAAGCGCCTCGATCATATGCAAAAAGAGATGGAAAAATCGATGAAGGACCTGGAGAAACGCGCCAAGGAGCAAGAAGAGCGCCGACAAAAAGAGAGCCAAAAAGCGGCAGACGATCTCTTCTGATATTTTCCTCACCCGACCCGCTTCAAGGGTCCTGTTTTCAATCTTCAGTTCATGATATGGTCCGCGCAATGGACCTGCTTCCACTTCTCGACGGGCTGAGCAAGAAGAACATCGCCCCGGTCTACCTGCTGCACGGGGAAGAGCGGTTCTTGATCGATCTGTTTGTGGCCAAGCTGAAGCGATTGGTGATCGCAGGACCGATGGCGGACCTCAATTTTCACCGCGTCAGGGCCGACGATTTAGGGGGCGCGGAGATCGCCGCGATGACCCGCGAAGTGCCGATGATGGCCGAGCGCAAATTGTTGGTGGTCGAAAACGCGCACAAGCTCAACGCCACCGAGTTGGCCAAAATCGATCCCCATCTCAAGGAGCCCCAGCCCCAGACCTGCCTGGTACTCATCGCCGATAAATTCGATCTCCGGCGGGGCACTTGCGCCAGCGCCAACCGGCGCAAACAGGTACACAAGGCAGAGCCAATCAAGGAGCGGAGTATTGTTCCGTTTCTTCGGCAACGGGCCAAAGCGCGAAAAGTGACCATGGCCCAGGAGGCGATTTCAGCCCTGGCCCAGGCCGTGGGGCCCAGCTGCGCAGCCCTCGATGACGCGGTGGAGCGGTTGGGCCTGTTTGTCGGGCCGGAGCGGGAGGTGACCGGCCGCGATGTGGCCGACCTGATCGCTCAGGTGCGCGAGCGATCGATCTTCGAGCTGGTCGATGCAATCGGCAACCGACAGGCCAAGCAGGCGATGATGATCGTCGAAGACCTGCTCTCCAATCAAAAAGAGCCGCTGATGATCAACGCCATGCTCGCCCGGCACCTTCGTCAACTGCTCAACGCGAGAATTCATCTGCACCTGGGCACCCGCCGCGCCGAGCTCCCCAAATTGCTCTCTGCACCTGTATTTCTCATCGACAAGCTGATGGCCCAAACCAGACGGTTCAGAGGCAGCGAGCTGGAGAGCGCCCTGGAACGGATCGCCCGAACCGATTTCGAACTCAAATCCAGCCGCCGCCCCCCCCACGTGGTCATCGAGCAAACCGTGTTGGATCTCTGTTTGTCGTAGCTCACTAACGAACAACTATTCAGGCTCTGACACTGGTGCGAATACTGACGTGGACACTGACACGGATTCGGACACTGACACCGATACTGATGCTGACACTGATACTGATACCGATGCCGACACTGATACCGATACCGATGCCGACACTGATACCGATACTGATGCTGACACTGATACTGATACCGACACCGATTCCGATGCTGACACCGATTCAGACACCGACACTGATTCAGATAGTGATTCAGAAACAGACTCTGAGGAGGACTGTCAAGACAACGATGATTGTCCTGTATGCCAGATCTGCAATGTAGCCAAGGAATGCGTAAACGCCGATCACAATACTGATCCAAAGCTTGAGTGTGACAAGGATCAATCTTCCAGCTGCGGTAAAACAGGAGTATGTGATGGTTATGGTTCATGTGAACAATATGGTCCGGAGACGGACTGTGATGACGGTAATCCGTCCACAATAACGGACGTCTGTGATGGACTGGGAAACTGCTCAGGCACACCGTATTGCGAACTGTACGAGTGCTGGGAGATCGAACCGACCCACCAGGACAAATGCTATGACGATGATGGGGAGATAGAGTGCCCTGCCTTTCCTTGTCAAGCCGACGGTGACCCTGCTTTTTGTGGTCAGGATGCTCAGTATCCCTCAAATCAAAGGGTGTTTACAGTCAAGACGATTGAATCAGACAAGCTGATCGAGGATTCTCTCACCGGGTTAGTTTGGCAGCACGATTATGCCGCTAACCTGGACTGGCAGAGTGCTATTGACCATTGCAAGGACTCCACCTACGCAAATCAGAGTGATTGGCGATTGCCTACGTATCATGAGATTGCAGGGATTGTGGATTACTCAAGGTATTTTCCAGTTGTCGATACCGACCTGTTTCCCATCGGGACACTTCCTGGAATGCCGATGTGGACCTCTTCAGTGCATGTCAATGGCAGTTCTGAGTCTTGGAGAATCGCATTGGCGAGTGGTGCTCTTCAGGCGCGCGATCAAGCAGAAAAAATGTACGTCCGTTGTGTGCGACAAAACAAAAATCAAAATGACGATGGTAGATCATTGCGATACTTTGTTTCCGGCACTACCGGCACAGAAACCGTTTTTGATCGGGCAACCGGGCTGACATGGCAATTATCAAATGAGCCAGGACTCACTTGGGAACAATCACTGAAACATTGTGAAGGACTCAGCTACAGCAGTGAAAGCGATTGGCGATTGCCCACTATCGCCGAGCTGAGAAGTTTAGTAAACATCGTTAAAATAGGTGAAGTTGCTTCTGATTTTCCAGACTTGTTGTCACTGGCCTACCGTACTTCGACAACAAACAGCAATGTTGGTCCGTTCGGTACACAAACGCACGGGATTTCCTTTGCCCTCCCAGAACTGTGGACATATTCAAACGATTCTACAGAGTTGGCAACGAAATGCGTTCTCTCCGATCCGTAGTAGGCCACCAATCGCTGTTTGGTTCGATATTCTAGCCGAAAGTAGCTTGAGAATCTGATCTAATGGGTGTTGCAGTAGTAATAGCGCTTGTTGTCGCAGTACGAGCCGCCGCACTGAATGCCACGCAGTTGGTAGCCGTAGGGCGCGTTGAACGGTGGATCCTCTTCGGAGAACCAGCCGCCCCAGAAGCAGGACTTGGCTTGTTTATTCGTCGTGATGCAGCGCATCGCAATATTATCGCAGTAAGATCCGTGACAGTCGATGCCGGCCAACCAGCCGTAGGGCCAGGAACAATACCGCCAGCTTTGGTTCTCCTCGGAAAAGTAGCTCGTCCAATAAGATGAATTTGTCGAAGTGATGCCCGGATTAGTGCACTTGAGTCGCTGGTTGTCGCAGTAGCTCCCGCTACAATCGTACCCGTTGACCACGTGGGACTGACTACACAATCCAGCGGGGTTTTCCTCAGAGAACCAGCCGGTCCAATAGGTGTGGCGGTTTGCCGGCTCGGATTCGAAAATCTCCGGCTCTTCGTAGACAACTTCGTCATTCTCCAACGGGGGAATCGGAATTGACTCCAGGTCAGCCTCTTCGCTCGAGTCGTTTTCTATTGCCAGCTCATCGCCCCAATCGCCGCTGGCTTCATCACAGGCTACTCCAACAAACAGGGTCAACGTCAAAATAATCGCTATTTCCTTTTTCATTTTAGATTTCCTATTCTTTTGTATTGATTTCACATTTCACCAAGTATCGAACTCCTTCTCTTCGTTTTCGACTTGTTGTTCGTTCAACCTCCTTTCCGAAACAAGCGTATGACTACTGTCCAAACAAAAAACAATCGAAGCTGTAAAGGCGCGCCGTCCCCCGACTGTTCCCGCTGTCTCAGAGATTCTCCCGGCGGTGTGTGACGACCAATCGGGTTCGCCGAACCACCTATACCGTCAGAATTATTCTCTTTTTTAGCGAGTCAGGATTCTTGCGGGGAAAGAGCAAACGCCGTGCCATTACCAAAAAACTAACGGCTACAACACAAAAAAATCTGTTATTTCGCACCGTTATTCATCGAGGAGAAATCAACTCGCGTCTATGCGTTTGGGTCCAACACTTATTGAAAAGTGTCGACGCACATCTTCCGACAGTCCGCGCACATGCTGACACTCGACTGTCAATGTTCTGGTCGAATTTTTGTTCGGCTACTCTACTCTGCGACCGGACTCGGAGGAGCCGAGTGGTTGGGGAGTTCGGAGAGCTCGGCGTCGGCGGATTCTTTGTCGGCCAGTCGTTCGACACCGACCACGTTTTCGTCTTCGGCGAGGCGGATCAGGCGCACTCCCATTGTGTTTCGGCCCAGGGTGGGGATGGCGCTGACTGCCATTCGAATGATCTTGCCCCCGTTGGTGATCAGCATCAGGTGATCTTCGTCGGCAACCCGCCGCAGGTCGACCACATTGCCGTTGCGCTCGCTCTTCTTGATCGTGATCAGCCCCATTCCCCCGCGGTTTTGGTCGCGATATTCAGAGACCGCCGTTCGCTTGCCGTAGCCCCGCTCGCAGACCGTCAACAGCGTGTCCCCGCTCTCGTCCGGAATCACCGACAGGCTGACCACGGCGTCGTCTTCACCGTCGTCCCGCCTCACTTCGATGCCGCGCACACCTCGGCTCTGACGCCCCATCGCCCGGGCCTGATCACTGGCAAAGCGAATCGCCATGCCCTCTCGGGTGCCCAGCATGACGTGGTCGCTGGAACCGATGTTTTCGGCGCCGATCAGCTCGTCGCCGTCGTCGATCACCACACCGATAATCCCGGTGACGCGAATCTGGGAATAGGCCATCAGATCGGTCTTCTTGACATAACCTTTGCGGGTCGCAGTGAGCACGAAACGATCTTCGGTGAACTCACTCACCGGCAACACGGCGGCCACCTTTTCACCGGCCTCCATACCGACGAAATTGACAATTGCCTTGCCCCGTGAGGTACGACTGCCCAACGGCACTTGGTAGACCTTCTTCAAGTACGCCTTGCCCCGATCGGAAAAGATGAGCACATGGGCATGGGTCGAAGCGACGAAGATCTTGGTCACGAAATCGTCGTTGCGGGTCTCCATGCCGGTGAGACCCTTGCCTCCCCGATGTTGCGCCCGGTACTCGGCCACCGGCGTGCGCTTGATGTACCCCAGCCGGGAGACGGTGACCACCATGTCCTCTTCGGCGATGAGGTCCTCGACCTCGAAGTCCCCCTGGGCATCGACGATTTCTGTCCGGCGCTCCGTGGCGTAGGCCGCTTTGAGGGTCTCCAGCTCCTCGACGATGAGGTTGAGCAACAGCTCCCGGTTGTCCAGCAGCGCTTTGAGCCGGGCCACCTCCACCTTGAGGGCCTCAATCTCCTCGATAATTTTGTCCCGCTCGAGTCCGGTCAAGCGCTGGAGCCGCATGGCCAGAATCTCCCGCGCCTGGGTTTCGCTCAGGTCGAACGTCGTCATCAGACCGCTGCGCGCTTCGGCGGGATTGGCCGAGCTGCGGATCAGGGCCACCACCTCGTCGATGTGGTCGATCGCAATTTTCAGCCCCTCGAGGATGTGCAGACGCTCCTCAGCCCGGGCCAGCTCATAGGCACAGCGTCGCCGTACAGTCTCCTCGCGGAAATTGGCAAACTCCGCCAGGGCGTCTTTGAGGGTCAGCACCTTGGGACGCCCGTCGGCGATGGCCAGGAAGATGATGCCGAACGAGGACTGCAGCTGGGTCATCTTGTACAGCTGGTTGAGCACGATTTGGCCCACCGCATCGCGCTTGACCTCGATTACCATCCGCATGCCCGTGCGATCCGATTCGTCCCGCAGACCGGAGATCCCCTCGATGCGTTTTTCCTTGACCAGCTCGGCGATCTTCTCCAGCAGGCGGGCTTTGTTGACCTGGAACGGCAGCTCGGTGACGATGATGCTCTCGCGCCCGGTCTTCTCTACCTCCTCGATCTCGGCACGGGCCCGGACATTGATGATCCCGCGACCAGAGGAATAGGCCTGAAAGATCCCTGCACGGCCCCGAATGATCGCCCCGGTGGGAAAATCCGGGCCCGGCATCAGGGACATCAATTCGTCGATAGAGGTCTCTGGGTTGCGAATCAGATGCACGGTTGCGTCGATCACTTCGCCGAGATTGTGGGGCGGAATATTGGTCGCCATGCCCACCGCGATGCCGTTGGATCCGTTGACCAGCAGATTGGGAAACGCCGCGGGCAGCACCAACGGCTCGCTGAGTGAGTCGTCGTAGTTGGCGCCGTACTCGACCGTTTTCTTATCGATATCGGCCATCAGCTCGGAGGTGAGCTTGGCCATTCGCACCTCGGTGTACCGCATCGCCGCCGGCGGATCCCCGTCGACCGAGCCGAAGTTGCCCTGTCCGTCGACCAGCGTATGGCGCATCGAGAACGTTTGGGCCATCCGCACCAGGGCATCGTAAACCGCTTGATCCCCATGGGGGTGGTACTTACCGATAACGTCACCGACCACACGGGCAGATTTCTTGTATGCCTGATTAAAGGTGTTTTTCAGCTCGTGCATGGCGAACAGAATTCGCCGGTGTACGGGTTTCAATCCATCGCGGGCGTCGGGAATAGCGCGGCCCACAATTACACTCATAGCGTAATCAAGGTATGAACGACGCATCTCCTCCTCGATGCTGATGGAGATTTCGTTCGATGGGCCTTGGGGTGTCTCTTGTTCGTCCATTTCAATCTTCTTTGTTAAAACTCAATCAGTGTTATCTAACCAAAATTAGTTATTTAGACGGTTTGTTTTTTATAATTGGTTTCATAAAATCACACGCCACGAAAATAGCGAAGACACGACTTTAGTCAACCGATTCAGGCGTGAAAATACCTGATTTTCAGATTCAAATTCACTGTATCCGCCAGGGTCTAATTTCACGAAATCCAAATGGGGTTTTTGTCGGTTTAAACAGCCCTCACCTGTCAACCGAGTTGACAGGGCTTTGTCAACCGGGTTTTCAGCCAATCTTCGCCACCGAGGCGGCGCCCCAGGGAATGCCAAATAATTCAACCGGTTATCACTTATTTTAGACCGGTATGAATATTGAATAGGGTACAATCGGGA
This sequence comes from Myxococcota bacterium, assembly GCA_028278265.1. Lineage (GTDB taxonomy): Bacteria > Myxococcota_A > Polyangia > JAAYKL01 > JAAYKL01 > JANQET01. The sequence continues at coordinate 8,102 of JANQET010000434.1, forward strand.
AAGATCTCTGCCTCGACAGGGACAAGGAGGCGTCGATGACTCTACAATTGGCCAAATTGCCGGCCGTGCTAATCGGAATACTCATCCTGTTGTGTGGGGTGTTGGGCTGCAACAGCACCCCCACCGTTCCGGTGCCCCCTCCTGAGGTCATCTCGGTGAGTGCTCCGCAAGACGGCTACGTGACCGTAATGCTCAATGCGGGTGAGGCCGAGCAGGGCGATATTGTGCTGGTGTTCAACGAAATGGACGGCGCGGGAGTGATGGAGCGCATCGACAATCCGGACGGCTCGTTCGAAGTGGAAGTGGAGGCAGTCGCCTCCGATCGCCTGTATATCCAGATTAAACAGGACAACGAGCTCTCCAAGGAGGAGGAGCACATCGTTCCCAATCCCTAGCCTCGTCGCCACACCGTAGCCTCGTTCCCCGCGATAACTTCATTTTGAAATTCCCGACCACCGGGTTTAAAAGAATAGCTCAAGCTGTCGAACAGGAGGTGAGCAAATGGGCGTGGTACCGATCACTGTTGAGTCGATGCAACAGCAGCTGTGGAGCTTCGGCATCCACCGAATCATCACCGTTGCAGGGCGCACCGGCATTCTCCGAAAGCTGGCCCTGGGCGCCATCTCAGTGGAAGACCTGGCCTCGACCCTCGATCTCGACTTGAGGGCCACAGGCAAGGTGGTACGGGCTCTCAGCGCTTTGGGCTGGGCGCGGGCGGAAGGGGAGGAATATCGCCTGGCGGATGCCCTGATTCCGGTGTTCACCCCCGGGCCGAATGATCTGACCCCGTTTCTGATGCACGCCCATCACCTCTACGAGAGTTGGGGGGAAAACCTGGAACCGTGGCTCCGCGGTCAACCCTGGAAATCGATGATTCGCAACCAAAACGGACTCGAGCAATTCGGTCAGGCGATGGCGGCCATGGCGGGCATTGTCGCCGCTCAATTGGTCGGTGTGCTGGAGCTCAAAGGAGTCACCCGTGTACTCGACGTGGGAGGGGGGATTGGCGCCTACGCCAGGGCGCTGTGCCGAGCCGAGCCCAAACTGTCGGTTGATGTGCTGGATACCGAAGAGGTGGCGGTGATCGGCCGGGCCGCCTTTGCCGAAGACCCGCTGGTGAATCGCATCCGGTTCATCGGTGGGGACTATCGCTCTACCGACCCGGGAACCGGCTATGACCTGGTGTTGTTCGCCAACGTGCTCCATCAGGAGGACGAAACCGAGGCGGCGGCTATGATCGAACGGGGCGCGTGGGCGCTGGCGCCGAATGGAAGAGTTGCCGTGCTCGATTTCGCCATCGACGACGGCCAGCGAGAAAATCTTGTGGGCGCCCTGTTCGCGATCAACATGCGCTCCTTCGGGGATACCTACACCGAGCCGACGATCACCCGTTGGCTCTCCGCTGCTGGCCTGGTCGATATCACGCGCCAAGATTTGGATCGCACGCGATGGCTGATCACCGGCAAAAAAAAGGGATAATCAGCGCTTGATCGAATTAGACCTCCAGCTGTTCTCGATCATCAATCGTTCTTGCGACGGCCCCCTGGCGACCACCGCTTTTACCTGGCTGACCCACCTGGGCAACGGCGTGGTGCTGGCGGTGCTCATTTTGCCCTTGTGGTACCTGCGCAACAAGCAGCAGTTCAAACACCACGCCCTGCCGATGGTGCTGACCGTGGCCCTCTCCGGCTTGGTGGTCAACCTGCTCAAAATCGCCGTCGACCGTCCCCGACCGCCAGCGGTGTTCGCCGAGCGCGGCACCAAAATTCACTTGCCGATCGAAAATCCCCCGGACCGCTCGTTTCCCTCGGGTCACACCCAGACCGCCTTCGGCGCAGCGGTCTATCTAGCCTGCGTGATGCCTTGGCTCTCCCCGCTGTTTCTCGTGCTGGCCGGTCTGGTCGGTTTGTCCCGCATCGCCCTGGGGGTTCATTTTCCCTTGGACGTAATTGGCGGAATGGTGTTCGGTAGCGTATTCTCGGTCTTGGGCTATCGATACAACATGCGACGCTTAACCCGGCAAGCACATCGCCGCTGAAGGTAATGACCGGACAACGGTGAGCGGCTGCCGAGAAGAGGGGAGACAAGAGGATGTTTTTCAATCGAAAAAAGGACGCCACCAAGACCCCGCGCGCGCCCGTGGATCTCGTCGAAGCGGATTTGGCCAAGGACACCATCGCGGCGCTGCTCAGGACGTTGGGTGAGTTCGCCCTGCCCACATCCCTCTACGCCGATGCAGAATTCAAAGACCGCTGTGAAAAACTGGCCCTGGAACTGCTGATCAGAAAGGCCAACCAAGACGGCGAGAGCGAGGAGGTGCGCTCCCCGAAAAAGGTGCACCGGGATGTGCGTCAAATGGTGCGGGAGCAGCGACAAGTCGAGGCCAAAGAGTACCGCGCCCACCGGGAGAGCGCCCATGTCATCGTGGCCAACCTGGTCACGTCGCTGCGCAAAGAGCTCGCCGAAAAGGAGGGACAGGACAGCGAAGTCGCCAAGCTGCTGGAGGATATCGAGCAGGTGGTGGAGACCGGCGACTTAAAGGCGATTCGCAAGGTTACCACCTCCGCTTCGAAGCAGATCCGCCAGGTGATGGCCAGCCAACGGGAAAAAGAACGGGAGAACCTCGCCGCCCTCTCGGACCAGTTGCGGGGCATGCGCGAAGAACTGAAGGATGTCCGCTCGAAGATGCAGCACGATTCGCTGACCGAGCTGCTCAACCGGGGTGCTTTTGACCAGGCATTGGAAAAAACCATCCAAATCGCCCAAGCCGCGGCGACCGAGCTCACCCTGTACATGATCGACCTCGACCGCTTCAAGACCGTCAACGACACCCACGGCCACCAGGCCGGCGACGAGGTGCTCAAGGCGGTGGCGAGACAGTTGATCAAGTCGTTTCCGCGAAAAGACGATCTGGTCGCCCGGTTCGGCGGCGAGGAGTTCGCGGTGGTCTGCCGGGATGTGGGTGCCGATGATGCCTACATGCTGGGCGATCGGGCCCGCCGCACCGTCGAGAAGCTCCAGGTCGAATATGAAGACGACGTGATCACCCCGACGATTTCGGTCGGTTATGCGGTGTTGAACCGCGGGGAGCGCGCCGATGCGCTGCTCAGCCGCGCAGATCAGGCGCTTTATGACGCCAAACGCCTGGGGCGCAACCGCGTCGAACCGCTCACCTCAAGCGGTCCTCTGGGAAAATTATAGGGGTTAAAATCGATCGATAAGATGTGTTCGATTAGGCGCGTTCGTTGAGCTGGGCCAGGCGGCGATCAAGGGCGAGCAACCGCTCGCGAAAGGCGCGATCGCGCTCGGGGACGTGGGGACGTTCGATATGCACCGACGTCTGTTCCTCTTCGACCACCCCTCTTTCAGTGCCGAAAATTCTCGTCTGTACGTCGGAAATGATGCGTTGTAACCACATGTTCGCTCCTCAGCCTACAATTTTTGCAAGGTTCCTGCCAATTTGCGGCTTTTTCTCCTTTTGCAAGTTATTTCAAACAGTTAAGCCGTTTTTCATTTACATTGAAATTCGATGAACCGCGTAAATCCGTTCCGCTACGATGCAATCTCAGAACGCGAACGTGGGGGGAGATTTCAAATTATTTACAGATTTCGATGAGTTGGTGCTGTGCGTTTTTTTTTACGCACATCGGCAAAACCGGCAACTCGCGTTACTCTGTACACCTGAAATAACGCGATTATGTGGGGATATTGCCGTTTCTTTTGGGGATCTGCTCATCCGATTTGCCCAAATGAGCTTTGAGAAACCGGTGCAGCTTGCCGCGGGTTTCCGCCGGGTGGATCACAGCGTCGACGTAGCCGCGCTCGGCCGCGCGCTGGGGATTGAGGAATTTGGTCTCGTACTCCTCGACCTTCTTGGTCGCGACCTCGTTCTTGTCCGGTGCGCTGGCGATCTCTTTGCGGAACAGCACTTCGATCGCACCTGCCGCCCCCATCACCGCCACTTCGGCGGTGGGCCAGGCCAGATTGACGTCGCCGCCGACGTGCTTGGAGCACATCACGATGTAGGCGCCGCCATAGGCCTTGCGCAGAATAACCGCCAGCTTGGGCACCCTCGCCTCACAATAGGCGTACATCAGCTTGGCCCCGTGGGCGATCACCCCGTTGTGCTCCTGACCGGTTCCCGGCAGGAACCCGGGCACGTCGACCAGCGAAATGATCGGCACGTTGAAAGCGTTGCAGGTGCGGATGAAGCGCGAGGCTTTTCGCGAAGCGTTGCAATCCAACACCCCGCCCATCATCGCCGGCTGATTGGCGATCACACCAACCGAGTATCCGCCCAGCCGGGCGAACCCGACGACGATGTTCTTGGACCAATTCTTCTGGATCTCAAAAAAGGATTTCTTGTCAAAAATGACATCGATGATTTTGCGCACATCGTAAATTTGGCGGGAAGATTCGGGAATGATGGAATTGAGCTCCTCGATGTCCCGATTGACCGGATCAGCGGTGAGAATGAATGGCGGTGTGTCGAGATAGCTCTGGGGCAGGTAGCTCAACAACTCCCGTACGTCGTGGATCGCCTTTTCCTCGTCGTTGAAGGCCAGGTGGGCGATGCCGGTCATGCGGCTGTGCACATCGGCGCCGCCCAGTTTCTCGGAGTCCACATCCTCGAAGGTAACGGTCTTGACAACCTTGGGGCCGGTCAAGAACATGTAGCTCTGCTTGCGAACCATCACCACAAAATCGGTCAACGCCGGGGAGTACACAGCGCCCCCTGCACAGGGCCCCATGATCATCGAGATCTGGGGGCAGACGCCGGACATCCGGACGTTGCGCCTGAAAATCTCGCCGTACCCTCCCAGGGAATCGATACCCTCTTGAATACGGGCACCGCCGGAATCGTTGATCCCGACCAGGGGGGCTTTGGCCTGCATCGCCAGGTCCTGGATGCGGGCGATCTTCTTGGCGTGGGCCTCTCCCAGAGATCCCCCCATGACCGAGCGATCTTGAGAATAGGCAAAGACGATGCGTCCGTTGACCTCGCCGCTTCCGGTGATCACCCCGTCGCCGGGGATGCGCTTTTTCTCGAGACCGAAGTCGGTGGCCCGGCCGACCACATTGGCGCCGATTTCGTCGAACGTACCTTCGTCGAACAGTAAATCGAGTCGCCAGCGGGCCAGATTCTTCTGGTTATCCGCGCCGGCTGTGGCGTTGGATTTTGTTTTTTCGGCTTCTATCTCATCGACACTCTGAATCTTCTTTTTTCTCAACTCAGACGATGGCAAATCGAACATTTGTTCCACTCCTCATCAGATTGTTACTCATTTTGAACCACAAAACCGATATCAATCCGCCCATGGGGCTAGCAACTTCTACACCAGAAAGCACCGATTATCGGCTGTGTCCGGTTTTCGAATTGTAATCGCCGTGTTTCGCGTTTTCGTCCAACGGGAACAAGCGAGGGCAAGTGCATAGAACAGGTGCCGTTTGTTTGGCAACTGTAAAAATTCTTACGCACCTTCCCCATTCAGCGTGTTTGACAATCGGTCGGCGCAGGGATCGCCCAAAATTGTTTGCCCCCAAGTTGACACCACCCCTATTCAATGACTTTGTTATACCATGTTGAAAAATTGTTTGAAGTGGGGAATCAAATCCAGAATCTGTCTACTTTCTGTGATGTTGTACTCGAGCGTTTGGACAGGCCAATTGGGCTGTGGTGGAGCCCAATCGACCGGAGCAGAGACCACCCCGACACCACCACCGCCGATCGATCAGGACCTCTTGGCGCTCGTTCCGTTCCAAACCAACGCCGTCATGTGGATCGACCTGGCCGAGTTGCGAGCATCCGCTGCATGGGACGTGGTCGAGGTGCTCTCCGGAGCCGAGGAAATCGATGAACTGAAAGCCGCCACCGGGGTGGACTCGATCGCCAAATACAAGGAAGTTGTTTTCGCTTTCACGATGGGCGATCAACATCGCGCCGATCAATTCCTCGTCCTGGCCAAGGGCTCATTCGATACGAGCATTTTGTTGGAGATCGTGGCCAGCGAAAACGACATGCGGCGGGAACAGTTGGGGGGATTCGAGGCGGCCATCGACAGCGGCCACCTGTTCGTCGCCCTGACCCGCGGCACCTTCGCCATCGGTACGGAGCGCATGATCAACCGCTTGATCAACCTGACCCGCGGTGAGGGCAAATCGATTCGCGAGAACCCCGAGTTCAGCGAGTTTTCGATCAACGGTGATAGGGCCGGCCGATTGCGCTATCGCAAGGGGGTGGTCACGCCCGATTTCTCCCGATTCGGTGCTCCCTCCCCTTCGATCGATGTGAAATCGATCACTGCGATGGACGCTGAAATGGCGCTGGTAAAGGGGCTTCAGTTATCGCTGGACGTGTCCACGGAAACACAGCTCGATGCAGCCCGACTGGGCCGGAGCCTGAGTGCCTCGGGGAAGCGTCTTTCGCGGAACATGCTCGTTGTTTTCCTCGGGATCGATTGGATCTTCGACAAAATCGAAATCTCCCACGATCGCGACGTGGTCCGCATTTCGCTCTCCCTCGATGATCGGGATCTGTTGGAGCTTCGCCACCTGGCCGGTCGTATCAACAAAATCAAAGCCCTGACAGGAGCGAAACAGTCGATGATACAAAATGACACGGCACCCGACGAGGGCCGGCAAGACGATGAAGAGGGATCTCGATGAGGCCCCAACCGATTGTGGCGATCGACGGTCCCGCCGGCGTGGGCAAAAGCACGGCGGCAAAGGGCGTGGCCAAGGCATTGGGGTTTGCCCTGATCGATACCGGAGCGCTTTACCGCACGGTGGCCCTGCTCGCCGATCGCAGCGGTGTCCGGTGGGAAGACGGTGACGCCCTGGCCCAATTGATTAAAAACCACCGATTTGCCTTCGATTCCAAGGGAATGCTCTACGTGGATGATGAGAGTGTCGAGCCGGAGATTCGATCCGCACGGATCAGCGCCGGTGCGTCCAAGGTGGCCCGCCACCAGGCGGTGCGTGACGCCCTGCTCGAGATTCAGCGGGATTTGGGCAGGGGTGGCGGCGTCGTGCTGGAGGGCCGGGATATCGGCACGGTGGTCTTTCCGGACGCGGAGGCGAAATTCTTTCTCACTGCCAGCTCAAAGGTCCGGGCGCGGCGCCGTTTCCTGGAGTTGTGTCAGCGCGGAGAGACGGTGACCATCGAGGAAGTCGAATGGGATCAAGATCGACGGGACGAACAGGACCGCAACCGAGAAATTGCTCCCCTCCGCCAAGCCGAAGATGCGGTGCCGATTTACTGCGACGACTTAACCGCTGAACAAGTAATCACCACCATCACCCAATATATTCACGAACTTAAAAGATAGCGAATTTTTCCTTTGACTTCTATATAGAAACCGAATAAAAGCACGCCTGCGTGTGGACTCGTGTATAAACCATTTTTTACAAAGAAAATCGATGGTTAGCCACAATCAAGGGCCACACCTGAAAGGAGAGGGCATTATAGCCTACACAAACGCATGACGGAGACGAAAAACACCCCATCCAATAACGGAGATGATTTCGAGGCGCTGCTGAACGCAAGCCTGGAGGTCGAAGATTCGCTGCAGGAAAACCGCATTGTCAAAGGCCACGTCGTCAAGATTGGCAAGGACCAGGTGCTGGTCGATATTGGCTACAAGTCAGAAGGCGAGATCAATATCCACCAGTTTGCAGACACGGCCGGAGGCATCTCGGTCAAGGTCGGGGATCAAGTCGATGTCTACATCGAAGCATTGGAGAACGAAGCCGGGCTGATCGAAATCTCGAAGGAAAAAGCGGACCGGATGAAGGTCTGGGATGAGATTTCCGCCGCTTGCGAGCGGGATGAGATTATCGAAGGCACGATCAACCAGCGGGTCAAGGGCGGATTGTCCGTGGCGATTCGCGGTGGGGTCAAGGCGTTCCTGCCCGGTTCACAGGTCGATCTGAGACCTATTCGCAACCTGGAACGGTTGATCGGTGAAACCCACCGTTTCAAGGTCATCAAATTCAACAAGAAGCGGGGCAACATTGTCCTCTCCCGCCGTGCATTGCTCGAGCAGGAACGGGACGAGATGAAGGGCAAAACCCTGGAGAAGCTCGAAGAGGGCATCATCGTCGAGGGCGTGGTCAAGAACATCACCGAGTACGGCGCCTTCGTCGATCTCGGCGGTATCGACGGCCTGTTGCACATCACCGACATGAGTTGGGGACGGGTGAGCCATCCGTCGGAGATCCTCAAGGTCGGTGACGCCATCGAAGTACGCGTGCTCAAGTACAACTCCGAAACCGAGCGCGTTTCTCTGGGTCTCAAACAGACCCGCAATGATCCGTGGGCCGACGCGGAGACCAACTATCCCATCGGCCTGAAGGTCAAGGGCGCTATCGTCTCGATCACCGACTACGGCGCGTTCGTGGAGCTCGAGCATGGTATCGAGGGACTGATTCACGTTTCGGAGATGAGTTGGACCAAGCGGGTCAAGCATCCGTCCAAGCTGCTCAAGGTGAGCGACGTGGTCGAATGCGTGGTACTCGACGTGGACATGCAGGCCAAGCGCATCTCCCTGGGCGTCAAGCAGCTGGAACCCCATCCCTGGGAGCGCTTCATCGACAAGTACCACCCCGGCGACACGATCAAGGGACGCATTCGCTCCATCACCGATTACGGTGTCTTCATCGGTATCGAAGACGGCATCGACGGAATGGTGCACAAGACAGACCTCTCCTGGACCCAGCGGATCAATCATCCGTCCGAGCTGTTCCACAAGGGCGAAGAGGTCGAGGCGGTCATCCTCAGCGTAAACCACGAAGAGCAGAAGGTGAGCCTGGGCATTAAACAGCTCTACGAGGATCCGTGGGAGCGCATTCCCGAGAACTATCCTCTGGGACGCATTCTCGACGTCAAAGTGATCAAGATTACCGATTTCGGCGCCTTCGTGGAATTGGAGCCGGGCATCGAAGGCCTGGTTCATGTCTCGGAGATGAGCAACGAGCACGTCGACGATCCGCGAAAGATTCTGGTCGAGGGCAATACGGTCAAGGCCGAAGTGATCACTGTCGACCCGGTCGAGCGTAAAATCGGGCTCTCCACCAAGACGGTCGCCGAACGCGAAGCCGAAGGGGATATCTCCGAATTTCGTCGCGAGAGCCGCTCCACCTCGGATCGGGCGACACTGGGTGATGTTCTCGCGCAAAAGCTGGACGAAATGGCTGTCGAGGCGGAAAAGGTTCAAGCCGAGGACGAGGCGGCAGAAGCTAAGGCTAAAGCTGAAGCCGAAGCACCCGAAGCTGCTGAGGCCGCTCCGCCGGCCGAGCCTGAGAAGGCCGAAGCTGAAGCATCAGCAGCACCCGCCGAGGAGCCGGCCGCCGAAGCAAAATCGGATGCCGCCGACGACGCACAGGCAGCGGCCACGTCCTCCAGCGAAACCAAGGTCGGAGCCT
>JANQET010000001.1 GCA_028278265.1 Myxococcota bacterium
AAGCCGAGTTGTCACTGTTGCAGTAATACTTGTGATTTGTAAATCCATCGGGAGCGAAGTGAGTGTCGATAACGTAGTTGTGGGTTCCCTCGGCCACATGACCGCTTCCCGAATCAACGCCACCGACAAAGTTATTGACGTCTACCGCGTTGGCATACATGTGCATTGTTTTTTTCAACACGTTGGCCAATTGAGTTGAGTTGGTAACAGAAATTCGTCCCACCTGAATGTCGGGATAGTGGTCACCGTCAGTGGTCGAGTAGTAGAGATCGGTATAGCAGGCGGAACCAGAGTTCGACGGAATGGTATCTGTATCGCCGACCAATGCGATATAGGAAGGTGTTGGGTCGAGTCCCTTGATGTAAGAGATGATGGCATCTGAGGATGTGCCCGTATCTTGCGTTGTTACCATCGTTGCATTGAAGTAGCTGCCCAGAAAATCGACAAAGTCTCCCAAATCGGCCTCAAATTCCGGCGCCGAAATGATGAGATAGTCGTCTGCGGCCTTTGTCTGAATCGGGAGGTAGAGATCGTCGAAATTCGCGGTAACACTGCGCAGGTATTTTTCGAATATGCGAGAATTCATATGGATGATACGCGATTCAGAATCCATATGAATTTTGATGTTCAACTCGCGGGCCACCGTTAGCTCGTTTGTTTTCGGATTATAGGAGAAAGCAGACACCTTTAGGCGGACACAGGGAATACCGCGAATCGAGAGCTTCTTATCGATAGCGATAAACGGATCTCGTTGACCAGTCGAACGATAGTATTTCTGGTCATAGGAAAAAGGTCGATCGGCGATCGGCCTTGACTTGGGCCAGGGGATCTGCGCCGGGAATACCGTGTGTTCAAGGGGAATCAATTCGTCGGTGAAATCGAGAACTTCAAATGAAGGGAGTTCGCCATCCTCAGTCAGCGCCAGGTAGAAGTAGAATACCGGCAACTCAGCTTGTCCGATGATTTCGGTTGAATGATAATCCAGGATGTCGAGTCGAGAATAGGTCTCTCCATCTTTTGATTCAGAACTGGCAAGGCCTGTTCTGTCGACGGTGTTGATGGTCACCTCCGGAATCCTCATGTTGAGGACATACCCGCCCCGCACACGTTCGAGTGGCACCGCTTTCTTCGCAAGCGCCGTGCCACTCCAAACAAACAGGGCAACAAAGATGAAGATTGTCTTTTTCATGAGTTCTCCTTGTTTACAAATCCAACCTGCCGTTCTCCACAATCCAAAGGCGAATACAGTGAAGCGTTTGAAATTTTATACGACTTGGTGAAAAGGTGCAACGGTTACGGTTCGATATCCCTTCTTTGGTACCATTATAATGAATTTCGTAACAAAATTTCGCACGGGCTTCGGCTGCTGTATACCCCGGAGCGAAGCTCAAATTACACTAATAGCGCATATTTTCAAAGGTTTACGGAAACCTCAGCAGACGCCTGCCGTGAGACCGAAAGACCGGCCCAAAACAAACAGTCCAGCGCACAGCAGTTATGACTACTCTTTTCCAAGGCGCAACACTAGATTCCGTGCTCCCCCGCGTGCCGCCAACCCTTGTACCCGCGAGACTATTGACCGATTCTCCAGCGCCAATTGCAGCTGACGGGCTTTTCGAACGAATCCTTCCGGGGTGTTCAGCGTATGTCGAATGGGGTGCCCCCGTCTGAGGTAGCTCAACAACGCGCCCCCATCGGCGAGGGGGACCACCAGCACCGGGTCCCGCGCCCGGTTCGATTTTTCAACGGCCAAGACGGCGTGCCAACCCCAAAACGAATCCAGCGTGGATGGGGGGCTGACCAAACGATAGCGTCCGGGACAGTCGGGAATTGCCTGCCAATGAACCCAGTCGATCAGTTGCTGGAATCCGGGCACCGGATCGGCTGACCCCGTCGGTAGCGCAAACCGGTCAATCAGGCTCGGTCCCAGCGGCTCGTTGGACCACCACAAATGGCTTGGACAACCCTGCTTACAATCACTCGCGCCGAATCCCATAATCGCCGGTGTCGCGTTCAGCTCACTCAGGCCTCGGCTCAGGGTACATTCACTTACCGCGGGATTCAAAAACAGAATCGCCGACCGGCCCCGCAGATCGCGGCAGCCGGTTAGAAAATCAATATGCCAACGGGGCTTCTTTTTGCGCTGAAGATGTCGGGTCACCCGCTGCCACAGGCCCTGGCGGGCGCTGCCCACGTAGATGTATTCTCCCGCATCCAGGGCAAACGAGCCGAGTTTTCCCACCTTAAACCGCCGGGTTCGCGCCAAGGAAAAACAGATACAATACACACCGCTGTTGATCCGCATTTTGGTTCTCACCTTTGGGGTGTTGGAATGACCACTGTTAGCAGCTGCTCAAAGTCACAGAAAATGGGGTGATGAGAACTATTCCTTTTTTTTCTTCGGCAAGTACAGGTTCCCGTCAACATCGAGGGCCTCCCAGTGATCCGTCACGTTCTCCCAATATTTTTCCCGATATTCGACCTTGTACTTTTCAAAATCCGGCATTTGTCTGAGCCGTTCCATGGTCGCGCTGTATCTTTCGCGCGCGGCCTGATGACTATCCTTCATCCTCTGTTGTATGTTCTTGACGTATTGCACGTACTCTTTTCCCTTAAGGCGATGCTTGACGTTTTCGCGAATCGTCAGATCATAAATGTATATTTTTTTGTTTTGCTTATCGACGAGGATCCAATCGGTTTGCATGCCGTCGGCGAGTTTCCGCTCGACACTGTGAAACTCGAAGTGGTTTGATTTTTTTCCCTCGAACCGTCTGAAGAAGCGCTTCAACCTCCGATGGTAGTCCTGACCGGTGACGGTATTGGTCGGTACCCTCTTCCTCCCCTCGATCGGAGGAGGAACGAGTCTGACCTGACCATCCACGAGTTCTTTCTTGGGCAGGCTCCCTGCCTTGCCCGGGTTTCGGGCGATCTTTACTTCTCCGCTTTCGTAGTGCCGATAGTGATAGCCCTCATCAAGGGTCGGCAGCTCCTTTTTCTGCCCGCTCGCTTCGGCCGTGATGGCGCTATTTCTTTTTTTCTTTCTCCGTACAATTCTCGTTTTGTCTTTTAGCCACTCCTTGGGCTGGGTCAGCGGTTTTGTTTTGGCTTTGTAGTTTCGCTTCCAATCGACCCCTCCCGCGGCGACCTGAACCGTATCAGCGGTTGCTGCGACCAGCTTGGCACCGGTCTCCACATTGGGATCGACAATAAAGTCACCGGCGCTGGTCCCCAGGTTTTGTCCGACTCTCCCCAAGACCGGCAGGTTCTTCAATTTGGGGTCGTAGTACATGTTGACGCTGTCGTTGGTGATCGTTTCAATGGTGTTGATCGGCGCCTCGACAAACCCGGTCCCTACATCCACGAAGGTGTAGAGCAACCCCTCTGCGACGTTGGAGACGGTGTTGTTGCCGTAGAAGTCAGTAGCCGTGCTGATCTTGGATTTGAGCCAATTGGAGGTTTCCCTCAGCCCGTAGGTGATGAAATCGTACCACTTCCGCGTGCGATGACCCTGGCGATCGATGTAGACCATCGGGTTCGAATAGGCATACAGATACCGGTGCAGGGATGGGGGCGTACCCGGTTTTCCCAAGTAACTGTCCTGGGTGATGAACCGGGCCGTATCCGGGTCGTAGTATCTCGCGCCGAAGTAGATCAGACCGGTCTTCTCGTCGTGCTCCTGGCCGGTGAACAGCTGTCGGTTGACACTGGTCCCCTCTTGCTGCCGGATCTTTCCCCATGGATCCAGGCGGTAGCTCGCGATCTGCTCTCCGGCATCGTCGGTGAGGTTGCTGGTCGTCCCCAACACATCGTGGTGAAAGTACTGGGTCGCAACCCCTGTATCCAGACTCAACAGGCGGTCAGCATAGCGGTAGTGGGCAATGAGGGAATCGTCCCCAGCGTCGCGCTCCTCGATGATCGACGGCCCGTCGTAGTAATACAGCACATCGCCCCGCTCGCTGTCGAGATGGCGAATTCTCAAGCCGTTGGCATCGTAATCGTACCGCCCGAGGATCTCCTGGGTCCCAGGCAGGCCTCTCGCCGTCTGCACGAGCTGATCTTTGGCGTTGTAGCTGAAGGCGATATCCTGGTCGGCAAGCGAGCTGTCCGACTTCAGCACCGTATTGCCGTTGTCGTCATAGAGATAGGTGATCTCCTTCTGCTGAACGTCATCGTCAATCGAGATCAACCAATTGGTCTCGTCGTAGTGGTAGGTTCTGCTCTTGGTCGGTGAACCGTCTCGAGCCACCGTCTCTGTTTTGCGGTTGTACCCTTGATAGGTGTAGGCCGTCGTCGTGACCGTTTGGGGACCGGTGATGGTAAAATCAACGAGCCGGTTGACCGCGTCATAATGGTATTCGGTCGTCTCAGCAGTGCCGTTTTGCAGCTCGATCTGCACCGTGCGGTTGCCGTTCTTATCGTACTCGTAGTCAAAGCGGGAGATCACAGTCCCGTCAGTATGGGTGTTCTCAATCGTGGCGACCCGATTGGCCGGGAAGTAGGTGTACGTGACGGTTGTGTCGTTGGGATAACTGACTGAGCTTTTTTTACCGTCCAAGGTATATTCATAGACCGTCACGCTGCCGTCGACAATGGCGGTCTCGAGGCGGTTGAGCGCGTCATAGGTGTACTCAGTGAGCCCCCCGTCGGTCTGCACCCAAGTCCGGTTGCCGTTGTCATCGTAACGATATTCGATGACAAATCCGCGCTCATCCTTTTCAATCACCCGGTCAAACTCATCATAGCGATACCCGGTGCTTTCGGTGATCACCTCGTTGTCTGTCGTGGTTTTGGTCTCTGTGAGAGCGGTGATGTTGTTGTTCTCGTCGTACTCGGTATGGATGTGGTCAATCCGGAGATAAGGGGACGCTGTGGCAGGATAGTATTTGTCGGTCTGGCGGTTCAACAGATCATAGTCATAGGTGAACACCTGACCCTTGGGATCGGCCACCTCCTTGAGATTGCCCTCATTGTCATAAACCGTGTAGCGCGTGGTCAGGTTGCCGCCGGATTTGTGCTGGATGTGCTCGGTCTTGCGGTTCAGGCCGTCATAACTGAACGACACGTGATGACCGCTGGGATCGATTTGGTGGGTCAAGTTGCCGTTGGCATCGTATGTGTACCGGGTTTGGAGGTTCAGGCCCCCCGGATCCTCTGTCACGCTGACCACCCGATTGAGCCGATCATAGGCCGTTCGCTTGCTGGTGAGCTTGGGATCTCTCAGCTCCGTGACATTGCCCATTTCATCGTAAAATGTTTCGGTCAGTTCACCGGCAAAGGTGATCGTCTTGGGCCGATTGGCGTTGTCGTAGGTGTAGGTCGTGACCTTGTCCTCCTCGTCGGTCACCGTCCCCAGATTTCCCGCCTCGTCGTAGGTGCGAGACTCAGTGGTGAGATCGGGGAAGATAGTAGTTTGGAGCAATCCCCGCGAGTTGTACCGATACTCCGTCCGATGGCCCAATGCGTCGGTGGCGAAGCGCAGATTACCGGCTGGGTCGTATTCGTTTTTGACAATGCGGACACCTGCCACGACCGAATGATCCAGGCGATGCTGTTGATCGTAGAAGTGCTCTGTGACGACCCCCTTCTTGTTGGTGATCGTCTCGAGATTGCCCACGGCGTCATAGGTTTTGACGATGGATTGATCGAGCGCATCGATGATCGTCGTTTCCCGATTGAGCGCATCGTACAGGTAATGGGTCCGGTGGCCTCTGCGGTCGATAACCCGCTCCAGCTTGCCGTCTCGGTAGTAGGTTTGCTCGGTGACCTTGAGCAGGGGATCGATCACCTTCCACGGCAAATTGAGACTGTTGTACACCGTCTCCACGACGTTGCCGTTGTAGTCCCTCACTCTCAACGGGTTGCCCACTTTGTCGTATTCGAGAATCTCGACCGATCGCTCTTCGTCCTGACCGACCGCCTCCACCGTCAATCTCAATCGATCCTCACCGTCATAGGTCTTTTGGGTCACCGCACCGTTGGCGTACGTTATCTCCACCTCATTGCCGTTGACGTCGTACTGATACCGGGTCGGGTTGTTTTCCCCGTCGACCGACCGGCTCAGGCGACCCAATTCGTCATAATAGGAGCGGGTGATATTGCCCCGACCATCGGTCGTTTTGACCGGGTTCCCCTCACCATCGTACGCTGTGAGGACGACGTGGTCGGCCGGGTCGATGATTCGGTAGGGCCGGTTCCAATTGTCGTAGCGGGTGATCGTTTCGTTGTGCAGGGGATCGATCACATGGGTGAGGTTGTTGTTGTCGTCGTAGCCAAAGCTGGTGGTGGCGTTGTCCATGCTCCGCGTCCACTGCTTTCTGTTTCGATTGTCGTAGCCGTGGGTGGTGACGGTCAGCGCTTCGTCGATCGTTTCGACCAGATTGCCGTTGTCATCATATTGCCATTCAAACACACCGCCGAGGGGATCGGTTTGCTTGGTCTTCAGGTAGCGTCCGTTGTACTCGTACGTCGTCGTGTGTCCCTCCTGGTTCGACACGGTTTTGAGATTCTTCGTCCCATCCGCTTCGTGGTAATAGGTTCGCTCGAGATAGCCCCGCTCGGTGTGGTTGTGCAGCTGCGGTTCCCAACTATCGGTCAACCGGTTGAGCTTGTCGTAGGCAAAATCGCTGACCCGCCCTTCATAGTCAGTGGACTGGATCAGGTTTCCCGCAAGGTCGTACGCCATCACCATTGTATCGCCGAGGCGATTGGTGGTGGTCACCCGTTGATCGAGCTCATTGTAGGTGTGGGTGGTGGCGACGCCCTTCCAGTCGGTCTGCGAAACGGTATTGCCGTTTTCGTCGTAGCCGAACCGTTGCTCGCCGTAGAGCGCGCTGCCGTCCCTGTTCGACCGGGTGATCGTTTCGATCTGATTGCGACCCGTGTAGGTGTACGCCCGCTTGAGACCGACCCGATCCGTTTTGCTCAGGAGATTGCCCTCCGCGTCGTAGGCAAAGTGGGCGCTGGTCGCTGAGCCCTCGGGCAAGGTGTAGGCGACCAATCGGGGATACTCGATGCGCACCAATTGATCCAAGTCGTCATAGTGATGGGTCGTGCGGTTTCCCCGTGAATCGATTTCGACGATTTTTCGTCCCTTGACGTCATAGTCGTAGTCGGTCAGCGCCCCACCATGGGCGACGATGTCCGGATAACCCCACCGGTCATAGGTGAATTTCTTGGTGTACCCCTTGGGATCCGTCTCTGTGTGCAGCTCACCGGTGTCATAGTAGGTATAGGTATGATCCTTTTGGTCACCGTCGGTGTAGGTCATCAGGTTACCGGTGCTTTCGTCGTAATCCCAATATTGACTGACCCCGTTGCGGTCGGTTCTGCTGAGCGGTTTGTTGAACACCGGATCCCACTCGGTGACAATTTGGCGGCCGTAGGGATCGGTTTCGATCCTCACATTGCCGTTGACATCGTGTTCAAAGGTGGTCGTGTTGCCCCGCGCGTCGGTGACCGACGTCATCACGTTGTCGTCCTTGCCCTCATCGATGGACCAGGTCATCTTTTCCGTCTTGCCGAGGGGATAGGTGATCTCCTTGGGATTGCCGAAAAAATTGAGCAGGTACTCGGTGGGGTTGCCCCTCAGGTCGACGACCGTTCGTCCGTTTTCTCCGGATGTGTCGTACAGGAACTCGGCAAAATTGAGATCCGGATAAATGACCTTTTTGACGATTTTGGCGGCATCCAAGCCGATCAAGAAATCCGGCAGCATCGGCTCGAGCTCGCTGTCGGCGTAATACTCGTAAGCAAAGGCATTGCCGTTGGTATCGATCACCTTCGAGAGATTGCCTTTGTGATACTCGTACTTGGTCTCTCGCCGGTTGTTCTTGAGCACCCGCGCCAGCTGTTTGTCGTCGTCGTACTCATAGGTGATCTCGATGCCGTCAGGACCGGTCACCCGGGTCAAGGTGGAACTCGTATAGGAGAGGTATTCGAAATGGAGCGTTCTGCCGACCGCGTCTTCAACCGCGCTCAGGCGTCCATTGGAGTTGTAGTCGAAGGTCATCGCGTTGCCGTTGGGATCTTCGATTGTGGTGACGCCGGTCGGTTTACGGCGGAGGTCCGGATAGGGATAGCGGTACCGGGTGCCGTCCTTGGCGGTGTAGACAAATTGCCCCTCGACGAGCGCCAGTTTTCCGTGACGGCCCCGCTCCGGATACCACGCGCCGAGGTAGTTCTTGAAGCCGGTCCCGTTGACCCGCACGTAGGTCCAGGTGTGGGGCTCGACGATGGCGTTGGGAGAATAGAATTTTCCGGCCATCGCCACCACCCAGGGGGGTACCGGTCCCAGGGGATTCTCTGCCGAGGAAAGCGGCGTCAGGGTCTTCTCCAAGCTATGACGCCAACCGGGTCCCATCGCAGAGGCCGCCTTGCCCTGGTTGTTGTAGAAACGGGTCAGCTCCAGGGTCGGGCCCCGACCGCCCATTGAGATGTCGGTCTGTGATAAATTGAGGGATCCGTCTTGGATCATCACGTCGTGGACGACCATCTGCCCCAGCGTTTTGCCCTCCAATCGAATGGCCAGTTTTCCTGGGTATTGAAAGATGTCTTTCAGGTTTTCGTCATGGGCCGCAATCACCTCCAGCTGGAGATAGAAATTCTCCTCGACTGCAGGCTGGATCTGAGCGGAGTGAATGGTCTCGAAATCCACGACAAATTTGTGTGCGCCGACAGGCAGCCGGGTCTTGGGGACGATTGTCTTCAACTCGTCACCGGCCGCATTGAACAATTTTACCGTGGCATCGGCATCATAGCCCAAGCCGAATTGAAAGGCCTGATACCCGTCGGTATACCCCGCGGTTTTAAGGCCCGTCAGCTCCGAGTCGAACTGCGTCAGATCAACCACCCGCTGGAGCTCGAATGGGCCGGGCGACGCGGTGACGTTGAGAAACCTCAGGGCAATCGGCTCGCTCTTGATTTGATGCTGTGACCCGTAGTTGAGCACCACGACCGCGGTGTGGCCATCCATCCCGCCGTTGTCCAGATCGAACTTGAAGCCGGCCGCAATGGTGGCAACTCCCGAGCCCTGTTTTTCAGCCGGAATCGCTGCGATGAGTGTATCCCCCTCATAGACAAAGACATGGGCGTCCACGGCGTTGTATTGAGCGGGAGTGATCGTGTAGGGGATGGTCCTGTCCGCTCTGACATAGCCCGCCTGGTCGACCGCAATCGGAAGGGGGGACGGCACCAGCACATCGACACCGTACACCTTCATCTTGATCTCACTGCGGGCGACGAGACCGAAGTCACCGACATACACATCGTTGGGCTCAAAATCGTTTTCACAAATCGTCACCTGGGGCCAGGTGACGGTGATTTTCCCCTTGCCCCTGACCGGTATCTCGTTGACCCCTGGTTCGACCCGGTAGTCGGTGGAATAGACCCCACCCGTGTGTGAGAGGCCCAGCTGATCACCGAAATAGACCTCCTCTTTCTTGAAATCCCTCCGCTGGGAGAACTGCTGCGTACCGAAATGAAACACTTCACATCGGCCCCAGAACTGATCCCACTTCTCCTCGCCGAGATCGCAGGCGACGCCGCAGATGCCGTAGCTCTCCTCGGTCTTTCCCTGTTCGGAGAGAAAGTGCATCTGGGCGTACAGCGGCAGGGTATCTCCGGGTTTCGCCGCATCGATGAGGTTGCCGGCGCTATCGGCCTTGTAACTGTGGGCCAGGAACAGCTGATGTCTCGGCGCCGACGCTCCGGTGCAATTGCCGAACTCCCTGGTCGACAAGGTGAACTGTTTGGTCAACCCCTCCGCTGTCACTTGTATCGGGTAATCCGTCGACGCTGCGCCGCCCAGAAAAACCTGTGCCGCCGCCCCATGGAGACTCGACTTGAGCTCCAGCTCGGCACTGGTGGCGCACTGCTCGAACACGGGGTAGTGCTCCAAGCAGGGATCGTCGGTTCTGAACAGTGCTGCCCCCCGCCCGGCCGGAGGCGGCTCGTTGCAGGTGGTTGTGGCGATACCGTCACCCACCGAGAATACCATCGGTACGTTGGAGAGATTGTTACCGTATTCGTCCTCCACCACTGCAGAGACAAATCCCATGAAGGCGAGGGGATATCCCTTCTCCTCGCTCCAATGGATTTTCCTCAACACCGCGGCCTTTTGGGGAAATCCGTACGCGGTAAACGGCGTGGCGGTCGAGACGCCCGAGTCGAGCCTTGCGCTGACGATGTTTTCGCCGACCTGCTGGGGAAAATCACCGTCCTCTTCCCACCAATAGGTCGGGTTATCGGCGGTTCGTTTGCCCAGGGTCAGCCAGACCCTGGCCACTCCCTGGGCGTCCGTCCGGATGGGATAGACCAGCTTTTGCTGATTGAGAAATCCGTTGCCGGTCTTCACGGCAAACGTCACCGTGGCCCCTTTGACCGGTCGCATTTTTGTGTCCCGGACAATGACCTCGAGCTCTGCCGGCAACCTCTCCCCCACCTTGCCCTGCTGCAGGTCAGTGCTGGCGATTTTCTGAATGAACTGGGCCGCCGCCGGATCCAGGTTCGGGGGTTCTGAAAACGGATTGGACAATCTGTCCTTGTAGTAGTCGTCCCAGCGATCGCTCCTCCAGGCGGTCATCCCGCCGGCGATCAGGCCCGAGAGCATCCAACCGGATTCACCGGTCCGGGGGTTCTCCTTGACGTAACCGACGCCGCTCCAGTCCTCATAGGTTACCAATGCGGCCGGCAGCTGCACCACCAACCCGGCGTTGATCGCATCGCCGATATCCCCCTTGATGGGATCAGCGAACGGCAGGGTCGGGAGCACCTCCTCGAGGTTGTCGCCGTCGATTCGTACAATTTCGATTTCTTCTGCGTGGGCCAGGCCGAACAGCTTGGCCGTCGAGATCCCGTCGACGCCGAAGCGCTCTTCGAACACTTGATGTTCGAGCGCGGAACCCTGCAGTGACGACAATTGGGTAAAGGTTCGGGACGTGCTCCGCTCGGCCATCGCCAACCCGCCGACCGTTTCGACAACCCGATAATCCGCATCCAGGTAGGCCCCCTTCCATTTCATCTCCAGCGCCGTATCGAGCAGGTAGGCCACATCCACCACCCCACCGACAGTGACGACGGTGGGCATCGGACGAACCAGGGTCTGATGAAAAAGCGCGGCCAGCTCCTCCTCGGCCTCGTTCCATCGGCTGACATAGCCTGTCGCCACCTCATGCAGCAGGCGACTGGCGGTGGCTGTTTCATCAATGGGTTCGCCCGGGGGCGCCGGTTGTTGAGCGACAATGCCGATCACCGCCGAATTTCCCACCAAGTGTCGATTTCGACTTCGGGCCTCTCCACGGGGTGAAGAGAGACCAATCTCGATGTCAAACGGCTCGCCGACGGCCAACCCGTCTGCAGCGACGCCGAGGCGCTCCTCGTCCCCCAGGAGCACCGGCCGCAGTCTCACCAGGTAGCTCGGCGTATAGTCCAGCCCGCCGTAGGCATTGATGATCTCCTGATCCGCGATCGTCTCGGGTTCGAAGCTGAGCGCGACCAATCGATTGGCGAGCTCGTAGAGCGGTCGCTCCACTTGAAACAACACCGTGCCGTCGCGATCGTACGCCGCTAACTGAACGGCGAATACCAGCTCCGGCGGAAGGTCTGTGTATTCCCCGGTCACCAACACATCTTTGAACTGCAGGCCCGCGGGGAGGAGGTTCAGCACCTCGGTCTTCAGCTGACGGGTCGCCGGCAGCTCGTCGTAGGTCACCCCGGGATGGTGTTGCTCGAGCCAATGCTGTAGCTCAGATTTCAGATACTCGAGGGGAGTGTCGTCCCTGTCGCTGGATAGATACCCAGCGCGAACGTCGGCCAAGGGAAAGTCCCGATGAACATCGGTTGGCGCGACGTGATCATACCCCTGAACCTTGATGCTCGTGTCCAGTCCGAGCCAGGATTTTCCGTGGTCGTCGATCACCACGCCCCGGTAATTGGCATAGGGCACTTCGGTCTCAATCCAGATATGCTCGAACTGGTAGCGGTCGATTTTCCCACCGGCGACAATGGTTTTAAAAGGGGTCCCCGCTTTTTGAAACAGCTGTCCAATCCCCCTCGGTTCCCCCACTCCCAACAGCGCTTGCAGCTCACCGGTGCCGATCCCCACTTCGATCAGCCCGCGCACGAATCTCGCGGGATAACCCGAGGCCCGGAGCAAGGCGACCAGCAGTGCCGCTTGATCGCAGTCGTTGCCACTTTGTTGGCGCAGGGTCTCCTCGGCCCCCTTCATGCACCCCCAGTACCATTCGGTTTGCACCGTGTTTTTCACCCATTGGTAGATCTTTACCGGATTCCACTCCAGGGATTGGGCCGCCTCAGCGATGGTCATCGAGATCGGCGCGATATCGGTATGGGCCAAATCCCCTGCCCCGATCACCCCGTTCCCGCCCCGGTAGGCCGGGAGCACGGTCGGTTGGGTCAACGGGGGGTGGGCTGCCCAGTTGCCGTGTTGATACGGCAGCGTTCCATAGATGAACGTCGACCCGGGGGATGCGATCGACGCCAGCAGGTCGTTCAATTCTTCGACCAGTTGTTGTCGTTCTGCGACGCTCCCTTGGCCCACCGCATCGATCCCCGACAAGACGTCGCGAATCTTCGCGTCGTAGTCCCGCTCCATCGATTTCTGCCGATCTCGGGCGAGGCTCCCCAGCGTCGCGATCTCTGACGAGCGTTGGGCGAACAGCGCTTTCAGCTCGGCATCGGACTGCTCGATGGCGCGGCCGATCCGCTCGAGCTCACCGGTCAGGGTGTCCCGGTCGGTCCGTTCCTGATCAGAGGGAGGCCTATCGAGCAGCCGCTTCAGCTCGATCAGCCGGGCTTGCATCTTTTTCTCGATATCGTCGGACGAAGCATTCGAACGAAACGCAACCGTCAGGCTCAAGATAACGATGAGAACGATGTTTATCCGTTTCATTGAATACCCCCTATTTCCTGTCCCAGAGGTAGTAGGCGCCCTGTTCGATTTTCAGCAGGTCATCCAGCTCGAGAATCCGTTCGGTCATCTCCTGGGATCTGACCAGTCGCGTGACGGCGATCGCTTTGAGAATATCGGTGATATTGCGAGCAATTCTGCATTTCGACGTCTGCCCCCGGGCTCGGGCCCGCCGCAGATAGTAAAGCGCTTTGTTGATTTTCCACCTGTCCCAACCGGCCACGGGGGCGCTGTCGAGGGCGACCATGCTGTCGGTGATCAAGGTGTTGAAATCCCGCATCACCTCGAATTCAAGGCTGTCCTCGCCGATGTAGGTATAGAGATCGTCGACCAACGAGCCGATCTCTCCGGTGGTTGAGTAGGTCCCCACCTCATCAGGGGGCGCAAACCAGAACTGGAAAACCTGCGGGTCATCCGGCAGCGGATCCAGATCGCGAGTCCACGGACTGTCCGTGCTGAAGCTCTGATCGAAGGTGTTGTGAAACCACACGTTCGAAAACCGCTGCTCGATCCTCAACCGTTCACCAACAAATCCGCTGATCATCAGGGAAACCGGAACACCGTGGTGGGGCAACACCTTGTCGGGATCAGACCCCTTGCGGTGGATATGGGCGATCGACTTTCTCAACAGGGATTCGATGACGTCGTAGGTGTCCGGCGTCAACGAGCGTCCCAGGTCAAAGGCGGTGAACACCGTCTTGCCCCGACCGAACTGATGGAGCACCACCCTGGTCCCGTCAAGGTCGAAGAACCTCGCGCAGATCGCGACCTACTTGAGGAACTCGTCGAACTCACAAGGCGCCTCAACCGAAGTGCCA
>JANQET010000047.1 GCA_028278265.1 Myxococcota bacterium
GACGTTTACATGCTGCCGGTGAGTGTGGCGAAGATCGAGTTTTATCAGCCGGGTCCACCTCCGGGTACGGCAGTGCCGATTCGCATGGAAATGACCGAATTGGATTACGACGAACGCCGGGTGGTGGCGCAAATGGAGGTTCAGGACGGTCACGGCGAAGTCTGGTGCCGCGTGCAGGGCTGGCAGGATGTGTTGTTCCGCTGGCCACATGAACTGATCCAGGCGCAGCGCTTTCCAACCCGGCATGTCCTGGCGCACGGACGGTCGCTCGGTGCTCGATGTGTTCGGTGAAGTGGCCTTTCAAATCACGCGGGCCGAGCTGGAGGATCTCGGCTACCTCTCGCCGATGAAATACTTTATGGTCCGCACCGATCTGAACCTCAACGGGGTCAAGATGTCCGGAGGGGATTTTCAGGTGGGGGCTTTGTCACGGGTGATGGATCACCCCAGCCGGCGCGCGTTGGCCGCCAAGGCGTGGCTCGAAAAAGGGGCGGGCAAGAAGACCATTGTCTTTTGTGCCGGCCTGGAGCACGCGGAGCACATGGCCGAGGATTTTTGCGCCCTCGGATGGCGCGCGGAGAAAATCGACGGCAAGACCAAGGAGCGGGGTGCCCTGCTGAAACGGTTCGCCGAGGGCGAAATCGATCTGTTGACCAATTACGGTGTGCTCACCGAGGGGTTCGACGATCCCAGTGTGGAGTGCATCTTGATGGCCCGTCCCACCACCTCACCGCTGGTGTACACCCAGTGCATCGGTCGGGGACTGCGCCCCTGGCCCGGTAAAACCGCCTGCGTGGTGATCGACATGGTGGACCGAAATACTCACCAGCTACAATACGGCGCCACACAGATGGCCGGCTTGCCCCGCCGCTGGCGCAGTCGCGGCCGGGATCCGTTTCGGGAGGCCCGGTCCCTGGCGGGGATCAAGGTCACCAGCCCCGAGGCCTTTCTTCGAATTCGCAACGCGACCTGCCTCGAAGAGGTTCAATCCGTACTGATGAGTCTCCCCCCGGAAATCGTTGTCGCCGGGTTGGACGGCGAGTCGGTGCTGCACTACACCCCGGTCGATGCGCTCCCCGGGGACGAGGAGGCGCGAACCAACGCCAAAAATCTACTCCAACAAGTCCGCGCCCGATACAAATCCATCGACTGTTCCGCGGAAACGACTCAAATCAGGTTCAAGAAACCCGAGACGGACAACGAGCAGTACGCCCATCTCAAATGGCACCTGGCGCGGGTCACCGGGAGGGAAGTGGCCTTTTTCAGCCCCCAGCGAAAGCGCGCGCCGGCGAGCCCGCGGGCGCTGCTCAAGTCGATGTTGCCCAGTACTGCCCATATCTCCCGGTTCGACCTCAACGGCGATGGGTCGGCGATTACGGCTGTCATCACCGGGCTAACGCCGGACGAGGTCGATGATGTGGCGACCGAGTTCCACGCGGAATCCGGTACCGTCCTCAAGCTCAAGGGGCAAATGTCGCTGTTTTAGCCTTCGACAGGGAAAGTCGATTAAAAGTGGGTCTGGCGGTCAGCTGTGCCTAGTCCTCTTCGAACGTCCATTCGTAGTCACCACAATACCCGTCCGAGCATTCGCACTCGAGCTCGTCGTCATCGATTTGGCACTCCATCTCAAAGTCAAAATTAGCGCCGTCGTTGGACTCGGCATCGATGACCCATTCGTCGCCGTCTTTTTCCGCTTCGAGATCGTATTCGCTGTAGTACACTGTGTTCAGTTCTTCACTATACGAGGTCCAGAACTTGCCCTCACCTTCCAGGTCCTCTTCGATTTCGAAGTTGTCCTTCCATCCGTGGAAGTCTTTCTTGTCCTCCCATTTGTTCACGATGGCGGGCGGTGCATCGTCGGAGCACCCGCTGTTCCCGGCTCCCAGGACCACGATAGAAAACACCACAGCTAACCCAATGAGTTGAGATCGTTGCCAAAGCATCTTGCCTCCTCTATAGCAATAGAAGCCAATAAATTCAGCTAGTTGGTAGCACGATGGGTCATTCCCGTCAAGTCCGTGGGTCAAGATCGGGCAAACCCGCGATCTGGATGAGGGTGTGAGTTTATGTATCGGTCCAAAAACTATTTAATCACCTTCAGGCGACGCTGGCCGAGCTTGGCGCGGTCGATCTGTTCGACAGCTGTTTTGGGAACCGTCACCGTTCGTTCGTCCCCGTCGCTGATGAAGCGCAATTCCGGATGCTTTTCGAAATGGTAGAGCCAATCGTACAGGCCCTTTGCTCTGTCGATTTGATTGTGTGCCCGAATCCGGGAGATCTTCATCGGCTTGAACTGTCTGTCATAGGGTGAAACCGAGGGACCACCGCCCACGTTGAGCACGGCGATATTTTCATAGCGCCTGCCGTCGTACTCTCCGGATTTCAAATAGCGACGCAGGTAGGGCCATTGGGGTCGCTGTCCGTAGCACAGGGCAAAGGTATCGATCGCGTAGTCCGGAAATTGGGTCAGCTTCTCCCGCAGGAAATTGGCCTGACCGCCGATGGTCTTTTGCAGCTGATCACGATTTTGAAATTTGGGCAGGTTGAGGTTGTGGTGCCCCATCGTGTGGTTGCCGATATCCATTCCCCGGGACACGAGATAATTCAGCTTGTATTCAATTAGATCCTGCTGGCCGAAAGGCACTGTGCCGGAGAGAAAGAAGGTGGCCTCCAGGTCGAACTCCGGGTGATCGGCTCGAAACGCCTCCAGGATACCCACGGCACTGTGGGGATCGATGGTTTTGCCCCTCCCCGAGATGTTGAACTGACCCCGTGCCCCGTCGTCAAAGGTCAATACGATGGGTGAGTAGCCCCGAGGGGTACTGATATGACCGGTGACGAAGTCCCTCAGAGACAAGGGGCGGTATCCTGCGTCGACGAGTCGTGCCAGATCGTTCTTGAACTGTTTGGGGGTGCGAACCCATTTGGAACGGGTCCAGCGCACGTCGTGGTACATCAAGACCATGATTTGGCCCGCTTCGTTCGGTCGAATCGCCCCTTCTGACACCCCACCATCGGGAGCGTCATCGGTGTCGTCAGCTCCCCCCACTACCGCCCCTTTTCCGATCCCCCCGTGGTGGCTGGCATTGTAGAATTCGACAAACGCGTTGAAAATCGCCTCGGCCTCGGCGGCCAGGTAGGCGTCGTTGTTCAGCCGCTCCCGCTCATCGGGGTTCGAGTAGAAAGAGGCCTCGGTCAGGATGCCGATCATGGTCGATTCGGCGAGCAGGATCAACGGCGTGCCGTAGAGCGAGTAGTCCCCTCGAACCCGATATTCGGTCACGTCCAACGCCCGCCTCAGCTGACGACCGGTGAGCTCGGCCCACAGCTCGGCGCCGGGGTAGCGCTCCTCGTAGTCCCGGCCGACCTCATACAACACCGTTGAGTGATTCATATTTTGGTCGTAGGCATAGTTGTGGTGCACCGAGATGAGAAAGTCCGCTTCCCAACGGTTGCACACCTCGGCCTTCTCTTCGGGGGTCATCGGGATCAACCGGAATTGGGGTTCCTGATCCTCGTTGTTGAAATTGGGGGCGAACATCTCCGAGGCCAACAGATCGTCGACCGTGATCAAGGTGTCCGCGCCAAAGCTCATTAACAAACCCTGCAACAAGAAGGCGACTTTGCGGTTGAGCACCGCTTCGTACAGTTTGTCACCGGGGGTCGACGGATGGCCCGGGCTGATGCACACCTTGACGGGTCGATTCGATGGGGGGTTCGACAGAGTACCGGAGGCGACCGCCTCCCCCCCCTCTCGGTTGGGGGACAAGAGAGCGAGATCGGTTGATTCCGCCGCCGCCGTCCGGGTCCACAGGAGAAATCTCGATCGGTCGACATCGTTGCTGCGTTGACCACATCCCAACAACAGGAGTAGCAGCAGAACTACCGCACCAACCCGGGCGAAGCACCCTTGATCATCCCTCTGCCCGCTCATTTCGCTCCGGGTTCCCGTTCAACATCCATACTTAAAAATTATGTCGAGTTACGTCAGAACGCCAGCCGCCATTGTCTACCTGGTAACAATTTTTACCAGCTTTTTATCCGAATCGATGGGAGAGCTTGAGCATGAACAGGTGTTCCCGCTCTTCGTCCTTGAGGCCGGAGATGCCGCGCCTGAGCGCCGGGTTGTTGATCGGGGCGCCTTCACCGAAGCCGAAATGGGTGTAGACCGCGTAGAGGGCGCACCCGGGCAGGTACTCCCATCGCATCAGCCCTTGCAGGATCAGATCCGCCCGGGAAAAGTCCGGTTCTCCTTCGTATTGGATCGAGACATCATTGCCGTCGTCGATTAAATGGCGAAAGCGGCTGAAGTGGGCCCGCACGGCGAGCAGCTGGGAGTTGAACTGAAACGTGAGGTTTTTCAAAACAACGATCGTACCGTCCAGGGAAATATTGAGCTCGTCCAGCTTGCGCCGCCCGATGATGGTCTGGTCCTCCGTCTCGGTGCTGAGGGTGTCGACGTAGGCATCCCGCCCCTTGGTATGGCTGTAGGACACGGAGGGGCTGATCTCGACCCGCCCCAGGCGCAGGGTCGGGGTGACCTCGGCCCGCACGTAGTAGCCGTACTTCCAGAAATCAGCGCTGGCAAACACCCCGGTACTGAGCATTTTTCGCGAGGGGGTCCAGAACCCGGCCCACACGCTCATGGTGGTGGGCCGCTCCAGGTTGGGTCCACCGCGGGTCTCCCGGTCGTCCCAGTGGGACTTGACCAGGTTGAAGCCGAAATCGGACCACACATCGTTTTTCCATTTGGTGTTGAGGTAGTAGACTATTCGCTGGCCCAAATCCAAACCGTCGGTGTTCAACTCCCCGGAGGGGAGCAAGCCGGTGTAGATCTCCATGAACGGACCGGTCGCCTCCCGGCGGAAGTATTGGGCATACAGTTTGTAGTTGTGCAGATCGTTACGCCTCAAGAATCCCATGTCGTTGGGGTCGAATTTTTTGCTGTAAAAACGGTACTCGCCGAGGAGCCGAAAATCGGCCCCCCCTTCTCGACCGATGCGGGTGTAGATTCCCGCGCCCCGCTGCTCCTCTTTACCGAGCACATCCGGGTAGCGCAAACTGCCGGCGACCTGTCCGCGAAACGCGTACTTGGTGTCCTCGGTGCGCAGCACCCAATCGAGACCTCCGCTATACGAACCGTCGGTCTCAGCCGGATTCAGTGCAGTGGCCATCGCCCCCACCGACGAGGTGCCCAATTCCTGATTGACCCGCAGCACGGCAGCATTGGTCCACGGGGTGCTCTGCCGGCTACCGGTCTGCGAGGTCGAATCGTTGCGAATTTTGAATTTTGTCGGCAGCAGGACCCCTTCGATCAGCCCGGCGGAGAGACCCCCGGGGGTGCGTCCGGTCAGTTTGACCGCCGAGAGAATCGAGGTCCCCACCGGGCCGGAGACCACGCTCTCCTCGTCGGTCATTTCAGGGGTCGGCGGTGCGGCCCCGAGGCGTCGCGAATAGAACAGCTCAATCGGGGTGTTGAACATGTCGATGCCCTCGAGAAAGAAGGGGCGTTTTTCGGGAAACTGGGTTTCAAAGGCGCTCAGGTTGAGTACCGCCTTGTCGACCTCGACCTGGCCGAAGTCCGGCATCACGGTGACGTCGAGCAGGACGTCGGGCCAGAGGCCGAGCTTGAGGTAGCCGCCCAATCCCCAATCAAATCCCGGTTCCCCTCGGCCGCCGTAATTCGCCGTGACGTCCCGATAGGACATGAACGCTTCGGGGGTGATGGAGAACGGCTTGACCGGTTCGATGTGTTCCACGTTGACCAATTCCCCGGCCGAGGAGATCCAGCCGCTGGCCTCGGCGGGCACCGGGTTGAAGGTGACGTGTTCCTGGATCGAGGAGATCCAGCGATCCACTTGAAATTCCCACTTTTTCTGGTTGGCCGGAAATCGAATCTGGTCCAGGGGAATGGCGAATTCTGCGGTCCACTGCTCGTTTTCGATGCGGGTCGCCACCTCCCACACCCCGTCCCAGCTGTTGTCGCTGTACCAACGGTCGATGTAGAGCGCATCGAGCTTAACCCCGTCCGGATTGACCGAGAACGAATAACCGGTCCGGCCGTCCTGACGCGGCGCGATGGTGATGCCGACCCGATCGTAGTCCCCGCCCCGATCCCGCCGGGTCAGGCGGGAGACGATCGATTCCCGATTGGGCACAGCGCTGCGAACCGCGATGTAGAGCGCTTCTTTATCAAACAACACCGCAAACTCGGTGCGATAGGTCGGCGCAGCGCCGTCTTCGGGTACCCGCTGAACGAAGTGGTCGTTCCATTTGACCCCTTTCCAAGCGGAATCATCGAAAATGCCGTCAATCGTCGGGGCCTGGTGGGTCTGCATCGCCTGAGCTCTCAGGCGGGGGGAGGTGTGCCCGTTTGGCATTAAAAAGGAAATCGAAAATAACAGCAACACTGTAATTACAACCGCGCACGAACCTCTACTCATCGTCTCTCCCACTCGTGTTTTGCCAGTGCCCCCGGTTAGTTCCCTCTTTATGACGGGTCAGGGTGCAAAACGGTTGCCTCGAAAAAATGGAATTTTTCCGTGAGAATGCTCTAACGAGCGGGGGCTTTGGAATGGGTTGATTTTAGGGATTGTTGGTGATGTGGAACTCGACTCGGCGATTTGCCGCGCGGCCTTCGCGGGACTCGTTGCTCTCGATCGGTCGATCCGGCCCGAATCCCTCGGCAGTCAACCGATCCGGATTGATGCCCGCTTCGACCAGGTAGCGCAGCACCGATTTGGCCCGGCGTTCCGAAAGCCCGCGGTTGTACTTGGCCCGCCCTCGGGAATCGGTGTGGCCCTCGACACGCACCTGAATCTCCGGATTGATCTTGAGCACCGAGACGACGGCATCCAAAATGTGGAACGACTTCTTGCGGATTCTCGCCTTGCCGGTCCTGAAGTGGATCTTCTGGGTAATGACGATTCGATCCTTCTTGATCATCACCAACTCTTCGCCCTTGTCCGGGCAGCCGTCCGTGTCTTCCACGTTGTTGAAGATCTCTTTTTCATTGGGGCATTTGTCGCTCACATCGGGAATGCCGTCCTTGTCGTTGTCTGGATCCGGGCAACCGTCCCCGTCCTCGAACTGGTCGATATCCTCGGCCACG
The DNA here is from genome assembly GCA_028278265.1 of Myxococcota bacterium. GTDB lineage: Bacteria > Myxococcota_A > Polyangia > JAAYKL01 > JAAYKL01 > JANQET01. The sequence goes on from JANQET010000047.1 coordinate 7,112, forward strand.
TTGGGACAGGCGTCCGCCCCGTCGAGCACGCCGTCCTTGTCGTTGTCCGGATCCGGGCAGCCGTCGTCGTCCTCAAAGCTGTCCTGGTCCTCCGGCTTCAACGGGCACTTGTCGTTCGCATCGGCCAACCCGTCTTTGTCATTGTCCATTTCGGGGCAGCCGTCGTCATCTTCGAAGCCGTCCTGATCTTCGGGCTCGAGGGGACAGTTGTCCGGTTCATCGACGATACCGTCTTTGTCGTTGTCCGGTTCGGGGCAGCCGTCGTCATCTTCGAACCCATCGAGATCTTCAGGGCTGTCCGGGCAGCGGTCTTTTTCGTTGCGCAGCCCGTCCTTGTCCCGATCCGCATCGTAGGGCGGCGCCCAGGTGAGCCCGGCAAAGCCCCGCGCTGCCGGAGTACCCAGGCCGGCGATGATCCCCGCGCCCCCACCGATGGTGATATCGAGCCCGTCGACCGGGGTAAAGCGCAACGCCCCGTCCGCCTCGAGGGGGTTCTCGGTGGAGCTGCCGCTAAACCCGCTCTGACCGAAGGATTCGACGATCAGACTGATCTGGGGGCTGAAGATGAATTCAACCGCCCCGCCGAAGGTGAGTCGGGCGCCCACCTCGGACAACAGGAACGACTTGGACTTGCGCCACAGATAGCCGGCGTTCAATCCAAACCGCACCGACTCGCCGTTGTAGCCGAAGGCCAGTTTGGTGTTCACCGTGACCGAGGAATCCCCCATGAACGATCCTTCGTTCACCGCCTCGCCGACCGGAAAGGTGACCACCGGCACCAGGGCCAATCCGACCGCATCCACATCCGCTCTGAAGATGCCCCGCAGCAAGTCGAATTTAACGTGGGCGCGGATATCGTCGATGCCGCTGGTGCCGTCGGGGCTGCTGATCACGGTTTGGCCGCTGGGTGTATTGATATCCTCGCCGGTGACGTACAAGACGGTCGGTACCACCACCCCCAGCTCGAGCACCTTGTAAAACGACAGAGCGCCGATCACCTCGGCGGAGAGATGGTGCTTGATCAGGGGTGTCGCATCATCGGCCCAGTCAGTGCAGCTCGTCCCCTGTTGGGCCAGGCATTCCCTGACGAGGAGCGGCTTGTACTGGTAGCCCAGCATGGCGCCGACCCGGTACCCGAAATCCTCGGGCACCTGAGCGCCCTCGACGGTGAGGAACCCTTGGTACCCGGGGGAAACCTGAAAGTTCTGTGCGCTAAACCCACTGTTGCCCGTGTCTTGGGCGTTGAGCGCACCGGAAACGTGAACAGCGATGAGAATGGCGATCGTGATTGTGTACTTTTTCATTGCGCGTAACTCCCCACAGTTGATCCGTCAGTTCAGAGTTTGGCCAACAAGCCGGGTTAGAGTGCTCCCAGCAGCAATGTCCAGAATCCTTCTCCACTGTTGTTGCTCACTGTGGTGCAGTCACAACTGAACAGTGCGCCGGATCCCGATGACGCATAATCGTCGATATCGTCCGCATCGGAATCGGCATCGGTATCCGTGTCCGTATCGGCGTCGGAATCGGTGTCTGTATCTGTGTCGGTGTCCCCGTCGGAATCGGTGTCTGTATCGGAATCAGTGTCCGTGTCGGTGTCTGTATCGGAATCCCCATCGGTGTCCGTATCCGAGTCGGCGTCTGTATCCGTGTCGGTGTCCGTATCGGTGTCCGCATCGGTATCCGTGTCGGTATCCGCATCGGTATCCGTGTCGGTGTCCGTGTCGGTATCCGCATCGGTGTCCGTGTCGGTGTCCGCATCGGTGTCCGTGTCGGTGTCCGCATCGGTGTCCGTGTCGGTGTCTGTATCTGTATCTGAGTCCGCATCGGTATCCGTATCGGTGTCCGCGTCGGTATCCGTATCGGTATCCGCATCGGTGTCCGCGTCGGTATCCGCATCGGTGTCCGCGTCGGTATCCGTATCAGTGTCCGCGTCGGTGTCCGTATCAGTGTCCGCGTCGGTGTCCGTATCAGTGTCCGCGTCGGTGTCCGCGTCGGCGTCCCCGCCCGTGTCGGTGTCCGAATCGGTGTCCCCGCCCGTGTCGGTGTCCGTGTCCGTCGACTCACAAGCATCACCGATGCCGTCGTCATCCGAGTCCAGTTGGTCCGGATTGTAGACATCCGGGCAATTGTCCGGATCATCGGGGACACCGTCGTTGTCCACATCGCTGACCGGGACATCATCGTCTCCGTTGTTGGGATCGATCTCCTCGGGATCGACTTGGCCATCGTGGTTCCAGTCCTCGTGTCCGTCGATCACGCCGCCGTCGTCCGAGTCGGGATCCACCGGGCTGGTGGTGGTCGAGGGATCCTCATCGGGCACGAAGTTGCCCTCGGACACATCCGTGTCCGGATCCGGTTCGGTGATGCCCATCTCGGTCCCGTCGAGAACCCAGTCCCCGTCACTGTCCGGATCGAGCGCGTTGATCAGCCCGTCCTCATCCGTGTCGTCGGCAAAGTTCGCCTCCTGACCGTCGGGCACCCCGTCGTTGTCCGAGTCGGCGTCGTTGGGATCGGTACCGATCTCATTTTCCAACGCATCGGGCAGACCGTCACCGTCCGTGTCCAGAGGTGGGACGTCGTCGTCCTGGAGGTTCGGGTCCAGCTCACCGGGATCGATCTGACCGTTCAGGTTGGTGTCTTCCGCCCCGTCGTTCACACCGCCGTCATCGGTGTCCGCATCCGTGGGATCGGTCGTCGTCGCTCCCCCGTCCGCATCGGGCACGAAATGGCCCGCGTCCACGTCCGTGTCTTCAGTCAAATCGTCCTCGGTGACGCCCATCTCGGTGCCGTCGTACAACCCGTCGTTGTCGCTATCCGGATCCAGAGCGTTGATCAGCCCGTCCCCATCGGAATCCACATCATAGTCGACCTCGTCCCCGTCGAGCACCCCGTCGTTGTCCGTGTCCCCGTTGTTGGGGTCGGTGCCGATGGCGATCTCGTCGTCGTCACACAGCCCGTCCAGATCCGTATCGACACAACAGGTCCCCACTTCGATATCATCACAGGTCGCGTTGCAGGCGGGCTCGCCCGAATTGTAGCTGGGGTCGATATCCGCACAGGTGTACAAGGCGATATCCAAGGTGTCGCAAATCTCCCCGTCGAGATCGTCGATCACGCTGTCGCCGCAATAGCGAATACTGGTGGACATCAAATCGCTCAGGGTCTGGGTGGTTGTCGGTTCTCCGCAGGAATACCAAGTGTACTCGTACCTCGCGGTCGTCTCGATGGGATTGTCCGGCAACACATTGCCGATTTCCAGCTGGTACACCACCTCCAGGGTCTCCCCCGGCTCAATGGTCAATTCTGTGAGCGGCGCTTCCACCCGATCACTGGTCAATACCGCCGGGGTCGCTGGATCGGTCAGGGGGCCGTCGTTGTACGAGTACTGAAAAAAGTTCAACGCGGTCACGTTGTCCGGGACCGGGTGATAGAACGTGGTGTCGGTTGCATCGGCTGAGCCGATGTTCTCGATTTTGATTCTGAAGTTCACCTGGTCGGTCGTGCCCAATCCCTCGTTGAGGTAGACGTTGTCGGGCCAATAATCGGTCTCGGCTC
>JANQET010000122.1 GCA_028278265.1 Myxococcota bacterium
AATCGCCAGCAGCTGGTCGGTGGTCTCCCGTCCATCGAGGGAGAGACCGGCGGTGACCATTCCCGCGCGAATGCGGTCGCCGTATGAAGGATCGATGTAGTCCTGAGCAGTGAAATACCGTTGCACCGTGCTGGCCAGCATCGGTTCGGTGTAGGAGGCGTGTTGCTCGGCGAGCAGGGCGCGAATTTCGATCTCCAACTGGGATGCGGTCCCGGGCCGCTGTTCCGGGTTCCGAGCCAATAACCGGCAAATGAACTGATCCAGGTCTGCCGGCACCTCTGCCCGATGAGTCGAAGGGGGGTGCAGGGGGGCCGAGCGCACTTGGACGAGGGTTTCTTCGTCGTTTTGTCCCACGTAGGGGGGCACACCGGCCAGGCATTCGTACAGCACGGCGCCCAAACTGTAGATGTCCGACGCCGGACTCGGTGCGTCTCCCTCGACCACCTCCGGGGCGATGTAGGCGGTTTTGCCCCACACGGGTCCCCAGGGGCCTTTGCAGATCGACTGGGCAATGCCGAAATCGGTCAGCTTGACTTGGCCCAGCGCGGAGATCAAAACGTTGTCCGGACTGATGTCCCGGTGCACGATACCCCGTCCCTCACGCCCCGGAGCATTGAAATTGTGGGCGTAGCTCAGGGCCCGGGCCACCTCGCGAACGATGAACAGAGAATCTTGTATGCCGAGGACATCATTCGATTTTCGCACGGAGTTGAGCAGTTCCCGGAGACTCGGTCCGGGCACGTATTCCATCACCAGGAAGGGCCGTTTGCCTTCCCGGCCGAATTCAAAGGCAGCGGCGATGTTGCCGTGGGTCAGGTTCAGCACGATGCGCGCCTCTTCGAGGAACCGGGCTTGGGCGTCCGGATCGTCCTGGGAAGCGTCGGGCAGCAGCTTGATTACCAACAAGCGACCCGGACCGACCTCTTCGGCCAACCGGGCCGCGTAGACCTCGGTCATCCCGCCGCCCAGCATCCTGGCGAGGAGGATGTAGCGGCCCAGGCGTCGGGGCAATCCCTCCTGGCCGATACCCTTCTTGTCGACTTCGTCCCTATCTGGGGCAGCGCTCATGGCTGGGTTTCTCGTCCCAAGGCGATCACTTCACATCGACGAGCATCACGTACTCGGCACTGACATCGGCGTAGATCTCCAACAGGTGCTCACCGGCTTGGGCCACCAGTAGATCGAAATACAGGGTTCGTTTGTCCCCGGCTTTTTCAAAGACATCCACATCGACGAGGTGCTCGGCGGCCAACTCGGAGTTCAGCGTGCAATCGTGTTCGTAGAGTTGAATCAAAAACTCGGTGCCCGGTGATTCCATCGTGCTGAAGTATATCCGCACCTGGACCTCGGTGTTGACGTCTTCGGTCTTGACGGTGACCCGCCTGGTCCCCGGAAAGACCCCTTCGACGTAGTGATTCTCATCGAGCACGCACCCCGACGCCGCGCCGCAGACCCAATAGGCCTCATCGCAGAGGATGTGGAGCCGGTCGCCGACAAAGGCATCTTCACCGGCTTGGCACCCGGCGAGCAGCGCGGTCGTTACAGCCAGAAAAAAACAGAAATGAGCACCCTTCATAATGGGGAATTTTAGCACAAGTTCGCCGGCCCACGCAGAAAGTCGGTGTCAAAAATTCAGCATCTGTCAATTCGGGCCCTATCGGGCCGTTTCAAGGAATATATGGAGCGGACAACGCCGCGGGACGCCAGGGATTGCCCATCGGGGAACCGCTCAGCCGCGGCGCGATCTTTTCGCCGGCGAGCCGGGCCTCGATATACCGATCCACCAGCCGGGTCAGCACGTCGAGGGGTACGGCGGCAGAGCTCAGCACCACGTCGTGAAAGTCGATCAGCGAAAAGGCGGCGCCCAGTTGGTCCATCGCTTTTTGGCGCAGCTCGAGGATTTTGAGCATGCCGATTTTGTACGACGTCGCCTGGGCGGGATGGACAAAGTAGCGGGCCACCTCTCCTTCCAGATCCAGCACTTCGGTCACGTACCCCGTATTGTCGGTCATGTATTGGAGCGCTTGGTCGAAGCTCCAGCCCTTGGCGTGAATGCCCGTGTCCACGACCAGGCGCACCGCGCGCAACAGCTCTCCCTGCAGCCGTCCCAAATCCCCGGGGAGATCCCCCTCGTACCATCCCAGGTCAAAGGCCAGATATTCGGCGTAGAGACCCCACCCCTCCGAGTAGACCGAATGGCGCATCCGCTTGCGAAATTCCGGCAGGTCGGATTCGTATACCAGGGCGATCTGAAAGTGATGTCCCGGCACGGCCTCGTGATAGGCCAGGGTGGGCATGCTGTAAAGGGCTTCCTGCTCGTCCACTTTGGCGTAGAACCGCCCGGGCTGGTTCCCCCAGGGATGGGTGTAGTAGTCCCCCTCCTCACCGCAGATCACTTCCAGCGGGGTGTTGGGGATGGTGCTGAACGCGCTTGTCGATTGTTGAAACGCCTCATTGATCAGTGCCTCGTAGTGATCGCAGATCCCCTGGTCGAGCACGTAGCCGCTGTCCTGGGCCAGTTGTAAAAAGAGCTCGGTCAGACTTTTATCGGCGGTGTAGTTTTCCCCCAGCTGATCGAAAATCAGGCGCATCTCGGCTTGAATGCGCGCCACCTCGTCGAGACCGAGTTGGTGGATCTCCGCGGCGGTGAGCGAGGTGGTGGTGTGGCGGCGCAGCAGGAACTGATAGTATTGGGCACCGTTGGGCAGCGCGCCCACCCCGTGATCGGTCAACGCGACCGAGTCGACTAAATACTGTATGTACGTTCTCAGTGAGGTATAGCCGGGAATGACCACCTCTCCGATGGCTTTGGCAGCGTCGTCGAGCAGGGCGGCGCGGGTCCCTTCTTCCAGCTCTTCGATCCGGTTCACCTGTTGTTCGAAATGCAGGTAGTAGAGGTGGGTTCGGGGATCCGGCGTGATCAGCTCGGTGAGCATCTCGATGGTCAGCACCAGGCTGAACCGGGGGGCGGTGATGCCCAGCTGCTCGCTCTTTTTGAGCAGCGCCGTCAGATCGGCAAAGGTGGTCTCCAGGTGTTCCAAGGCTTCGATGTAGTACTCGGCGTAAACCTCGTCGCCGATGCCGTAGTAGGTGTAATAGTAGTCCAAATCATCCAGCACGCTGAAAATGTAGTGGTTGACCGGATAATCGTGGTACATGAACGCTTTTTTGCGTTTTTGGTCGTCCAGGTACCACTGGTAGACATCGAAGGAGATCTGTTCTTCCGGGGTCAACGCGGCGCGGTCAAAGGTCAGAAGCATCTCGAGCAGGGCAATGTGCAGATCATAGGTGGTCAGTTGGTGGGTTTCGGAGATGTCTTTGAATCGGTTTATATGGAACCGCTTGCGACAGCCAACTTGAAAATACGACTCTTCAATGAATGCCTCCAGGGTCAACCCCTCCAACTGGCCCACCACCTCCTCCACGGCGGGTAATGGATTTGGACACCCGTCGGCCTCCTGCGGCACTTCATCGTCCCCGCAGGAGATGACCCACCCGGTCGAGACAATCAGTATCAGCAGCCGTCGAAACATCACAACTCCTCTCGGTTCGGCGCGTTTTGGTTAATCGTATTGCGGCCGAACGGCAAGCTGAATGTAACCCGCACAATCCCGCTTTTTCAAGCGGCCGCCGCTTTGTGGGTCCCGTCCCACTGCGAGACGGTACCCGTGTACGAGTGCCCTGTAACCCATTGTTTTATAAGAGGTTTTTTGATGATCAGCTTTTCTGGGCAGTTTCTGGTGGAGTAAGAGGTGATCTTATGAGTTCAGGTCAACCGGGAAGGACGTCGAAGATGGAAGTGTCTCGCTCCTCGTGCAGGGTGAGTGTCATCACGGGTTGCGGGGGGGTGTCAGAGGTGAAGATACGCAGCTGATGGCTGGCCCGATCCTTGTGCGGCAAATCAAAGAGGTAGAGGTGTCCGCCGGTGCTCCGCATTCGCTTGGCGTTGAAATCCACTTGTCGCGCGCGGGTGAAAAAACCGACCTCGTCCGGGGAAAACACACCGAGGTGGTAGCGATTCGCAGTTTTGTCGTGCACCAGACCCCATCTCGGATCCGTGTCACTGACCGCCCGGATTTCCACGGACTGGGGCAACCGGTTTTTGGCTTTGGCTATCTCGTTCTGCTCCACGATTGCGATGTAGTCACCCCTGCCGTGAATGGAGGCAAAGGTGATATGGATGAACCAGCGATCCGTGGCCGGATCCAGCCACTGATCCGCAAAGTGGGTGTTCACACCCTGGTCCTCGAGCCGGGTGATGAGTTGCAGCGAACCGGGATCGCGGACATCCACTTTAAACACAAAAAATGGCTTCATGAAATTGTCCAGCAGGTAGGCGGTTCCCTGATGCACGAGGATGTCGTGGGCGCTTTTCTTCTGCTTGTCATTGATAAACAGGGGTTCCCGGTCCAGCTCGGTCAGGTCGACATCAAGAGAGATGAGATCCCCATCGGCCGAGACGAGCAGCCCATTTCCGTGGGCCGCCATCGCCTCCAGGCGCAGTGGACGGCTGGCCGTTTCGAAGCTCTTTTGGGCGATCGGGTTCAGCCCGGCGTCCAGTTTGTAAACGGTCTTTTGATCGTGTAAAAAAAGGTATTCACCGACACGGACGAGCGTTTTTCCCTTGGCGAAATAGATCTTCGACGGTGAATAGTGATGGGTGATCTCGAAACGGTTCGTCGCGCTTTGCCATGCGATACGGGCGACGCGGCGCTGGGTCAGCACGGTGAACCCGCGGGGGACTTTGTCCCGGAGGTGGATTTCGGTGTCGATGGAGAAGGGTAACTTCGGCGGTGGTGTTGGAGCAGGGGGCGCAGCGGTCGGAGACCGACGATCCCCGGCTGGTGGAGTAGCGTCCGTCGAAGCCGTCGTCTCGTTGACATGGGATGACGATACCTCGGCAAGGGATCCGCAACCCAGGGACGATGCGGTCAGCCAGAGGAGCATCGACCCGATGATGGTGGAGGTGCCTTTTATGTCCATGAGATTCACTTTACCCAAAGGCGAGACATGGGCAAAGCGCAATTGTTCTTGCGCGAATCCTGATCGAGCACCCGTCCAACCGTTGGCATGGCGGGCAAGGGGGCGTTATATGGGGTAGGGAGTGCCGGTCGACAAACCGGTTGAGATTGAAGTATGAATCAAGGAGAGGGATGATGACAGAGCTAAAACGGAGAGCGTTTCTCAAACAGTTGGCCGCCTACACCGGCGGTGTAGTGGTGGCCCCCATAGCCGTATCCTGCGGCAAATCAATTCCCTCGGTGCCGACCGCCGGCTCGCTGAAAGCGGATGCCATGGCCGGTGCCGAGCAGGCCGTCATGCCGGAGGTACCCCTCGTTCGGCCGGCCGACTGGGACCCCATCGCATTCAACAAGAAGCGGGGCATTCTCGGTGCCATACCGGCCTCCTACCACGCGGACATCAATGGACTCGACGGTGAGAAGAAGCACCTGGGAAAACACCTGCCCTATGTGCCCGGTGTGGACGCGGCGCTGGTGCCCGAGGGATTTGTTCCGCTGATGTGGGGCGATCCCTCCCTGGGCTATGCCAAACACCCCAATGCGCCCAAGGGAGATCCCACGTATCCCAAAGGCCATTTCTATGATTGGATTCAGCTGCGCAAGGCCACGGCAGAAGAGGCCGAGGAGACCGACAGCATCTTCGGCAACTGGCCCATCCCGGAGGCGGATGACAACGGCCAGCTCACCGTTTTCGGCGACGGGGAGATTACCGCCGATTCGGGCAAGAATACGGTTTACCTCGTCGGCAAGCCCGCGGATGTGGTTTCCGGAGACGTGGTGCGCATTCACGGGCACTGCCTCTACCACGGTGAGTATGTGGATTTCATTACAATCTGAAACGGTGAGAGATGAGCAAACAACGTTGGACCGTTGAGCAGGTGCCCCCCCAGACCGGGCGAATTGCCGTGGTCACCGGGGCCAACAGCGGGATCGGGTTCGAAGTCGCCCGGGTGCTGGCCGGCAAGGGCGCCACCGTCCTGCTCGGTTGTCGCGATGAGCAAAAGGGTCGGGAGGCGATCGAGAGAATTCGGGCTGAATGTCCCACTGCTTCGCTTCAACGGTTGCTGATCGATTTGGGCGATCTCGAGTCGGTCCGCGCCGCCGCAGCGGTATTCGGCCATCGCAGCACCAAACTCGATCTGCTGATTAACAACGCCGGCGTGATGATGCCTCCCTATGGCAAGACTACCGACGGCTTCGAGTTGCAGTGGGGCACCAATCACCTGGGCCACTTCGCCCTGACCGGACTGCTGCTCCAGCCCCTGTTGGCCACCCCCGGATCCCGGGTGGTGGTGGTCAGCAGCGCCGCCCACAAATGGGGGGAGATCGACTTCGATGATCTCAACTGGGAAAAGCGGGGTTACAAGAAATGGGCTTCCTATGGTCAGAGTAAGTTGGCCAACCTGATGTTTGCCTACGAGCTGCAACGTCGGTTGGAGCGAGCGGGACGAACCACCTCGGTGACGGCGGCCCACCCCGGGTGGACCGCGACGGAGCTGCAACGCCATGCGGGATTCATTCAACTGGCCAGCAACCTGTTCGCCATGCCCGCCTGGCAGGGGGCGCTGCCGACCCTGTACGCTGCGACCGCTCCGGAGGCACGCGGCGGAGAGTATTTCGGGCCGGACGGCTGGGGTGAGATGCGGGGGTATCCGGCAAAAGTGACCTCCAATTCATTGTCCCACGATCCCCACATCGCGGCCCGCCTGTTCGATCTCTCCGAATCGTTGACCAACGTGCGGTACGAGATCAAACAACTTCCCTGATCGAGCTGACTCATTTAGACTTTGACCATTTTTCGCATAAAATGATCATCAGCTTAGCGCTTCTACCGATCCGGCACGTAGACAGAAGGGATGTTCGGAAAAAAGGGAGGCAACATGCGCGTATGTCGGTTTCTTTCGCTGTTGGTGCTGCTCTCGGTGGCGGCGGGGTGTGGGACGGACGGACCCCAGCTGGTGCTCCATACGTCGCCCGGGGACGCTGAGGTGATCGTCGATGGATTTGTCCATCCCGGACCTTCCCCTCACACCATCGCGTTCAAGGTGGCCGGACGCTTTCAGCTGGAGGTGGTCAAGGACGGGTTTCAGCCCGTGCAGATGTGGATTACGCTGAACAATGGCCAGCGACTCGAGCAGTCGATCGAGTTGATCCGCGCCACATCGCAAATCGCCACCGGACCGCTGACCCCGGATGATCCGAATCCGCCCGTAGAGCCCATCCCCCCGGCGTCCCCCCCTGAGCCAGTGGCCCAGTTCACCCTCAATCTCTCGACGAGCCCGGCCGGCGCGACCGCGTATCTCCGTCGCCCGGGC
>JANQET010000125.1 GCA_028278265.1 Myxococcota bacterium
GGTGACCATCGAGCCCACCGGCACCATGCTCGTCGGCACCCCGCTGAGTGCGGTGGTGGCGACCTTCGAGCCGTTTCCCCTGTTTGCGCTCGGCCTGAACTGCGCCACCGGTCCGGAGAAGATGAAGCCCCACGTGACCTATCTCGCCGAGCACTGGCCGGGCCGGATTTCCGTGGTGCCCAACGCGGGCATGCCGGAGATCGTGGACGGCGATGTCAGCTACCCCCTGTCACCGGAAGGGTTTGCCGCGGCGCAGCGGGCGTTTGTCGAACAGAACGGGGTCAGTGTAGTGGGCGGTTGCTGCGGTACCACCGTCGATCACATCAAGGCCTTGGTCGCCGCGGTGGACGGGGTGTCCCCCAAAACGAATCGACCCTCCTACATCCCGTCCCTGGCCAGCATGTACGCCCCGGCGGAGATCCCCCAGGAGATCCCGCCGTTGTTAGTCGGCGAGCGAATGAACGCCAACGGCTCGCGGAAATTCAAGAAACTGCTGCTCAAGGAGGACTACGACAAAGCGGTAGGGGTGGGGCAGAAACAGGTGGCCAAGGGGGCCCATGTGCTCGATTTGTGTGTGGCCTACGCGGGTCGTGATGAAAAGACCGACTTCTCGGAGATGCTCAAGCGCCTGGTCACCACGGTCAAACTGCCGCTGATGATCGATTCCACGACCCCCGAGGCGATTGAGTCGGCCCTCTCCCAGTGCCCGGGTCGACCAGTGGTCAACTCGATCAATCTCGAGGACGGGGGCAAAACCCTGGCCAAAGTCGCCGGGTTCGTCAAGCGCTACGGCGCCGCGGTGGTGGCCCTGCCCATCGGTCCCGACGGCATGGCGATGACCGCGGATGACAAGTTGGCCCTTTCCAAACAGATCCTGCAAATCGGAACGGAAGAGTACGGGCTGAGGCCGAGCGATTTTTTCTTCGACATGCTCACCTTCACCATCGGATCGGGCGATCCCAATCTCAAAGAGTCGGCCAACGAAACCCTGGCCGCGATTTCCCGCGTCAAAAAAGAGCTGCCCGGGGTGTTCACCGTGCTCGGCGTGAGCAACATCTCCTTTGGCCTGCCCAAGGCCGCGCGCAAGGTGGTCAACTCGGTCTTCCTGGCCCGGGCGATCGATGCCGGCCTCGATGCGGCGATCGTCGACGCTGGCAGCATTCGCCCATTGGCCGCGATTCCCGAAGAGGAGCGAAAGATTTGTCTCGACCTGATCCTCAACCGGCCGACCGGGGACGACAACGAGCCGTTGGATGTGCTGATCAACTATTTCGAGCAGCACGCCGACACGGGGGATCAAAGCGAGGTGGAGGGCGAGCAGGCCGCGGTCGAGAAACAACTGGAGAACAAGCTCCAGGCCGGGGACGCGAACGGCATCGAAGATCTGCTCTCCATTTTGTCACAGCGGTACCAGGCGCTCGATATCATCAACGAGATTCTGATCCCGGGGATGCGTCGGGTGGGCGAGCTGTTCGGCCGGGGGGAGATGCTCCTGCCGTTTGTGCTCAAGTCGGCCGAGGTGATGAAAAAGAGCGTGGATTATCTCACGCCGTTGATGGCCAAAGTCGAGAGCGGTTCGAGAACCAAGGTGTTGCTGGCGACGGTGCAGGGGGATGTGCACGACATCGGCAAGAACCTGGTGGACATCATCCTCAGCAACAACGGGTACGAAGTTTTCAATATCGGGACCAACATCTCCACCGAGAAGATCATCGAGGAGGCCAAAGAACACCAGGTGGATGCGATTGGGTTGTCGGGCCTGCTGGTCAAGTCGGCGATGGTGATGCAGCACAGCATGCCCACCTTCTCCGAGGCCCAACTGGGGGTGCCGATTCTGCTGGGTGGCGCGGCGCTGACCCCGAAGTTCGTCGCTGAGGCGTGTGTGCCCGGATACCCTCACCCGGTGGTCTATTGCCCGGATGCCTTTTCCGGGCTCGCCGCGGTGCAGCAGCTTGAGCAGGGCAAGCTGGTCTCCACCGAATACAAGCCCCGGCCCAAGGGTGCATCATCCGCCCCGGCACCCCGAACCGTCACAGTGACCCGGAACAACCCGACGCCCCAGGTGCCCTTCAAGGGGGTTCGTCACGTAACCGACGTCAACGTGGACACCCTGTTGCCCTACCTCAACAAGCAGGCCCTGTTCCGTGGTCGGTGGGGGTATCGGCGGGGGAGCCTGTCGGCCGATGAATACCGGGAGCTGATCGAACAAAAGGTCGAACCGATTTACGAGCAACTGAGCCGGCAGATGGCGCACGAGGGGTTGGCCACCCCCAAAGTGGCTTACGGCTATTTTGACTGCTACGGTGAAGAAGACGCGGTCTGGGTGGCAGACGGGGATCAGCAATACCGGTTCGACTTTCCCCGGCGGGAGATCGAGCCCCGGTTGTGCATTGCCGATTTCTTCAAAGACCAACAGAGCGGCGGGGATATTGCCGGATTTTTCGTGGTCACTCTCGGCGACCGGGTGGCTGAGCGCACCGCCGAGCTGTACGGGGGCGACGAGTATCACGACTATCTGATGATGCACGGATTTGCCGTCGAGCTGACCGATGCTTTGGCCGAATACTGGCACGGGGTGATGCGCCGGGAGATGGGTATCAGCGGCAGCGAACCCACGGAAACCGCCGGATACGTTACCCAGAAATACCAGGGGTCGCGATATGGATTCGGCTATCCGGCGTGTCCGAGTCTCGATGCCCACAAGGCGGTGTTTGAGCTGCTCAAGCCGGAGACCATCGGCGTCAGCTTGACCGAGCAAATGCAAATGGTTCCGGAGATTTCCACCTCGGCGATCATCGCCCATCACCCCCAAGCGAAGTACTTCGCGGTATAGGTCACCATGCGCCATATTTGTGTCAATTGCGGTTACGTCTACGATTCCAAAAACGGTGAACCCGCCTCTGAGGTGCCGCCTGATACCCCCTTCGACGATTTGCCCGACGATTGGGTCTGCCCAATCTGCTACGCGTCAAAAGAGCAGTTCGATCCCCTGGACTAGATCGCACCTTCTAGACCGCCTCTCAAATAATGAATTCTATTGAATGGTAGATTATTTTTATGCTAAACTTCCAGTAATTAGGAATTATTACGTTATTTATATATATTTGTAGAATAGCAATGCTGGGGGCAGGGATGTAGATGCGCGTTGTTCGTTCAGTCCAGCTAATTGGCCTTTTTATACTCGTGAGTGCTTGTGGCCGATTGGGGTTTGAGATGTTGCCCACCGGGGATGACGAATCCGACTCAGGGGGAGATGGGGACGGGGATGGCGACGGGGATGGCGACGGGGACGGAGACGGGGACAGCGATGCGGATCTGGATAGCGACAGCGATACGGATATCGACGCGGACAGTGATACGGACACGGACGTCGACGCGGATGCGGATATTGATACGGACACGGATGCCGATTCGGATACAGACACGGACGCTGATTCGGATACGGACACGGATACGGACGGGGACGGTGATAGCGATACGGCGACCGATCCGGTTGGGGTGCTGTTCGACGACGGATTCGAAGATCCGGAATTGGGAGATTGGGACGGGATGTCCGCAACCAACAACGGGCACGCGAGCCGGACCTCATCGCTGGTTCACACCGGATCCGGTGCGCTCTACACCACCGTTCCCCAAGCTGAAGGGGCCGCCTATATCGATGCCGTGATCAGCCCCACGGTCTACTACTCAGATGTGTATGTACGCGGATACTTTTACATCTCCACCAACCACATCCCGATCCGATATAACCTGATGTACGTCTACTCCAATACCGGATTGTTTCCCGGCGTGGCGGCCGGTTTTTTCGGGGATTCGACGCTCGGCGTCTACTCCTTCCCCGATGACATGGAGGTCAGCGGAACCATCACCGTGCCTCAGGGGCAGTGGGTTTGTGTAGAGCTGCACATCGGCATCGATGGGGTGGACGGGTTCGGTGAGGCGTTTGTGGATAGCGTGTCATCTGCGCTTTCCACCTCGCTCAACACCCAACCTGCGCACGGGTACGATTCGCTGTCGATCGGGATTCCCAAATCCGGTGCCGATCAACCCAACGCCAGAGTCTACGTGGACGATGTGATCATCTCCACACTGCCGATAGGGTGTAATTGACCGTCCGTGGTTCACCGGGTTGATGTTGTCTCAATACGTGTCTCGCGAGACATGCGACAAGACAAAGTCCCGCTAGTCGGGCGAATCATCCGCCTCCAACACGTCGGTTACCCAGCCATAGGCGGCAATCATTGCCGGAAAACCAACCGTGCTGTTGCCGATCAACACCGCGTGCAGCAGCTCGTCTCGGGTGGCCCCGGCCTGCAGGGCCTGACGGGCGTGGGAGCGCACACCCCCTTTTGAGGCCGCACCCATTGCGATACCTAATTGTATGAGATGTTTCGATTTTTCGTCCAAAGGGCCGGTTCGGGAGCAGAGGTCACCCATCCGCTCCGACGCATCGATAATTTCGGGAAAATCCTTTTTGAACCGTTGAAACACAGTGGGTAGGTACATTGGCTTTCTCCTCGTTCCGCGAATGGCTCCGCGGCAATTGGCGCCCCCTGGGCGCTAGATGTCGGAAAACGGTTTCAATAATTTGGACCGGGCTCCCTGGCGCAGCTTCTTCAAGGCCTTGGCCTCGATTTGACGGATGCGCTCTCGGGAGACACCGAAATCTTGGCCGATGGCCCGCAGGGTGTGCTCCTCCTCCTCGTCGATACCGAATCGCAACCGCAAAATCGCCTGCTCGCGGTCCGAGAGGGTGCCCAGAATCTCCCGCACCTGTTCGCTGAGATCGGCCAGAATGACCGCTTCCGAGGGCAGGGGGACCGCTTTGCTCTCCACCAGCTCGGAGAGAGATTGGCCCGACTCTCGGTCAACCGGAGCATCCAGTGAGAGGGTGTTTTGGGTGCTGTTGATCAACGAGTAGATCTCTTCTACCGGTTGCTCCAGTTGGTGGGCGATCTCTTCGAATGTGGGCTCCCGCCCTTTTTGCTGCGTCAGCACCCGGATGACCCGCCTGAGCTTGCTGATGGTCTCGATGGTGTGCACCGGCAGGCGAATCGTTCGCGACTGCTCGGCCACTGCCTTGGTGATGGCTTGACGAATCCACCACACCGCATAGGTCGAGAATTTGTAGCCCTTTCTGAAATCGAACTTCTCCGCGGCCTTCATCAGACCGATGTTACCCTCCTGAATGAGGTCCAGCAGGGGCAAGCCGCGGTTGGCGTATTTGCGGGCCACCCAAACGACCAATCGGAGATTGGATTCGATCAGTCGTTGCTTGGCGTTTCCCGCTTTGAGCTCGCACGCGTCGATCGACCGACGGGCCGAGCACAGATGGGCCACCGGGATCAGTGCCTTGGTGCCCACGGCGCGATTGCGCGGTAGTGCCCCGTGGGTGCTGCTCGAGCCCTGCGCACCGAGCTTCTGCACTGCCTCGGTATAGCGACGAGACAGGGATTTGACGAATCCGATCATCGCGTCGAATTTGTCGTTGGTGATGCCGGCGGCGAACAATTGATCAGCCATCGCCGAATTGTTCCAGGAAATCTCGGCTTGAAGCGTTGCCCGATCCGCCTCGGAGAGGCCGGTGGAGCTGAGCGCGGCGCTCTTTTCGTCGTTTTGTTTGCCCAATCGATCGATTTCCCCGATTTGATTGAGAAATCTCTCCAGCCGGGCCTCCTCGTCGAGTTGTTCGCCGTGGTATTCGACCACCGTGTCGTTGAGCGACAGCTGGCCGCTTTGGAGTCGGTCGGCCAAATCGACGATCGCCGTGCGGACCAGGGGCAGGGTCACCAGGGTGGTGCAGATTTCTCGCTTGGCCGATTCGATGATCGTGACGAGCTCCTGTTCCTGGGCCGGTGACAACACGGGAATGCTGCCCAGTTGCCGAAGATAGACATTGATCGGATCGCTGCCCTGTCCCGCCGCTCCGGCAGCATCGAGCGCCAACTCTTGGGGAGATCGGCGCTGTCGTATCAACGACGCGGCCGAGGTTGCCTGGCTCTTGAGCAGGTGGTCGTCGGGAATCTGGGGACGGCTGGTGTCGTCGAACTGCTTGAGCATCGCCCGGTAGACATATCCCCGCGTGCGGGTCGTGTGTCCGGCGAGAATCTTTTGAATCGTGTTGTGGCTGGCCTGATAGCCACCCCGGCGAACCGTCTTGGCCACGCGAATCGCCAGTTGACGGATGCTCACTCCCGGGTGCTCGGACAACCACTGGTCGGCCAGTTGGGCGATCGGCCCCGCCTGAACCCACTCCACCTCTGTCGACCGAACCAGACCCGGCCTCACTTTGGCCACCGCTTCCTCGATGCCCATCGATGGGGTCAGCCGATCGGCCACCAACTGCTCGAGCACCGTCAACACCCGGCGAGGTCCTCGTCCGCCCTTTCCCGCCAGCAACGCCTGCAGGTGGTTGAAGTTCATCGAGATGCCCTGCTGTTTGAGCGCCTGCTGTAACTCTTGCGCCAGGGCCCGTTTGGAGGCTCCCTGAGCCCGCCATTGCCACGCTTTGGCCAACTCGTAAAACCGACCCGCATTGACCATTTTTCGGCCGGCCAGTGAGTGGTCGATATCCTCCTTCAATGAATTGAAAAGACGTTGTGCCTCATCCTGGTTGGTCACACCGACCGGGTGCAAGTACTCGACGAGTTGGTCCACCACTTCTTGACGAACAAACCGGCCCTTGCCGGCCAGGATGACCTGCAGGGGATTGACGCCGATTTGAATTCCCTTTTTCGCCAGATCGGTACTTAGCACACGGGCCAGGAAACGCTTGGTTCGATCCGGGTGGAAATAGAGCCAGAGACGCGCCAGCATCAGCGCCCGCTCAATCGACACGTAGGGGCCGGTTCGATCGTCGGCGCTCACCTGGAGTCCCTCCGCTTCGAGCAGCCCGTCGATTTGCTCCTCGTTTTGGAGGGAAAGCCGATCCATCAGCAAGCCCCGCATCTCCACTTCGAGCAGCCGCACGACCGATTGCACCGAACCGTTGAGCTGTCGCCTGATGTTCCGCTGAGTGTAGCGGATGCCGAATCGGGAGATGCGTTCGACGAGGATTCGCGCCAGCGCGCCTCGGGTGAGGTCTGGCATTCGGCGAAGCAACAGTTCCGCCATGGCGCGGAACAACGAGCCGGGGATGCGCTCTTCGAGTTGGAAATTCAGCGGGTGGCGCCGCTTGGGTCTACTTTTGTTGTCCTTGTTAATCATTACATACTTGTCCACTATTAATATGTGAATCGGGTGTAAAGCTGTCAAGTCCAACAATTCAAGTTTTCAACGAGAAGTCTTGCTGGAGTTTAAACTAATGATAACAAATAATTGCAAAAATAATATATCACTTGAGCAGAAATGATCCAATGCGTTACACAACGCCTTGCTAATTCAATAATCATGATTATTTTTTCAATAAAGGACAATCACCCCTAGGGAGAGCACCGATGCAAAAAAGAAAGAAAGTAAAGAAAAAGTATCAACAGACAAAACTGTCTCAAATCGAATACTCGCACTACTGTGGTGCTCCGTGCAGCTTGGAGCACGGAACGATATGTCAAGAGTGCCTGGAGATGACGGCCATCGATTGGCCCCCGCCCATCGAACCTCGAAGAATTCAAGATAGTATTTAATCTCTAACAGTTAGATTGTTTCATAACCTCTCCGTGGGCGAACCGATATTCGGTTTGACGGCGAATGGCATACGCCTTGCTTTAGTTCTGGAGCAGGATACGCGCCGGCCAAAATGAGACAGTTCATGCGTGTCCGCACGCATCATTCATGCGTGTCCGCACGCATCATTCATGCGTGTTCACACGCACAGTTCAGGCGTGTTCGTACGTGAAGGGTGGTACACTGATGTGGTTTTCACTGATCGGAGCAAGTGCGAGTTCCTCGACAATATCGAAAAACGATTGGAACTTGCGCCCCCAGGAACAGCTCGTTGCGGCGCTCGTCGACGGGGATCGACAGGCCTTTGATTGGATTGTGCGCAAGCATTGGTCGGGCATGATGCGCGTGGCCACCGGGGTGTTGGGTAATGAGAGTATCGCAGTGGAGGTGGTGCAGGAAACCTGGGAAGCGGTGGTCAAAGAGATCAAGCGATTTCGCGGTGAGGCCTCGCTGAGTACCTGGATTTTTCGCATCTTGATCAATCGCGCCCGACGGGTGGGCAAGCGGGAAGGGCGCTCGATCCCCTTTTCGAGCTTTAAGACCACTCAGGATGAAGACGGAAAGCGGTCGTTGGAGGACGAATTCACCAGCAAGGGACGTTGGCGCTCGCCGGTCCACGGTTGGCGGATGATCGATCCCCAGACCGAGGCGATCAACAAGCAGGGATTGGCGTTTTTGGCCAAGGGGCTCGAGGAGTTACCGGACCGGCAAAAAATCATCGTAACACTTCGCGATATCGAGGGTCTAGAGGCAAAGGAGGTCTGCAGGATGCTGGATATCTCCGAAGGGAATCAACGGATTCTGCTTCATCGCGGTCGCACGCGGTTGCGCCGGATGCTCGAGGATTTGGATGGGCACGGTCACGTATCTCAACAAAAGGACAGCTCCCATGCTCAACTGTCGCGACGTCGCTAGCCTGGTGACCGAATATCTCGAATCGGCGATGGGACCCTGGCGCAAAGCGAACATCCGGTTGCACCTGTTGCTCTGCCCGGACTGCCGTATTCACGTGAACAAAATGCGCAAGTTGGTCGACGCCTTAAAGCAGGTCCCCCCCACCAACCGCGTCTCCGAGGAAGCGCTCGAAAGTCTGCACAAAAAGGCGCATGGCGTCACCCCACTCGAACCGAAATAACGTAAAATAACCGGCTGGATTATGGTATTGGTAAAATTGGGTTAACCACTTGCGGGACAGAGATCCGGGAAATACGATCACCATCCGAAGTATGGAACGCCACGAATAGGAGGACGAATGCGCGCGCTGATCGGCAAGTACACCCATTGGCTGCACACCCAATGGCCGGCCGGTACCGTGGAAAAGCTGCCCCTGTTGCAGGAGGACGGAACCACCGACATTCCCGGGTTGACCATCGTCGGCGATTTGACCGGCATTCCACTGCTCAAGTTCTCGTCGGACACGGGTGCCAGAGCGGTGCAGCGGATCGTCAACGATCCCGGGTTTCAACAGCGGCAACCCGACGATGATATTGTCGATTTGGCGATTGTCGGTGCCGGTGTCTCTGGTGTGGCCGCCGCGCTCGAAGCCAAGAAACAGAGCTTGCGGTTTGCGCTGATCGAGGCCTCAGAATCGTTCTCCACCATCTCGAATTTTCCGCAGAAAAAGCCGATCTTCACCTACCCGACGGATATGGTGCCCGCCGGCGAGCTGCAGTTCACCGGCGATGTGGACGTAAAGGAAAAGCTGCTCGACGATCTGCAAGAGCGGTTGCGCGCTGCGGAGATTACCACTGAAATCGCCCGGGTCGAGCAGGTGATCCGTAGCGGGGGAGTGCTCGAGGTGCGCTTTGGCAAACGCCCGCCGCTCAAGGCCCACCAGGTGATTGTGGCCATCGGCCGCTCGGGCAATTATCGGTCGTTGGGCGTCCCCGGCGAAAAACTGGAGAAGGTGGTCAATCGACTGATCGATCCGGCGGACTACACCGGTCAGGAGGTGCTGGTGGTCGGCGGCGGGGACAGCGCACTGGAGGCGGCCGCTGCCCTGGCCTCGAACGGGGCTCGGGTGACTTTGAGCTACCGCAAACCCACCTTCAACCGGCCCAAGCCCGAGAACATCGAGCAGGTCGAATTCCTGGCCCAACACCCCCCTTCTGGAGGGGGGTCGCTGACCCTGATGCTCGGGTCGACCGTGCGCGAGATCCGTGAGGAGGAAGTGCTCCTCGAGCAAGCCGATGGCAACACCGTGACCCTGCCCAATCAGGCGGTTCTATCTTTGATCGGACGGGAACCCCCGCTCGATTTCTTTCGCCGCTCCAAGGTGCCGATCCTCGGCGAGTGGCGCCCCAAGGCGATCATCGGCCTCGTGGTGTTTCTCGCCCTGTGCACTTGGGTCTACCATTGGAAAAAGAGCTACGGTTGGGCCTTTTTCGATGCGGTTAATCCCAAGCTGCTCTGGAACAGTCTCGCCGGGGCCGCCGGATCGGTTGGGGCAGCGCTGAGCGATCCGTCGACCCTGCTCGGCACGCTGCGCATCTCCATGTCGAGCGCCGGCTTCTATTACACCCTGTTGTATTCGGTATTAATTGTCGTTTTCGGCATACGGCGTATACGGCGCAAACGAACCCGGTACATCAAGTGGGAAACCGTTACGCTGATCGCTATTCAGTGTTTGCCCTTGTTTATTCTGCCCGAGGTGATGCTACCCTTTGCCGGCCACAACGGTCTGTTCGGTCAGCGGTACACAGTCACTCCGGTTGAGGGGGCGCGGGCTGATCAGATCGCGCTGGCGATCGGACACGGCGGTGCTGAGCGGGACGACGATCGAATTCTCGACGCCCTGAGCGCCCAGCCTCAGCTCGCCGGCTGGACCGCGATGGGGGAGCGGGCCAAGCTGGACTGGGTTCGGGGCGATGGGTCCGGGCTCCGGGTTTCCATGACCACTGCCGCGGGACACAAACGGGTGGCCACGTTCAATTTGACCGACCGGCTCGTCTACCATCACGACGAGTCGGTGGCATCGAGTTGGCTCGCGGACGAACTATTTCCCGGTGCCTCGTACGGTAACGGTCGCGAATATTGGCGGGCCTACGGGTTCGTGCTGGCCTGGCCCCTGTTCTTTTCCAACCTGTTCACCGGTGAGCCGCTCACCCTGTGGCTGATCATCAGCCTGTTGCAGACCTTTGTGCTCATTCCGCTGATCATTCGCAAGTGGGGCAAGGGGGCTTACTGTGGCTGGATCTGTTCCTGCGGTGCGATGGCCGAAACCATGGGGGACACCCACCGCCACAAGATGCTTCACGGTCCCCGATGGAACCGGGCCAATATGCTCGGTCAGGTCTTTTTGGGATTGGCCCTGCTGTTGCTCGTGTTGCGAGTGACGAGCTGGATCCTCCCCGGTCAGACCGGGCAGGACACCTACAACCTGATTCTGTTCGGCAAGGCCAATTTCAGTGCCTGGCCGGCCGGGTTGCGCTGGCTCGAGTACCCACTGGCGATTTTCAATTACGCCTGGTTTGTCGACCTATTGTGGGCCGGCATTTTGGGCTTGGGGCTCTACTTCCACTTCAGCGGACGGGTGTGGTGCCGCTTTGCCTGCCCCCTGGCCGCGCTGATGCACATCTATGCTCGGTTTACTCGGTTTCGCATCTTTGCGGACAAGAAAAAATGCATTTCCTGCAACGTCTGCACCACGGTCTGCCACCAGGGCATCGACGTGATGGGTTTCGCCAACAAGGGCAAGCCGATGGCGGATCCGGAGTGTGTGCGCTGCTCCTCGTGCGTGTACAGCTGTCCTACGGGAGTGCTCACCTTCGGCGAGCTCGATCCGAAAACCGGCCAAGCCGCCGGTCCCCCACTGTTCGAAGCGTCACCGGTACAGATGGCTGAGAAGAATGGGGCTTCCGAGTAGAAAGCCCCCAAAAAGCGAGAGCCCCCTCCCCAGCCCTCCCCCGGCGGAGGGTGTTGTTTTAGTCTGTGCTTCGCGGCTTTCGATGTAGGGCTGGGGTTCACCCCCAGCCGCTTTCCCTCGTCACTGCTGAGC
>JANQET010000070.1 GCA_028278265.1 Myxococcota bacterium
GAGTTTTTTTTGACTTCCGCCGCTGCCGACCGGTTTCCATTTACACGGGCATTTCGGTTTTGCAACGATGTTTCAGATTATTCAGAGATGAGACATCAAGACAGCTGAAGCTGACCGTGATTGGCCGGTTGCCCTGTTAAACGGTCATTTTTAGCCGATTGTGACGGGTTGGAAATGGCACGTTGCTTGCTTAATCTAAACCTTGCGTTGGAGGTTGAAAGACAAAACGTGACTCGATAATGACAAACCGGTAGGGGTGATGCCGGCGTCGCCCAAAACAGCCGGTTCAGAGGATTGCCGGTTCAAAGGACGCACCAGATGAAACCATTCTCAACAGCACTCACTGATCTTTTCAATATTCAAGTACCGATCATTCAGGCGGGAATGATCTGGGTCTCCGGTTGGAAACTGGCCGCTGCGGTGTCCCGCGCGGGGGGGTTGGGACTGATCGGAGCCGGTTCGATGCGGCCGGAAGTGCTCGACCTGCACCTGACCCGAATGAAGGACAATTGCGATCGGCCGTTCGGCGTCAATCTACCGGTGTTCAATCCCTATGCTGAGGCGCTGGCCGAGGTGTGCCTGCGACACGAGGTGAAGATTATCTTTTCCTCGGCCGGGAGCCCCAAGCGATTCACCCCGATGTTCAAACGGGCCGGGGCTCGAGTCGTTCACGTGGTGCCCAGTGTGGCGCTGGCCAAAAAAGTGGAGGCAGCGGGATGTGATGCGGTGGTTGCCGAAGGGACCGAGGCCGGGGGACACAACGGATTCGAGGAGATCACCAGTATCAATCTGTGGCCCTCGGTGGTCGATGCGGTGCGGATTCCGGTGATCGCCGCCGGGGGGATTGTCGACGGCCGAAGCATGGCCGCTGCCATGGCCTTGGGGGCGGCCGGCGTTCAGGTGGGTACCCGATTTGCGGCAACCCCCGAGTCGTCGGCCAACGCCGGGTATAAGGACGCGATCGTGCGGGCCGGCGAGGCCGATGTGAAGTTGTATCTCAGGCGTTTTATGCCCACTCGCACCTGGGTTAATCCCTATGTGAAACGGACCATAGACGCGGAGCAACGGGGAGCGACCCGCGAAGAACTCGACGAGCTTCGAGGCAGCGGTCGGGCGCGACAGGGCATTTTCGAGGGGGATCAGGAGGAGGGGGAATTGGAGATGGGGCTGGCCGCCTCGCGGGTGGAGAAGATTCTCGGCGCCGAGCAGGTGGTGCGCGAGATGGTCGATGAATTTTGGCACACAATTGGCAAGCTGGTGAAGAACAGCGGTTGAGAGGGAAGCTGAGCATGAATTCGAAGAAGTCCGGTCCATTGAAGATAGTGATCATCGGCGGGGTCGCCGGTGGGGCGTCGGCCGCAGCCAAGGCCCGGCGGATGGATGAAACTGCGCAAATCGTGATGATCGAGCGGGGACCGTTTGTGTCTTACGCCAATTGCGGGTTGCCCTACCACGTCTCCGGAGAGATCAAAAAACGGCGGGAGCTGTTCGTCTCCACGCCGGAACGGCTCAAAACCCGTTTCAATATCGATGTGCGCACGCGGCACGAAGCCGTGCGTATCGATCGGGATCGGCAGGTGGTGGAGGTGCGCGATCTGGGGACGAGCAGGCTGTTCGAGGAATCCTATGACAAACTGATCCTGGCCACCGGGGCCGAGGGGATCGTTCCACCGATCCCGGGGATTGACGCGCCGGGGGTCTTTTCCCTCAAGACGGTCGAGGACATGGATCAGGTGATCGCTTTTGTCAAAGCGAACGCCCCCCGCTCGGCCGTGGTGATCGGCGGCGGCTTTATCGGCATCGAGGCGGCCGAGGCCCTGCGCAACCGGGGGATTGCGGTCTCCATCGTGGAGGCCGCCGGCCAGCTGTTGTTGGCCTGGGATGCTGAGATCGCCGACGTGGTGGAGTACACCCTCACCGACCAAATGGGCGTCGAGGTCTACACCTCGGATCCGGTCGCCGCCGTGCTGACCGACGACACGGGGATCACCGGTGTGCGTACGGCAAAGGGGGAGGAGATCGACGCGGACCTGGTGATCCTGGCGGTGGGAGTTCGCCCCCGCTCTCAGTTGGCCAGAGAGTGCGGCCTGCGTTGCACCGAGCGGGGATGCATCGTCACCGATGACCGCATGCAGACCTCCGATGGTCATATCTTCGCCGTGGGTGATGCGGTACAAACCGTTCATCGGGTGACCGGGAAACCGACCTGGTTGCCCTTGGCCGGACCGGCCAATCGCCAGGGACGGGTCGCCGCGATCAATGCCACCGGCGGAGATGATCGATTTCCCGGCGTGATCGGCACGGCCATCGTCCGCGTGGGTCGGCTCGCCGCTGCCCGCACCGGACTGGGTGAGACCGAGGCCCGGGAGGCCGGCCTGGCGTTCATCACCACTGTCATTACCGGCAAGTCCCACGCAGGGTATTTTCCCGGCGCGCAGGACGTGATGATCAAGTTGATTGTCGAGCAGGACAATGGGCGATTGCTCGGTGCCCAAGCGGTCGGACGGGACGGGGTCGACAAGCGCATTGACGTGCTGGCGACGGCGATTATCGGTGGTCTGACCGTCGGCGAGATTTCCGATTTGGAGCTGGCCTACGCTCCCCCCTTCGGCGCGGCCAAGGATCCGGTCAACATGGCGGCGATGGTCGCTCAGAATCAGCTCGAGGGAATCAGTGAGACGGTGACCTGGCGCGAGGTCTTCGCCGACGCGCCCGGTGAAGAAACCGCGCCGTTGATTTTGGACGTGCGAACCCGCGCTGAGAGAAAAACGCTCTACATCGATGGATCTGAATTGATTCCGATCGATGAATTGCGCGCTAAACTTTCTGACCTGGATTCCGATTTACCTATTTATATCTATTGTCGCATTGGCCAGCGGGGCTATTTCGCAGAACAGATGCTCAGGAAAAACGGTTTTTCCAACGTGAAAAACATCGCCGGGGGATGGCGGTCGATTTGGGGTGCTTTTAGGGAGGACAAATTGATCGGCCAGGAACCCGAGCCCAAGGATTAGCCATGTCGAATCCAACGGAACCATACGAATCGAAAAGTGGGGCGTTACTCGAGGACCACCCTGAACTCGCCTTTTACAAGGATGTGGTGGACAACCTCTATGACGCCGTCTACTTCGTCGATCGCCAGAAAAAGATCATATATTGGAATAAGGGCGCCGAGCGATTGACCGGATATGCGGCCGAGCAGGTGCTCGGATCGAGCTGCTCCGAAAACGTGCTGGTCCATGTCGATCAAGAGGTCAAGAGCCTGTGTGATCTGAACTGTCCCTTGTCGCAGACCATTCGGGACGGGAGCAGCCACGACGCGGAGCTGTTCGTGCGGCACAAGGACGGCCATCGGGTGCTCGTCGCGGTGAGCACCAAACCGATCAAGAATGCCGACGGGCAAATCGTCGGCGCGGTGGAGATATTCAAGGAGCATCCGGCCCAAGTGGCGATCCGGCAGAAAATGATTCAACTGCAGGAGCTCGCCCTACTCGATCCCCTGACCCGTCTGGCCAATCGGCGCTACACCGAAACCAGTCTGCAGCGCCAGTTCGACGAGCTCTCCCGCTACATCCACCCGTTTGGCATTTTGTTTATCGACGTCGATAACTTCAAAGAGATCAATGACACCTATGGCCATCCGGGCGGAGACCAGGTGCTGCGCCTGCTCTCCCGGACCGTACAGAACAGCCTGCGACCGTTCGATTTTCTCGGCCGTTGGGGCGGGGACGAGTTCGTGGCGATCGTGGTCAAGGTCAGTGAGGAGCAGCTCAGGGCCATCGCCGAGCGGGCCCGGCTCCTGGTGGAGCAGACCTCGGTCAAGGTGCGCGGTGAAGAGGTGGCGGTGACCGTCTCCATCGGCGCTGCGCTCGCCCGAGAGGGGGACACGATCGAAGATCTCATCGGGCGGGCCGACGGACTGATGTACTGCAGCAAATCCTCGGGCAAAAATCGGGTCTCCGCCCATCCCCATGCGACCGACCCGGGCGTTGTCGCCTGATTCGTCCCCATTCCTAAATGACCACTTTGTGACCGGCCGCGCGGCTCAGCGATCCGCATGGACGAGCATGATGTTCTTGATCCCCTCCATCTGACCGACGAATGCGTCGACCACCTGGGGATCGAAGTGCTTGCCCTTTTCCTGTTCGAGCACCGCCAGTGCGGTGTCCAGCGAGAAAGCGGACTTGTAACTGCGCACACTGGTCAGGGCGTCGAACACGTCGGCCACAGCGCCGATACGACCTTCGATGGGGATCGACTTTCCCGAGAGCCGGCGCGGATATCCTTCTCCGTCGAACCGCTCGTGATGGGTCAGGGCAATAGTGGCCGCCAGCTCGAGCAGGTGGGAGTCCGATCCGGTCAGCAGCCGGTGACCGATATCCGCGTGACGCCGCATCACGGACATCTCCGCGCGGGTCAGCTTGTCCGGTTTGTGCAGCACCCCATCGGGGATGGCGATTTTACCCACATCGTGAAGGGCGCTGGCGATACGGATCGCGTCTGTCATCTCGGTGACCATGCCCAAACTGGACGCGATTAACCCGCAGAATCGGCTCATCCGCTGGACGTGATTGCCGGTCTCATCGTCGCGAAATTCGACGGCCCGGGAGAGGCGAAATACGATCTCTTCGTTGAACTGGCGCAGGGTTCGCCGGGCCTTGCCGATTTCGGCCATCGCCTTGCCCAGCAACTCGCTCTGTTCATCGACGGTGTGTTTGAGCGAGGCGCTGCTCTTCAGCAGACGGCGATCTTCTTCGTAGTGGAGAATAAGATATTCCAGGCGGATGAGAAGCTCAGTCTGGTCGATCGGCTTGATCAGGTACTCGTCGCAACCGTTCTTTTTGCTCTCGATGCGCGACTTGCGATCGTCGACCCCGGCGGTGAGCACGACGGGTAAGCGGGCAATTTGGGACACTTCGCGGATTTGGCGACACACTTCGATCCCGCTGGTTCCGGGAATCGCCACATCACAAATCACCGCGTCGACCGGCTCGCTAAACAGTAAATTGAGAGCCTGATCGCCGGTCACCGCTTCGCGGGTCTGGTACCCCCTGGCGAGCAGCATTCGGTTGAGGGAGCGCCGAGAATTCGATTCCGGGTCTGCTATCAAAACCGTTGACTGGGCGTAGTGCAGTGCAGCTTCAGTCATCTCGTCCAACTACCAGCTTGACCTTTGAGAGCGCGTTAAAGGTAACTTCAATTACAACTTTCAATCTGACATTTCGATCCGGTCGTTATTGTAACCTTCAGGGATACGGCGGTGTCAAATTACTGGATCAAATTAGCGGTGCAAAAAGAGCTGATCGCGAGTCCTAACGGTCGGTCTCGGCTTGGGCGCCAGGCCAGGAGTCCGCCGGGGCGACCGGTTGTCGTCGCAGGGGTTGTCGCGGTGTTTCGTAGCGCATGCAGAATTTGTCCCAGAGATCGAGGACGCGTCGCGATTCCGGGTCACCGCTCAAGCCCTCGGCCAAGTTTTGCAGTGTGGCTTTTCCCTGTTCGCAGACCTGCCACCCGTCGACGTCCTGCCACGACCCGGCGCTGCTGCGATAGGCCGGCGGAACGGGTCGCCGGGCCATCTCCGCCAACAAATCGATCCAGGCCATGATGAGGCGACCCTTTTTCACATTGTAGGCCGCGTTGCCGATCGCCCCCAGATTGAAGGCGTACTCCTCGACGAGATCGCTGCCGGTTTCCGGATCCTTGTACTCCACCGTCAGCATGATGTCGTCCTGGGGTCGCAACGTCCCGCCCCGGGCCATCAAATCGGAGAGAAACAGCTGGGAGGTGTTGGCGAAATAGTGGATCGCCTGCACATCCTCTTTCACGGTCGAGCTCTCTTCCCCGTAAAACACGTTCATGCGCAGGGACGGGGGGAGGTGCAGTCGAAAGTGCACGTCGAGGGCCGTGGTCTCGATGAGGGAGATAAAGCGCGGGCCGAACACCGCATCCACCTCTGCGTTGGAGCCTAAGAAGACATACGCCCCCTTGCCCCTTTCGGTGAGCCGATCGAGCAGCGCGTCGTTGAACTCCCGTCCCACCCCCACGCCGGAGAGTCGGATGCGGCGCGTGTCGTAGTACTTGGAGACGGTGGAGATCAGTTGGGTATCGGTGACACCGGTGTTGGCCAGGGCGTCGGTGATCATGATCACCCGGTTGGAATACTCGGGTTGGTAAGCCCGATCGGCGATTTCATAGCCGCGGGTGAGTCCCAGGTGGAGGTCGGTCGAGCCGCGGGGTTCCAAGGCGTCGATCGCGGCGATCAACTTTTGGCTGGGGTCGCGCCCGACGACGAAATTTTCCACCGGCACACAGACCTGATGATCGAACAGCACGAGATGAACCAGGTCGCCGTGTTTGAGCTCGTCGACCATGCGGCGCAAGCCCAATTTGAGGTAGTTCATTCGCCCCTCTTCATCCATTGAACCGGATCGATCGATGACAAAAGTGAGCGCCGTATTGCGGCGGGAGATCTTGTCCACCGGCCGCCCCTTGATCGCCATGGCCAGGGTGTAGATGCCCTCCTCGGACGGATCCGGTGCGATGTCGGCGAGCAGGGAAAAATCGCTGTTCGCCGCCACCCCGGCCGTCTCAAAGGAGAAGTAGTTGAGCAATTCATGGGGGCGAATGTGCTCGAGGGGAAGAGGGCGAAATCGATCGATCGCGTAAATCACCCGTTGCGCAGAGGACAAACTCATCGTGTCGTCATTGGACAAATAGGTCTTGGATCCCCAATCCTCGTACCGAGCCCAGATGTCCTCCCCTTCCGTTGCAACGACCGCCGGAGGACAAGGATCCGAAACGTCCATCCGGTCCATCCCGTCCATATCGTCCATCTCCCCATCAATCGCCATCTCCCCGGCAATCGCCATCTCCCCAGCAGGTTCCGGCGCCGAAGAGGGCGCCTCCATCTCCGCCTCTTTTTTAACCGGCTCGGCCGCCGGTGGCGGTGTCGAGGGGGCCGGAGCGCCGCTCACCGCACTGAGGGCATCATCGACGCTGTCGGCGAGAAACGGGATCGGCGGCCGACTCGATCTTTTGCGTGCTTTTTTTGGCTTGCGCGACGGCTGGCGGCGGCTGCGGGAAGCACCCGGGCCTCCGGCACCCGAGCCGGAGGAGGGCCTCGGGGCGGCGATTTGGGCCGGTCGCTCCCGCAGGTGGTCGAAGCATTGACCGAGGTTCATCCGGAGCGGCGGCAGACTGGCGATGTCGGCCTTGGGGGGCGTCGATGAACGCTGTTTCGGTGAAGGGGAGCGGGGGGTGAATCGGTGGGGTGGCGCCTCGGGTTGAGCAATCGCCGCTGTGGCGGGTTGCTCCGGGCAGTCGCCGGCAATGCGTTTGGCAGTGCGGCTGTCCACTTTGATCGGCGATCCACACGCCGCAGCGACCAAGAAGGGGATTCCCAACAGACAAATTCGATTGTTAAAACTCATTGCGGTGTGCTCCTCGAATGCGGCGGTATGCGCGTTTTTGGGGCCAAGCGCCCGACCGAATCGGAACAATCGGCCTTGGTCTCGGTACTGACGGCAAACAGCTGAAAACGATCTAATTTACTGTAGCATTATCCGCAATGCGGTGAAGTGGAATTATCCCTCGAGTGCGCGGTGAATCTCCTCTTCGGAGATCGCTCCGGCGCGAACGACGGTCGCTTGGCTGCAGGTGGCATCCACGAGCGTGGACTTGGGCCCTTCGGTGAGATCGCCGGCGTCGATCAGCAGGTCCAAGGTACGGCCGAAATTCTTCTTCACCTGGGCCAGCGAGCGGGCGCCGTGTTTGTTCGCCAGATTGGCCGATGAGACCAGCAGGGGTTCGCCGAATGCCCGCACCACAGCCAAGGGGATTTCGTCATCGGGTAAGCGAATACCCAGCCATCCCTTGGCCTTGGTCAACGGTTTGCGCACCTTGGGATGTAGCTCGTCACTGGGCTGGAACAGCAGGGTCATCGGGCCGGGCCAAAACGCCTTCATCAGCGATTTCGCTTGGTCGGAAACCGTTGTGGCCAGCTTTGCGGCCCACTTTTCGTCCGGCACAAAGACCAGCGCCGGGGCGTTCTTGATCCGTCGTTTGGCCTGCAGCACACTGGTAATCGCCGCAGGGGAATGGAGCGCCGCACCCAGTTTGTATCCGGAGATGGAGGGAAAGCTGATCAACCCCTCCTCTTGGAGAACAGATTTGATTTCGGCATAGCGGGTGCTGTCTTGCTGGAGTGCGTCGAGCGAAATGATTTTCATCCTGATTGGTTCCTGTGGGTTAAATGTACTTCAGAGAAACGTTTTAATTCGTCAATACATTCCCCATTTGCCATAGCTCCGTCCCCACGGGAGGCTGTTGCTTGTTATTTGTTCGGCGTCGTTATAAAGGTGGTGTCCTAAAAAGTGTAGAGGTATAATGCATTTCGATCGGATTTTCGCAACAAAAATCAAAAAGGGTTAGATGATGGAAGCTACAACAAAAACGGAATTTAAGGACTATCGGGTCGCGGATATGAAGCTCGCCGATTTTGGGCGACGGGAGATCGAAATCGCCGAAAAGGAGATGCCCGGACTCATGGCAGTCCGTGAAAAATACGGTTCGGACAAGCCGTTGAAGGGACTGCGAGTCTCCGGCTCGTTGCACATGACGATTCAAACCGCCGTATTGATTGAAACCCTGGTCGACTTGGGCGCCTCGGTGCGATGGGCCAGTTGCAATATCTTTTCCACCCAGGATCACGCTGCCGCAGCGATCGCCGCCGCCGGTGTGCCGGTGTTCGCCTGGAAGGGCGAAACCCTGGAGGAGTATTGGTGGTGCACCAATCAGGCGCTGACCTTTCCCGGCAACAAGGGACCCAATCTAATCGTCGATGACGGTGGGGACGCGACCCTGTTGATTCACAAGGGCTACGAGCTCGAGCAATTGGTCGCCCGCGGTGAAACGGTGCCGGACATCACCACTTCCGTGAAAGAGGAGATCGTCATCGAAAAGCTGGTGCGCCAGCTCCTCGAACGAGAGCCCAATCGGTGGACGGCGATGGTGCCCGATATCATCGGCGTGTCCGAAGAGACCACCACCGGTGTGCATCGTCTGTACCAGATGTTGGAGCGGGGCGGGTTGCTCTTTCCGGCGTACAACGTCAACGACTCGGTCACCAAGTCCAAGTTCGACAACCTCTACGGCTGCCGAGAATCCTTGGCCGACGGGATCAAGCGGGCCACCGACGTGATGGTCGCCGGCAAGGTCGTGCTGGTCTGCGGCTACGGCGACGTGGGCAAGGGCTGCGCTGAGTCGATGCGGGGATTCGGCGCCCGGGTGATGGTCACCGAAATCGATCCGATCTGTGCGCTCCAGGCGGCGATGGCCGGGTTTGAAGTGACCACCGTCGAAAACGCGCTGGCCGAAGCCGACATCTACGTCACCGCCACCGGCAATTTTCACGTGATCACTGCTGACCACATGTCGCGGATGAAAGACCAAGCCATCGTCTGCAACATCGGGCACTTCGATAACGAAATCGACATGGCCGGTCTCGAAGTGTGGCCCGGCGTCGAGATGACAGACGTCAAGCCCCAGGTGGCCAAGTGGCGCTACAAGGACGGACACGAAATCATCGTCCTCGCCGAGGGGCGTCTGGTCAATTTGGGGTGCGCCACCGGTCATCCCAGTTTTGTGATGTCCAATTCCTTTACCAATCAGTGTTTGGCCCAGATAGCCCTGGCCAAGGAGAAACCCGAGGTCGGCGTCTACATGCTGCCCAAGGAACTCGACGAAGAGGTGGCTCGGCTGCACCTGGAAAAGCTGGGCGTCAAGCTGACCGAGCTGTCCGACGAGCAGGCCGATTACATCGGCGTGAGCAAGAACGGTCCCTACAAACCCGACCACTATCGGTACTAGCGCCGATCAGCGGCACCGCCGCACTGCGCTCGACCCACTTCGACAGTGACCACCCCATCCGCCAGCTTAGTCGATGCGATTCGCAGCGCCTGTCCGGCCGGGGTGTGGTCCCAGGGGGCCAAGCTGGCCCGGCTGGGTATTGTCGACGGCATCAAGGCCGGCGAAGAGGAGCTGGAGTTCCAAATCCACGTTCCCGGTCAAGCGGTGGCATGGACCGTCGTATTGTACCCCCTCGACGAAGATTGGGAGTGTGACTGCCCCGGGGCCGGAGATCACTGCGCCCACGTGGCCGCCGCGGCCATCGCCTGGAACCAGGCGCAAAAAGAGGGAACCGGACTGCCCCGAAGCACGGTGGAACGAACCAAGTTGATCTATCGGTTCGAACGGCGCAAAGAGGGGCTGGCCCTAAGCCGCGTCTTCGTCCCGCCTGGGGGCCAAGAGGAGACCGTCCGTCGGCCGCTGATGGAAGGGGTGACCCAACATCGATTGGTCCACGGTTACCAGCCCACCCCGGTGGAGTTGGAGGTGGATCGCCTCATCGGGCGCAGTGTTCGGTTCGATCGCCCCCTCGCGCCGGAGATCATTCCGCGGATGTTCGCCGCCCTCGCGGATCGGGATGATCTGTTCTTGGACGGTCAGCCGATTCGTCTGGCCGCTCAACCCCTCTTCCCTCGAGTGACCCTGTGTGATCACGGAACGGACGGGGTGGCGCTGGTCATCGAGGCAGCTCCCGATATCGACGAAGTGGTTGCACCGGGTGTTGCCATCACCGGTGGGCTGCTCTGCAGCATCGGCCGACCTGATCTCTGCGGATCCGGTCTGGAGCGGTTGCCGCGCACTGCGATGTACGAACGATCCAAGCTGGCCGAGCTGGTCGCGCGCATTGTGCCGTCGCTCGAAGCGGACTGTCCGATCGACGTAAAGACCACCCGGCTACCCCGGGTGGACCGAGCCCTCACTCCCCGGCTGACCCTGGAGATGACCCAGGAGGGGATCTTTCTGACGGTGCTCCCCCTGCTGGTGTACGGGGATCCCCCGTGCGTGCGGATTGACAACGACGCCATGGTCTTTCTCCGAGGCGCGATTCCGCAACGGGACCGAGCCATCGAGCAAAGACTGGTGCACCGATTGCGGGACGAGCTCAATCTGGCGGTCGGCCGGCGGGTCGAGTATCGGGGAAAGGAGGCAGCTGCCTTCATCGAATGCGCCCGCCAATTCGATGCACAAACCGGTGGTAGGGCCGTGGGGGATGCGGTGGCTGATCAGCTGTTGGCCCCGCAATTGAGTCTGGTGGACGACCAACTGATCGTCAGGTTTGTGCTCGAACAGAGCGGGGAACCGGATCAGGAGGACGCCACAGCAGGTCGAGAGGCCGGCGCGCAGAGCGTGTTGTCGGCGTGGCAGGAGGGGCTTGGCGTGGTTCCCCTCGACGGGGGCGGCTTTGCGCGAGTGCCCCTCGAATGGCTGGAGCGGCACGGACATTTGGTGGCCGATCTGCTCGACGTGAGCCGGGAAGAGGGACGCGTGCCCCGCTGCGCGCTGCCGTTGCTGCAAACCCTGGCCGATGAGTTGTCCCTGCCGTTCCAAGTGGATCGATCCCGCTTCGCCCCTTTGCTCGAGGACTTCAAGTCCATTCCCCGGGCGCCGCTGCCCGCTGATTTGACCCTGCCCCTGCGGCCGTACCAGCAAACGGCTGTGAACTGGCTCGTCTTCTTGCGACAGTTGGAGCTCGGCGCGGTGCTGGCCGACGACATGGGGTTGGGCAAGACCGTCGAAGCGCTCGGAGCGCTCGAGGGCCGTTCGTTGGTGGTCTGTCCCACCAGTGTGCTGCACAACTGGGTCAGCGAAATAGCCCGCTTTCGGCCGTCGCTCGAGGTGTGTCTGTACCACGGGGCGTCCCGGCAACTGGATCCTGACGCGGATGTGGTGCTGACCAGCTATGCCCTGTTGCGTATCGACGCGGAGCAGTTGCAGCGCCGGCAGTGGGATGTGGTGGTGCTGGACGAGGCCCAGAACATCAAAAATCCCGCCAGTCAAGTGGCCCGGGCGGCACACGGCCTCACCGGCAAAGTGCACCTCGCTCTGACCGGTACGCCGGTTGAAAATCGGCTCGACGAGCTGTGGAGTATCTTCCATTTCTGCAATCGGGGATTGCTGGGCAGTTTGACGCGGTTTCAGCGCCGCTTTGCCGAACCCATCGGGCGCGGGGATCGGGACGCCGCGAACGCGCTGAGGCAGCGAATTCGTCCTTTTGTTCTGCGCCGGCTCAAGCAGGAAGTCGCCCCCGAGCTGCCCCCCCGAACCGAGCAGGTGCTCTATTGCGAGCTCGACGAGCAGGAGCGACAGATGTACGACGCCGTGCGGGCGGCGACGAACAAGGAGGTGGTGGCCCAGCTCAAGGCGGGCAAGGGGGTGCTCGCTGCTCTGGAGTCCTTGTTGCGGTTGCGGCAGGCCGCCTGCCACCAGGGGCTGCTCCCCGGTCAGACCGCGCCGAGCTCGTCAAAAGTGGATCGCCTGCTCAACCGGTTGGACCTCACCGTGGGCGGAGGGCACAAAGCGTTGGTCTTCTCCCAATGGACTTCGTTTCTCGATCGAATCGAGCCCCTCCTGGCCCAGGCGGAGCTGCCGTTTTGCCGGCTGGACGGGGCAACGGTCAATCGCCAACGGGTGGTCGAACAATTTCAAGATTCCGCCGGACCTCCGGTGATGCTCATTTCGTTGAAGGCCGGCGGTACCGGACTCAATCTGACCCAAGCGGATCACGTCTTTTTGATGGATCCCTGGTGGAACCCGGCGGTCGAAGATCAGGCCGCCGATCGGACCCATCGCATCGGCCAGGACAAACCGGTGATGGTCTATCGGCTGGTGGCCCGAGGGACCGTCGAAGAGCGCATTCTCGAGCTGCAACAGCACAAGCGCCAGCTGGCGGATCAAGCCCTCCTCGGGGCCGATCAGGCCCTGGCCTTGACCAAGGACGATCTGCTCTCTCTGCTGACCTGATGAACTGATCAGGCGGCGTATTTGAACGGCAGCGGGATCAAATGGTTGCGCATCAGGGCGCCGATTGCGGCGACGGTGCACGCGGCGCTAAAGCCGATGAATTCCCAGTTGTCCTGGATGAACGGACCGATTTTCAACAGGACGTCGATCAGGATGAGCCCCAGGGCGGCG
Source organism: Myxococcota bacterium (assembly GCA_028278265.1). Classification (GTDB taxonomy): domain Bacteria; phylum Myxococcota_A; class Polyangia; order JAAYKL01; family JAAYKL01; genus JANQET01. The sequence goes on from JANQET010000070.1 coordinate 13,039, forward strand.
AACAGATAAACGCGCAGAAATCGGCGCGTTCGGTCGGAGAGGTGAGCGGTGAAGACCAGCTTCAGCCCCGGACCGATCAACCACAGGTGGGTGATCGGGGTGATGAGCAGGTTTTCGTTGAAATAGGTGTCGGTGTGGGCCGTGGCGGTCCAGAACAGGGTGAGAATCAGGCCGCCCAAACCGGCCACCAGGCCGAAGACGGTCATCCCCCAGCCGGTCAGCCTGGCACCGAGGGCTCTTCTCCCCAGTGCGATTCCCCCGCCGAACCCCACGATCAGCGAACCGAACAAAATGTAGGCCACTGCCAGGTCGACCGGAGGTATCGAGCTCTGGCCGGGGGGCGGTTCGCGTCGGGTGACGACCTGTTTCTTGTCCGCCACCAATGGTTGCTGTTGAGCGCCGATGCGGGTTTGATCCAAGTCCTCGTTCACCACCTCGGGGAGAAACTGTTCGTCCCAGCGGGTGATCGGCCGATCGACTGCCGGACCGAGGGAAAAGAGAATCATCGTCGGGAGGATATACTCCCCGGTGAGCGCCCGTCGGGTCCAATCCCTAAAGGTGCGATCGGTCGGCTCATCCTGCCGTCCCCGAGAGAGAGCACCATCGGTCTCTTCGTCGAGGAGATCCCGGATGCGGGTGCAACAGTTGTCGAGATAGTGGCGATAGTCGTACTCCCGGTTCTCCGGTCGGGCGTTTTGCCGCAGCTTTTCGGCGATGGACAGCCGTTGCGCCGGGGTCAGGTTGAGCGTCTGAACCACCAGCGTTCGGTTGTACGCCTCGTAGCGGCGCACGGTGCGCCGAAAGGTGGAGGTGGAGAGCCAGAAGGTGAGGAATCCCTTGGCGTACTTGAACTTCAAATTGGGATCGTTGAAATCGAAGGTGCCGTAGTTGTAGACCGTATTTGTCCGCTTTGCGGTGTCTTCGACCATCAACGAAATGTGACCGAACTTGGAGAACAAATCATCTCCGGGGCCCATCGTCAGCACGTGAATCGCCAATGTGTCCCCCGGTTCACCGGCCTGGGCCACGGCCGCTTGGGAGCCGACTATCGCGCTGAACGCAACCACTAAACTATAAAGGTGTTTCATCGGGTATTGCCATTTCATGGAGGTAAAGAGTAAGCATCCGACCGCAACTGCGGTCTTCACCTCACCCTCACGAAAATCGGCCCTTGCCCGGACCCGGCGCAGCACCGCCGCAACCCGCGTGGGTCTCACCACTTGCGGACAATCCGCAGACGGCAAAGGGCGCGACCACGCGAAAGACTTTGGTCGATTGACAGGCGTCGCATTCGACCTCGGCCTCGTCTTCGGCGTTCATCACCAGCGCTTCGAAACGGTTTTCACATTTGGAACATTGATATTCGTACAAGGGCATCGGCCTCTCCTCGGTCGTCAAGGTCGATGTCTAGTTAACCATTTTGGACGGGATGATCAACCGTCGCGGTTTGATGCGGCAGCTGCGGTGAGGATCGGTTTGCGAGCTGCCCTGGTTTCATCGAGCCGGCCCAGGCGGGTGCGCTGGGGTGCCTCCTTGAACGCCGCTGTGTCGCGGGCCGCCTCTTCGGCCAGGGAGATCATCGCTGTGGCAAATTCCTCAATTGTTTCGCGGGATTCTGTTTCGGTGGGCTCGCACATCAACGCCCCTTCGACCACCAGCGGAAAGTAAATTGTGGGGGGGTGGAATCCCTGATCGATGAGCCGTTTGGCCACGTCGAGGGTGCTCACTCCGGTCTGCTTGCGCAACTGCTTGTCCGAGGCGACGCATTCGTGCATGCAGCGACCGTCCCCATAGGGCACGGGGAAGCGGTCCTCGAGCAGGGCGAGCAGGTAGTTGGCATTGAGCACGGCGATTTCGGCGATTCGGGTGATCCCCGCGGCACCGAGCTCCCGCAGATAGGTGTAAGCCCGCACGAGGGTAGAAAAATTGCCGAAAAACGAGCGCATCCGTCCGATGGATTGGGGAAAGTCGAACGAGAGGGCATACTCCCCGTCAGGTCGTTTCACCGGACGGGGGATGGGCAAGTAGGGCGCCAGCACACCGCTCACGCCGATCGGTCCGCTGCCCGGCCCTCCGCCCCCATGCGGGGTGGAAAAGGTCTTGTGGATGTTGAACTGCATCGCATCGACGCCGAAGTCGACCGGTCGGGCCTTGCCCATGATCGCGTTGAGGTTGGCGCCGTCACCGAAGATGAACCCTCCCTTGGCGTGGACGATTTCGGCCACTTCGGCGATGTGGGTTTCGAACAGGCCCAGGGTGTTGGGGTTGGTCAACATCAGCGCAGCCACGTCGTCGGTCATCGCGGCGGCCACGTCCCGGGGATCGAGCACACCGCTTTCGTTGATCGGGATCGGCACGATGGCATACCCATTGAGCGAGCATGTGGCCGGATTGGTGCCGTGCGCCGTGTCGGGAATGAGCACCTTGGCGCGGGGGTTGCCCTGATCTTGGAGATAGCGCCGGATCACCTTGAGCGCGGTCAGCTCCCCTTGTGCGCCCGCCGCGGGCTGGAGTGAAATGGCCTCCATCCCCGAAATCTCGGCGAGCATCTGCTCCAGTTCGAAGAGCAGCTGAATCGCCCCTTGGGCCAACCGGTCGGGGGTGTAGGGGTGGAGCTCGGAGAAACCGGGCAGACGCGCCGCCCATTCGTTGACTTTGGGGTTGTACTTCATCGTGCACGACCCCAGGGGATAGAAGCCGTGATCCACGCTGAAATTCCAGGTGGACAGGCGGACGAAGTGGCGAAAGACCTCGGGCTCGCTCACCTGGGGGAAATCCGGGGGCTCTGCCCGAACGAGGTTTTGAGGGAGGATCGTTTTAGGATCTACCTCCCGCACGGACGGTTCTGGGATATTGGCACCGACCGTGCCCTCGCGGCTGCGCTCGAAAATGAGCGGTTCGTCGAAACCGAGGGATTTGGTACCGGGTGCATGGCTCATGGTTCACGCTCCTTGTCCAAGGGTTCGAAAGCACGGGTCACCTCCCCGCTTAATAACAAGGTTGGGCCGGGGATGCACGAAAGTAGGTTTCAGCTTTTTGGCGGTGTCTTGAGCAGGGCCTTGGCGGCAGCGATGCGCACGGCGGCGCGGTTGTGGCCGATCAGGGAGATGAACGCATCCCGCAGTCCATCGGCGCGGGTCACCCGGCGTAGGATTTGAACAATTTCGGCGCCGTTGCGGCTGTTCAAAGCGGTGGTGACTTGTTCGATCGCAGCGGAATCCCCCAACACGGCGAGCATGTCCCGTGCCTCTTCTGCGCGGCGCGATTTCTGCTCGACCAATCGCCTGAGGGCCCGGCCCACCGGTTCGTGTTTCGAGGGATGGGAGAGGAGCAGCGAGGCGGCGATCAGCACCACCTTGGGGGATTTGTCGGCCAGGGCGTTGAGACAGATCGCCTGGCGCTCGACAAACTGGGCCCGTTCGAGCTTGAGCAGGGCCGTTGCCCGCCAGGTGGCGCGGTCACCGGTCAGTGCGGCGGCCAGCCGACGGCGCCCCGTTTCCTCTCCCAGCCGGGCCAATTCGGCAGCGGCGGCGATGGCCACCACATCGAAGGGGGCGATGGCCAG
>JANQET010000148.1 GCA_028278265.1 Myxococcota bacterium
GGCGCGAAACGGGGATCCCTATTCTGGGGGAACGGGTCCGGGTGGGGGGCCGGTTCATACGGATAGGGCGGCGGAACGACGATCACGCCGCGATTGATCAACCCCTGGCGATCGTCGTAGTAGACCGCCATCCGACCGTTGGGTCGGTTGGGTGTTCGGCGGACAAAGCGGGTTTCCGACGCCGGGGAGTAGGTGTCCCTCCCATATCCGGTACCCAATCCCTGTCGGGTCGACCGCCGCCTGGGTTGGCGGTAGCAGCCCAGACAATCCGATGCATCGGCTTCGGCAGGAGGGGCACCGGCAGAGGGCGCACCGGCAGAGGATTTGGACTCGGCACCGGTTCCCAGCCCACGGGGGGTGCGACGGCTCTTGGTGATCGGTCTGGGCCTGGGTCGCCGATACCAGGGAACGCGTTCTTCGAAAACGGCCACGCCGATCACGCCCACGTTCCTCGCATCACCCATCCGCGCAGCGTACGAGTTGTGCACCTCGGTAAAGCGGAACGCGGCGACCTGGGCCAGGGATTGGCGAAACCCCTCGATGCGCACCGATCCATAAGGGGGGATGACATATCCCCGTTCGCTGCGATAGTTGCCCCTCCGCCCACTGACCACATCCCGGCCGTCCACAGTGACCACTGCTTCGATACGGCGATTCGTGTGGTTGAACACCCGCACCGCATAGTGCTCCCCGTAGCGACCTTCGACGTAGGTGGCGCCGCCCAGGGAGTAGGTCGGTAGCGTCCGACCGTACGATTCGAGCTGGACGCTGTAGCGGCCTGAGTTGGCCGAAGCGCTGAGGTGCCGGCGCGCACTTGCCGCGGTGCTTAACCCGGTCAGCAATGCCGCGACGAGAAGGGCTGAGTTGAGGTGCGTTGTAAAAGCCATGTCCGTCTCCTTTGAGTGTGCCCATAAATGGATGGGGCAGCTGTCAGGTGTAGACGGCCATGTCCCATGGTGGATCTACTGCAGGGCAAATTATCTGTGAAACCATTGGACCAATTGACTTTTGCACAAAAATCCGTGCAAGATTGAATAACAGGCGAATATTATTACGTAATAGATAGAAGAGACTTTCTCGCCACCAGCTGAATGGAAAAAATGGAGATTGGAAAGAATGGGTAGAGCAGAGCTTTTGTGGTGGGCCGTGATCACTGTGACCATTGCCGGGTGCAAAATCGGCACCGGAGAGGAGGACTCCGGGGCGCCGGACCCCTCGGATTCAGGGCAGGATGATAGCGATACGGAGCCGTCTGGGGATTTTTCTTGGGTTGGTGCCCCCTGCCAACCGGCGATATCCGCTGATGTGCCCGACCCGTGTGTGGAGATTTCCAACGGCATTGCCGATGCCCGGTGTTTCAAATGGGCCGGTGCTCCCGGCGGTTTCTGTACGATTGTCTGCGAGCCGGCCTCGGCCGACAATCCCTGGGACGGCTGCGGTCCGGCCGTGCCCGCAGCGGCCAAAGGCAAGACCTGCATGGACATTTCGGCGCTTACGATGGACACCGCGGATGATGCTGCGGGGCTGCACATTTGCGTGGAAAAATGCGTGCCTTCAGCCACGGACAACGGGGGGTGTCAGGCGAGCTACCAACACTGCCTACCCCAAGGGTATGCCTGGGAATCCAAGTACGGCACTTGTGTGCTGAACGGCTGTCAGAGCGACGACCATTGCGTCGTCCCGACCAACGCGCTCTGCCAAAACGATACCCAGTGTAACACGGCCAACGGCGAGTTCTGCTCTGACGACGGCCGCTGTGTGTTCAACAGCTCTTGCAACGTGCTCACCGGCCGCTGCACCCACTCGGGTCAGGCCGGGGCGCAAATCGGCGATCCCTGTGTGCTGACCACCGATTGCGGCGACAACATGCACTGCTACAACGAACCCTGGCCCAATGAAGCCCGGCCATCGTTCGTCAACGGGTATTGTACCAAGACCGGGTGCGTGCTCGCCGAACCGAATCGACCCAATGGGTCGGGCGCCACAGAAGCGGCGGTAGTGGCGGAGTTGGGTTGCGGTTCCCTCGGGGTGTGTGATTCGGCGTACAACGGTGGGGGACTGTGCCTGCGCAGCTGCGCACCGGCCGTGACCAACGACAACGTGGCGTTCTCCTGTCGCCAGCGGGCGTTTGATCCGGATGGGACCTTCCCCTTCGGCGAGGAGATGCTCGACCAGGACGGTGACTACGATTGCTTCATCACGGTGATGTACGGCTGGAAGGACTACAGCACCGGCGGAACCGATTTTTACCCCGAAGCCGCTGCCCCCTATTGCCATCCGGTCGGCGATCGGGTGCGATGCGGCACCGGAGTAGGGGAGTACACGCCGGAGGATTGTGAGCAGATCTTCAATTTGGGCGAGAACAACATGCCATTGAACACGGGAATGACCTGCCGCAACCCGGTCACCGGAGCCCAGCAGCCGGACGGCGGCTACTGTCTCGATCTGACCACCTCCGGCCCGACCGGAACCTGGGGCAGTGGAGACGCGGATACCGACTCAGACACAGATACCGACTCAGACACAGATACCGACTCAGATACAGATGCCGATTCAGACACAGATACCGATACCGACACAGATACCGATACCGACACTGACACCGCGTAACCGGTTAATTTTTTCACGGATATGATATCGGGCAGGTCCTGTTTGATCCATTCGTGCTAATCATCCCCTCGAATTGCCCTTTTGGGTTGCCTGTGGCTGCCGCGGAACCGCTGTGGCAGCAGAACTGAGAATGACCTACGGGAGGGTTCCAATGAGCTACGAAACAATCAAATACAAGGTAGAAGACGGAATCGCCACCCTGACGATCAATCGACCGGAGGTGCTCAACGCCCTGAATATCCAGGTGCTGGAGGAGCTGCTCGGCGCGATCGAGCAGTTGGTGGTCGACGAGAACGTGCAGGTAGTGGTGCTCACCGGCGAGGGACGATCCTTTGTCGCCGGGGCCGACATCGCCTCGATGAAAGAGTTCAGCACCCGACAGGCGCTGGCCTTTGCCGACTTGGGTCATGCCGTGATGTCTGCGCTGGAGACAATGGATAAGCCGG
>JANQET010000072.1 GCA_028278265.1 Myxococcota bacterium
GTCGCGCATTCGCGGCGGTCACAATTTCTTCAAGTTGCGCATTAGCGACAAACCCATTGCAGCTATGACAGAGGGAGCCGATCTGATGATCGCCCTCGATCGGGAGACCGTTGAGCTCGATTTCCCGCAGCTTCGTGAAAACGGCTTGCTCATTCTCGACGGCGACGCGCTGAAAATCTCCGTTGACCACGTCCGAATGACGGATTTGCCGATGAGGAAGCTCGCATTGGAGCATGGGGGCAAACCGATCTTTGCCAATACCGTGGCCCTCGGGTTTGTCCTGGGATTGCTCGAATATCCGCTCGGCCCTCTGGCCCAGCTGTTTGGCGAAAACTTTCCCCAGGGGGATCTCGCCGCGGTGAATGAACGGGTGGCGGCAGTGGGGCGTGACCTGGCGATGGATCAGTCGAACAAGTGCACCGTCTCCCTGAAACCGGTGCCGACAAGTCGGCGAATGTTCATTCAGGGAAACGACGCCATCGCCCTGGGCGCCCTTGCTGCCGATGTAAAATTCATGAGCGCCTACCCCATGTCCCCGTCGACTACGATTATCACCTATCTCGCCGGACATGAGGAGCAGACCGGGGTGGTCACCGAACAGGCCGAAGACGAAATCGCCGCGATCAATCTGGCCTTCGGTGCCTCGATGGCCGGGGTGCGGGCGATGACCGCCACCTCCGGCGGCGGCATGGCGTTGATGACCGAAACGATTTCCCTCCTCGGTTCGACCGAGGTACCATTGGTCATCGTCAATACCCAACGTCCCGGTCCGGCCACGGGCCTGCCCACGCGAACCGAGCAGGGGGATTTGTTTTTTTCGATTTACGCCGGGCACGGTGAGTTTCCCAAGGTGGTGCTCGCCCCGGGCAATGCGGAACAGGCGTTTTTCGACACGGTACGCGCGTTCAACCTGGCCGATACACTGCAAGTCCCGGTGATCCTGCTCGCCGAGCAGCATTTGAGTGAATCTTACTACACCGTTGATCCGTTCGACCTTGAGAAGGTCGAGCGTCGGACCTCCCTGCTCGATGCGGCAACGCTCGACGAGATGGGTGAGTACAAGCGGTATCAGCAGACCCAAAGCGGTGTCTCTCCAAGGGCCTATCCGGGCCAATCGCGACAGTTAGTGCTCACCGACAGCCATGAGCACACCGAAACCGGACACCCCACCGAGGATCAGGGGGTTCGTCGACAAATAGTGGAAAAGCGCCGCAACAAAACAAAGAGTGTGCTCGAGGCGCTACAACCCCCCGAGCGGTTCGGCTCCGCCGATGCCGGGCTCGTCATCTTGGGGTGGGGATCGACCAGGGGGGTGCTCATCGAAGCGGTGACCCGAATGCAGGCAGAGGGTGAAGATGTCGCCCTGCTCTACTTCACCGATTTGTGGCCCTTTTCTGCCGAAGCGACACGGGAGGCGTTGCGAGCCAAACCCCGTCTGATTTCGGTTGAAAAGGGCCACAAATCGGTGAAGTAGAGCAGGGCGACATCTTCACCCTCTGCCTGCATTCGGGTCACCGCTTCGA
>JANQET010000209.1 GCA_028278265.1 Myxococcota bacterium
CTGCGCAGTCGCTTTGAGAGTCAAGTTGATTCGCTGGTGGAATTTGCCGCCACTGCGGATAGCGCTACCGCCGAAGAGATCGATCGCGTCGCGTTGGGAATCGGTGCCTGTGCCACACACTTCCAGGACGTGGAACAGTTGCTGGTTCAATCGATGGGCTTTGGTGAAGCGACCTTGGTGCACTTCGATGTGGGGCAACTGGAGTCCGACGTGGATGGAGCGCTGGCGACGCTGCGCAATGTGGACACCAACGACATCGGACGAATCCTCCAGTCGCTGATCGATCGCATTCAACCGGTTTTCAATCTGAATCTGGAAGCTGCCGCGACCGATAGCCTCGACGATCTGCTGACCGGATTGGAGAACAAAGCCGCTGATATTGCAGCCTCGATCACGGGGCTGGATATGTCTCAGCTCACCGGACCGATCGAACAGGGGATCGGTGCGATCACCCAGGCGATTAACAAGTTCACCGACTTGATCAACCAAGTCACCACAGCAGTGCGAACCGCACTGGAACAGGTTCGCCAGTTGGTGGCTGCGCTGCCGTTCGATGAGATCGCCACGGCCATCCAGACCGTATTGCAACCGGTGTCCCAGGCGATGGCCGCCATTCAGTCCCTACTCGACGGGATCGAAACCGCGCTGGAAACAGCCGCCACGGCGGTAACCGACGCCCTTGGTACGGTGGAATCGGCGATCACCACCTTTCGCACAACGGTCGAAAACCTCTTCGATGACGCGGCGACCTTCGTCGAGTCACTTAATCTCGATCAGGTCGTCGGTCAGGTAGCGGATCAGGTCAACTCCTTTGCCGACATCCTGGCCAAGGCCGAGATGAAACCCTATTTCGATACGGCCAACGACGTCATCGACACCACCGCCGATGTGATCGAGGCCCTGCCGCTCAGCTTGCTACCCGATGAGATCAAGTCCGAGTTGGATGCGGCGTGTGCGCCGATTCGGGCGATCGATGTGCCCGGGGTTAAAGAGGAGGTCACCGGCTGGTTTCAGATCAAAGACGGCCAGTTCAACTTGCGGGGGCCGATTGAGGACGGCCTTTCCGATCTGCAGGAAAAATATGACGATTTGGTGAAGTTGGTCGAGGGTGCAGATCCCCGACAGCATGTCGCGGCGATCAACGTCGAATTTGACAAAATCCGCGATCAAATTCTCAGCTTGCTACCGGAGATCAACTTGCAGCCGGTTCGCGATGCCATCGAGCGGGTCAAGGGCGCTTTGGGTGAATTCGATCTGTCGGCCCAATTGGCGCCGGTCAATGATGCGTTCGATCAAATCATCGGGGTGATTGACGAGTACTCGCCGGTTCAATTTATTCAACCCCTTGAGGAGCGGGTGACCGAAGCCCGCGAGACGATCAAGTCGGCAGTGTCCCTGGACCGTTGGGTACCGACCCTCGACGACCTGGCCGAGCAGGCCAAGGGTTTGATCGACCGGCTCGATCCGATGCAGCTGGAACCGCTGATCGCCCGAGCGCTCGACGAGCTTCGCTCTTTGGTGGCCAGTGCGGACAACATTGAGCTCAGCAGCTCCCTGGGCAACTTCATCTCGTCGATGCTCGCCGGCGGTAGCGCTCGCGTCGCCCCGGACAGCTTTGACGCAGTGGCCCGCTGGTTGACCGGCGAGTCCGGCGGTGAGGCTCTCGCCGCGCGGAGCGCTCGAATTCACGAGTCTATCGAAACGGCACAAGCCTCGGTGGCCGCCCTCGACATGGGGGCGTTGTCAAACTCCCTGGCCGGCTCGATTACGTCAATGCGGGGGGTCATCGAAAATCTGACTGACGGATCTGACGCGCGGCTTCGACTGAGCGCAGCGGTGGAACGGCTGGCGGTCGAGGCGCCCCTCGCGGCCATTGCCAGCAACCAAAGTCGATTTCTCGTGTTGTTGACCGACGCTTCGCAAAAGACCAATAGCCTGCGTCAAGTCGGTCTGTCCCAAGTGGGGGTCTCCATCGAAGCGCTGACCCAGGCGTTTTCCCCGGTTCGAATAGTGATCGAATTAGGCAAATCGATCCTCGCCCAGATGGGGATCACCAACCTCGAGGGGGGAGTGATGGGCGTGCTCGAACGGGTGCTCCAGGTGGTGTCCGCCGAGCGGCTGGCCGGTATTTTGGTGCCCGTTTTCGAGGCGATTCGGGCCCGAGTCAACGAATTGATCGACACGATCATCAATCCCCTAAAAGCCGGTGCCGCTGCCCTTGAGGAGGCGATCGACGCCGTGACGTTGACACCATTTATCGACGCGGTGGAGGGTATCGTCACTGAGGTCAAAGATCAGCTGATCACCATCAGCCCCGAGCACCTGCTCGAACCGGGCATCGCCGCCTTTGAAGCGCTGAAAGCGGATCTGCTGGCCTTTGATCCCCTGGCCCCGATCGATGCTGTACTGTCGGCATTCGAATCGTCGATCAACAACATCCGAGATCAACTGGACGCCGAGGCGCTGCTCGACGGCCCGATTCGCATTTACGACGAGATCCTGGCCGCACTCAAGGCGCTCAACCTCGATAATTTGCTCACCCCGGTGCTCGATCAACTGGATCACCTGGCCGAGCAGATCGACACCAATCTCGATCATACCGTCGACTCGCTCGAGAACTTGCAGGATGCGTTGCCCGCACCCGGCAGTGGTGGCGGTTCGTCCGCCTCCGTATCGGTGGGATAAAGGAGTCTTGGCATGCCAGCTGTGATCAACCACCTCGCAATTCTTCTCCTGGCCCGTCGACGGTTAGCGCAGATTCGTCGGGAGCTGAGGCAAAAGATCGCCAATGGTTCCACGGTGACCGATCTCGAACACCGGGTGGCCTACCTGGCGGACAAAGCGCACCAACTGCTCAGCGTTGCCGGCGATGACAACTCGGGGATCGAGTATCCCAGTGGTTTGTCCTACGGTACACCTCTCGGTCAGGGCATTTCACCGTTCGCCGTGATGGGCAGCATGGGACCAGACCTCACCGGTTTTTCCGCGGTGCTGGCGCCCGGATCCGAGTGGGTGTTCGATACGGTGCACAAGGGTACGCCCGACGGCCACCGGGAGGCAGTGGTGGCCCGCACCACCGATTTGGCGATCGAGTTGTGGAACCAGGCCAAGACGGCGATCGAGCGGCGTACCACCGATGATCCCCAGCAGGCTACGGCGCTGCAAAACAAAAAGAACGCGGACAAGGCCAAGATGCGGGCCTACGTGTTGGGGCATCTGTGCCACGTGATGGGCGACGTGATCTCCCATCCCTACGTCAACGACATCGAGTGGCACCTGAAAGGAGAGGGGCGAGAAGATTTCAGCCATGCCAGCACCGAAGCTCAGATGGATGCTAGGATTGCCCAGCAGATCTTTCGCCGCAGCGGCACGCGGGACGGTCAGAGTTGGGGCAAGTGGGTGCCGGGTACCGATCAGGTGCCGGTCGAATTTTACTCGGCCTATGAACGGGCATTTAAGGAGACGTATTACAAAAACTCGGTGCGCCCGACCGGTTACGGGCACTTCGAGAAAATGTTCACCGATCTGGGACCGCCCGCCCTCTCACCGGACTTCGTCAAAGACGGCTACGCATTTTACAAAGACGCGGTGTTGGAGATGGTCTACACCTGGGGCTATGGCCGTTGGTGGGGCTTCTTTCTCCCAATGTTCATTCCCCTCGCCGCGCTGTTTCCACTGGCGATGGCCTTGCCTGCCGGTCGGCGTTTCAAGGACAATTCACTGGACGATCTCGCCCAATGGTACGAAGACCAGGAGCGGGACGATCTGGATCGGGCCTATTTCGAAGTCTTTATGTTGCCCTTTGCCGTCACCTCGGTGATCCCCCTGTTCTACGGCAGCTGGATCGCCGCGTTGACCCGCCATGGGGTCGAAGGGATCACCTGGACCGGCATCGTGTTTTCGGTGCTCAATGTGATCGCTGCGATCACTTTTTTCGCCACATTGGCGGTAGACGATTTGCCCTGGTGGTTCCGCTGGTTGATCCTGTTCGCCATTCCCGCAGCCAGCGGGGTGGGCTTCTTCGTCGAATGGTTGACCAATCACCGGGAGGGTCGCGGACGGCGCAAATGGTTGTCCCTGATCTACACCCTGCCGTTTCTGATCTCAGCGGCTTTTGCCCTGGTCTACTTCCTGTTGGTGATGTTGCTGCCCGACACGGCGGGTGATGTGTTGTACTGGATCCTGCTCGTGCTGGTCTCCGGTACTGCTCTGGTGATGTCCTTTGTGGCCCCGGCGTTGGCCAAGGACGCCCGGATATCGGATCAGCCCAAGCCCTTCCCCGTCGATCGACGCCACTACGTGCGACTGTTCGACGACACGACCCTGCACTGGGATCCGGCGGCGGCCAGCCCGGCGATGGACGCCAAGTATTTTCCCTCTTCATCGAGAGAGCTGATTCGCCTCTGGTGGCAGGGGAGTGGGGAGATGTTCGTGCGCTCTCGCGGCACGTTCATCGAATTCGCATTCAACGAAAATGCGACCGACAGCCAGGTCCAACGGGTGCCCGCGCCGATCGCGCCGATGACCGCCCTGGAGTACATCGATTTTTTGAATCGCACGGTGGAGGACGACGGAGGCGGTACCGGTGATCTCCACGGCGCCCTAGTCTATGGCAACGACCTGCAATACGATTTGCCGCCCGGGGCGACCTTTGCCCACGAGACCTCGTTTACCAAGCTGGAGACGAGCTCAGGGGACGGCAACTACAAATTGCGCCACGCCCATAAATCGGCACAAGCGATCCGCTACCAACGCACCGGCCCGGTGCCCTATCGTCCCGGTGATAACTTGACCGTGCGCGGGGAAGGCAGCATCCGCAGTATCGGTACGCAGGTCTTGGGCGACAAAACCCTCTTTCGCACGTTGTTTAACAATGGGGATCAGATCCGCGCCAACGGCGAAGTGCGCATGGTGACCCTGGTCAAGTCGGACTCGGAGCTCGTCATTGCTTCGAATTTTAGTTCGGACCTTTCACCGGGAACCGAGTACGACCGGTTTGGGTCGACCGATGAACAGAGTGACGGCTACAGCTACGTCACCGATCCCACCACCCAACACTTGGGGGGATCGACGGTGATGGATTATGCCGCCGATCTATCCGCGATGACGCTGATGGGTGCGGTGCCCCACCTGGTGCCCGACTCCGAATTGGAGGTCACCAGCCTGCGCAACAAGCAGTCGGGGGGCACCGCGGTGGATCGCAACCTGACCAAAGTGTACCAGGTCTTTCGCAATTGGAATTTGGATCGCCGGCGGGTCAACGAGTGGCGCATGCTCGTTACCGGTGGTGCGGTGAGTGAGAAGGGAGCGGCGGCCACTGAATACGATGCGGCGATGTACAAGTATCCGACCAAGCCGGCGGGCTGGGACACCCGGGATGCGAAGTTCACCGTGCATGCGCCCGAGGGTGAAAAGGTGGCCCGGGAGAGGGGGTGGATCAATGTATTGCGCGACTGGTTGAACATGACCGCCCACAGCGCGGGTCACGACTTCAATGGGGTTGATCCCGTTCGCAAGGACGCCGATGCGGGTGTTTCCACCAACCGGGAGCTGTCCCGCGCGATAGCCTTCCTGTTCGATATGTCCGATCCGGTGGCGCTGGATTGATTGAGGAGTGATGAGCCAAAATGGCTGAGGAAGAACGAGATTTTATCGACAATCCAGAAGCCCGCGATGATGAGAATCTCCGCTGGCTCGGGGTTACTGCGGATACGTTTCGCGGGTGGCCGGCCCAGGCGATTCGGCACGCCAGTGAGCAAGCCGATGCGGATCCCGGTGCTACCCGGTGGAAGTCCCTCGGTCCGCGCAACGTGGGTGGTGCGGTGCGATCCCTCGCTCAGGATCCGGTGGTGCGCACCACCTTCTACGGCGGATCGGCGCAGGGGGGTCTGTGGAAATCAACCGACGATGGGGCGACGTGGAAGCCCATTGGCGAGCCCGAGTTGGTACATGCGATCGGTGCGCTGGCCGTTGCGCCGAGCAGCCGTCGCACAGTTTACGCGGGCACGGGAGAGCCGTACTACGGCGGGATGGCCGGTGACGGCTTTTTCAAATCGGTCAACGGCGGAGACACCTGGGAACGGTTGGTCGGATCAGACGACAGCGACGCGGGCGGTGCGGATAACTACGGCCGGATCGTGGTGGATCCCCGACACCCGAATCGCGCCTGGATGGCCAGCTCATCCGGCCTGTGGCGGCTAGAGGGCTCGAGCTTTCACGAAGAACGCCTCCCCGGTGAGGCCTCCAAAGTCGCGGTGACCGATGTGGCGCTGGTCGAGGATCCCGCTGATCCGTCGGGCAAGGTGATTCTGTTGGCCGGGGTACCCAGCGGCAAAATCTATCGCGGCGTCCACACCCGATCCAACCACACCACCAATTGGGGCGCCGGGACCGTCTACACCCAGGCCAATGCCCGGCGGGTGCGCTTGGCCTTTTCCGGTCTCCACGCGGCTTCGGGTCGGTATTGGGCCTACGCCGTGATGGAGGATCGCACCAACTTCGCCGGTGTGCCCAACAAACAGCCGACGATCGTTTTTCAATCCAAAGACAATGGCGCCACCTGGCCGGCGCGTCCCGGTGCGCTTCGTCCGGGGAACAACCCGGTCACCAGCAATCGGGGTCAGGCCTGGTACGACTTGGATATTGCCGTCGATCCCCTGCGGCCCCAACGGGTGGTGGTCGGCCAAGTGGACCTTTATATCAGCAACGACGAAGCGATGAGCTTTGCCAAGCGGCTGGATTGGCGGCAGTACGGTCGGGGGGATCGGGCGCAACACGCGGATCAACACGCGATCATTTTTGACAAGCGCAACACCACCGGCGTGGCCCGGCGCAAAATTTGGGTGGGCAATGACGGCGGGATCTCGATGACCGAGGATACCGGGGTGACTTGGCGCAAGCGCAGCTACGGCATCACCGCCGCCCAACTGGTCGATGTGACGACCCATCCCGTGTTCCCCTTCATCTACGGCGGGGGGATGCAGGACAACGGCACCTTCGTCAGCTTCGGGGGCCCCAGCTGGTACCGGCTCTGGGGTGGGGACGGGGGACAGATGGCGTTTGATCCCACGGATCCCAGACGCTTTTACGTCACCTCGCAAACCAATCCCCGGCTCATCGTGCTGCGCAATCCACCCAGTACGATTGCCCATCTGAATTTTGCCACCCTGCCCGATCTCCCGGCGCCGAACAATGAAATCATTCCCGATCCGGTGAGCGCGCCGCCGCGGTTTGCTTTCCCCGCGGTCAACAATCCGCCCTTTGTCGGCGTGTTGGAAGGACACCCGACCACCGCGGATCGGTTGCTCGTCGGACGTCTGCGGACCGGATTTTCCACGCGGGATGGGGGGCAGAATGTCAACGCATTGAACGGGATCAACATCGCCGGTCAAGAGGTGAGCGGGGTGATCTTTGCCGCGCCGGCCAGCAACGAGCTGTGGGCCGGGATGGGAAACGGCAAGGTTTTCAAGTTGGCGGCGACCGCCATCGGCGATCCCGCCTGGCCCGGAGCAGCCGCCTGGACCGATGTCTCCCCGCCGGGAAATACGTTGAGAATTTCGGGAATGCGGGTTCATCCCTCCGACCCGGCGATCGTCGCCGTGTCGACGATGGGCAACAACGGCAGGGTCTATTTGACTTACAACGGCGGCACCAACTGGCGGGAGATCTCCGGGCCGAGCAACAACAGCCACTCCCTCCCCCGGTCGCCGATTCCCTGCTTGGCCTTTGCGCCGCAGGTCAATCCCGCCGATCCCCCGGTGCTGTTCGCCGGTACGTTGGCCGGGGTTTATGTGATTCGCAATCTACCGGCCAAGGCCGGCGCCAATCCGGTGCCCGCGTTCTCCCCCCACTGGAAGACCTATAACAACGGCCTACCGCTGACCCAGGTCAACGACCTGGAAGTCAGTGCGGTAACCCGAACCCTGCGCTGCGCCACCCACGGTCGGGGGGTGTTCGAGTGCAATATCACCGGTACCGCCGCGGCCTACACCATGCCCCCGGTGCGATTGATGATTCGACAAAAGGTGACCGATGACGGCTGGAGCTATCCCCCGGGCAACACGATCAATACGGATCCCCGATTGCCCGCCGGAATCGCACCGGCTTTCACCACGCGGGATGCTTTTGACATTCGGGTGGACGCGCCCCATTTCGAGCCCTACGGTCCGCTCAAATTCGGCGGCACCCTGGACGGCTCGGAGTTCGACGAGACGATGGCCGGCGAACAGCCCCTGCTCGGCGATACGAACTACGCCTACGTGCAGGTGCACAATCGGGGCCGGGAGCCGGCGACCAACGTCAAGGTTCACCTGTACTTTGCCAACGCCAACGATCCAGTGGCTGTGCCACCGCTTCACGCCGGGATGAACCATCCCCATGAACCGACGGACACCTGTCCCTGGCAGCTGGCCGGACCGGTTCAGGAGATCGGCACTCTGGAAGCCGGCGAACCGTATGTCGCGCGCTTCGAGTGGGTGCCCCCGTTGCGCATCAATAAAAACGTCGTCTTGCTCGGAGTGGTGACCAACAGTCAGGATCCCCTGGCCAATCCCCTGGCCGCAGGGGGCAACACCGAACACTACGCCCGGGACAATCGCCAGGCCGCCCTGCGGGTGCTCGGGGTGCGCAGCGAGGTGGTCTACTTGCGCGATGGGATCGACGATCAGGGGGCCCTCGGCTCGGTGGCTTGGGGCGGTCGCAGCCCGGACATCATCGTCGGGCAGGCGCCGGTAGTGGCCAATCCGGACGGCACCTTCACCGATCTGGCCGCCCAACACAGCGACAACCGCGTCAAGGCGGGCACCAATCACCTCTACGTGCGGGTGTTCAACCGGGCGGCGATTCCAATTGACGCCGATGTGGAGGTGTATGCGGCCGCGGCCAATGCACCGTTTTCTCCGAGCGATTGGAGCCAGGCGGGCGCCACCGCCTCGGTCACCGGGATACCGGCCAGGGGTTGGAAATTCGCCACGATTAATTGGCCTGGGGTGGCGGCCCCGGCAACGGACCAGGCGTTCACCCTGGTGGCGATGGTGCGGGGCAAGGATCCGGCGACCGGTCGGATCATCGATCCGTATCCCTATCCCAGCGCCGTCGGAGATTTAAACGTCAGCGACGTGGGGAGCTTCTGGACTTTTTCGATCAACGCGCCGTTGGCCAACAATGCGGCGGTGCGCTCGGTCCGGTTCGCGCCTTAGAGGAGCAAGCAGATGAACGCAGAGACCGCCTTTCTGGAAGCCGTTGAGACCT
>JANQET010000260.1 GCA_028278265.1 Myxococcota bacterium
GCGGCTGGAGCTCTTCGGATATTCCGATGCCCTGATCGGCAACCGTGGTGCGAATACACCGACGCCCCTGTTTTTGGTGTTCCTTGGCGCGAATTTCGAGGATCTTGTTCTCGTGAAATCCCGGATATCGCTCGTTGAGCGCATCCCGTGCATTGACGATCAGGTTCAACAGCACTTGTTGGATTTGCTGACCGCGACAGTCGATCAGCGGTAGATCAGCGGGAACCTGGAGCTTGACGGCGATTTGATCCTTGTCCAGCGAGGATCCCACGAGGCTCAGTGTCCGATCGATAATGTCTTTGATGTTGTTGGGAAGCGTCTGTACCGGTGCCCGGCGGGCGAATGATAGCAAATCCTTCACGATCAGCGATACCCGCTCACTCTCGAGAATAATGTTTTGCGCGTGTCGACGAACCGGGTGATCCCGACCCAATTTATCGGATATCAGTTGGGCGCTGTTGAGGATGATGAGCAGCGGATTGTTGATTTCATGCGCAACTCCGGCGGCAAAGGTGCCAATTGATTCAAGTTTCTGCTGCTCCACGAGCATTGCCTCGAGCGTTTTGGTCTCTTCTTCTGCTCTCTTGCGGGCGATCGACTCGCCGATCAGCGGGGTCATCGAGGCGATCGCGTCCCGCAAAAAACCAGCGATGGTGTTCTTGTCGCGGGAAGCGAGATTGAGACAGGCGATAATTCGATCCCGATGTTTGATCGGTACGACGGCCATCGCCTTGAGTCCCTCTCGTATTCCCGCCACCCGGCGAGCGTCCTCCCGGGGCAGATCGAGCTTCTCGAAACAGGTGTAGATGGGTGTTCCCTGAGCCACCAGCCGGTTTTGCGGCGAGTGCTCGTCAAAGCTGGCGACCGCGCGAATAAAGCTCTCACTCAATCCCGCCTGGTGGACCATCCGCAGCTCGCCGGTCCCGCAGTCGGTGAGGTAAATGGCGCCACATTCCAATTCGGTGATGTCGATCAGCGTGTCAAGGCAGAGGGTCAGCAGGGCGTCGAGATCATTGGCCACACCCAAACGAAGACTGAGCTGCAGCTGCATGGCGAGCAAGCGTTCGGCCTGCTTGCGGGAGGTGATGTTCTCGGCGATATAGGCCGTATGGGTGATCGCCCCGTCACTGTTCCGAATCGGTATGATGGTCGCTTGCTCGTATAACCAATCTCCTGTCGGACGGTGTTCGGCGATTTCGCCCTTCCAGATTTGCCCCTCTTCGATCACCCGTTGGATGATCTCCGGCAACTGCGCGTGGATTGTCGATGCACCGGAAACCACTGCGCGCCAGTGCAACTGCTGCGCTTGCGCGCGTGACAACTGATATCGTCGAAGCAGATTGGCGTTGGCGTATTCAATGATGCCATCCCGGTTGACCACGGTCACCGAGTTTTGACTTTGTTCGAGCAACAGGGACAACGCGTGGTGGCGATCCCCATTGCAGCAATGGTGTTCTAATGCGTCATGGATTGGTTTGTAGTCCATCTGAAGCTCCCGTCACACAAACACCAATCATCGAACCCCCGCGCAGGTAGACGCAATCGACTCAGCCCCCTCGATCATCGGGGACAACCCGTCGCGCAGAAAAAACCCACGGGTACTCATCGTTATCTGTAATTACAGGAAGACTATAATCACAAACCGCCAAGAAACAAAACGAAAAAAACGCAGCGGGGTCTGTCTACCGACTTTTTTTGGCGGTGCTGCCGAGGACTTCGTTCATCGCACCGGTGCGATACCCTTCGAGATCGAGGCAGACGTAGGCGTATCCCACCGCTTTGAGTGCACGGACGATCGCCTCCCGTCGATCCGGTGCGGCCAGTTGCTCGATGTTGTCGGGTTCCACCTCGACGCGGGCGACGGTGTCGTGATCGCGAACGCGAAACTGTTTGAGCCCCATCTCGCGCAGGGCGATCTCCGCCTGCTCGATGCGACCGAGCTTCTCCACCGTGATCTCCTGACCATAGGGAATGCGGGAGGAGAGACAGGCAAAGGAGGGTTTGTCCCAAGTGGGAAGTCCCGCCGTTTGGGACAGCCGGCGAATTTCGGCCTTGCTGAATCCCAACTCCATCAACGGGGAGCGCACCCCCAAGGATCGGGTGGCCGCCAACCCGGGTCGATAATCCGAGGTGTCATCGGCATTGCTCCCTTCGAGCACCTGCTCGAAACCCTCTTGTTTGGCCACCTCCCAGGCAGCGGTCAACAAGGTCGTCTTGCAGACGAAACAGCGATCTTTGGGATTGGTGTTGAACTCGGGTTTGCTCAGCTCATCGGTGTCGACGATGCGGACCGCCGCGCCGATGCGTTGGGCCAGGGCGACCGCCTCCTCGAGCTCGTGCGCCGGGTAGGTCGGCGAGCGGCCGATCACGCCCAACGCCTTTTCGCCCAGCGCCCGGTGAGCCGCATACAACAAAAAAGTACTGTCCACACCACCGGAAAAGGCGACGACAACGCTGCCAAAGGAGGCGAGTCGATC
>JANQET010000272.1 GCA_028278265.1 Myxococcota bacterium
TCTGAGGGACGATGGGGTTTCGTTGAATCGGAGCTGATGGATATCGGAGGTTTGGAATCGGCTGCCGGCTTTTGGGCTGCCGGTTCTTGAACTGCCGGTTCTTGAACTGCCGGTTCTTGAACTGCCGGTTCTTGAGCCGCCGGTGGCGCATCTCGATCGGCGGGTGTCGTCTCCCGATCGGCGTCTGGGGTTCCCAAAGCGGTATCGATCGCCGAGGAGATATCAACGAGGAGGTTGCGGTCACCGATCTGCACCTTGGGCTCGTCGGCGAAATTCTCGTCCGGTTTGTCCGCCGGCGCGTCCACCGGTTCGGGTTGAAGATCAGTGGGTGGATCCGATGGCGGTGGTGTGCTCGGTGGGGGATCGCTCTTGGGTGCGATGCCTTCCCCGCCGGGTGCCTGGGAAGATCGTTGCTCGCCGGTGGGGCTCTCCGGGGTGGCCGATGCCCATCCCATCACTGTTCGTTTGAAGGTTTTGGGCACGACCTGTGGTCGCGACGGCGCGATCGGTTGAGGCGGCTTGGAGCTGAGCGGCTTATGCGGTTCGATGACCGGTTCTTCCCCGCCTTCACCCAGGTCGAGGGTTTTGGCGCGGACGATCGTCTCCAAATTGGACTGGCTCGTGTCGTCCAGCTTGATGAATTTGATGCCCATCCCGGGCGGTGAATCCGGACCTTCGTCGTCGTCTCGCCGCCAGACCACCCGGCCGACACCCTGGATCAATGATTTTTCGTCCTGTAGTCGAAAATCGAACTTTATCAGCGTACCCACAGGCATCGGAGACTTCATCTTGATGAAGATACCCCCGCGGCTCACGTCCCGTGAGTACTGCTCGATAAAGGCATTGAGGGTAGCGGTCTTAAATCGGATTTTGAGCGCGATCGGTTGTCGTTCGTCTCGACGTCCGTGTTGGGCCATGATATCCTCCTGGAACCAATTGCGCCAGCTATATATCTAGTAAAAAACTCCTAATTTCTAAATATAATCGCCATCTCCGTCTGAGTCCAAAAATACGACCGTCTTCGTGGCTGGCAGTGAGCGGTCTGCACTTGGGTAGCGACCTACTTGCGCGTCATCGTGAGATTGTACTGAATGACGTTGGCCTTGTTGTTGTTCAGTCGACCACGTCCTTTACCTTTGTATACCTTGGCTCCGGCGCGGCGCACCATGCGGGTTTTGATCGCCAGCTTGTTCCCCGGGAAGTTGAAGCTGCCGACGACGAAAAAGCCCAGGGGTGTCGAGTCTTTGATCGATCCTCTCATCGAAGCGGTGTTCGAGGAGGAGGAGCCGATTTTCAGCGTGCCGTCGTTGGCCCGGAAGATGCGGCAGCCGAAAGACGGCAGCTTGAGCGGGCCGAGACTGAGTTTCTTCGAGGTCACCTGACAGGAATAGGCACCGATGTGCTCGTCACCCTCGGTCGCCGGACCGGGAATCCTGCGGTCAATACCGCCGCCGCCGGGGCGCGGCTTCTTGCCCCCGGTCGTCGGGGTCTCTTCGATCACCGGAGTCAACGGAGTGGGGGGTGGGGCTACCGGGACCGGCGCAGCGACCGGTTGGGGTTGTTGAGGGATCGGGGCAGCCTGAGGAACCTGCACAGGGGGCTGGGTCATTTGCGGATAGCTGGGAGCAGGCTCGGAGTCACATCCGCAGACGACGAAAACCGCGGTGACGCAAAACATGAGAATCCAGTGAATGTTTCTTTTCACGATATTCCTCCTCGGTAGTAACGTACTTTTGTTAGCATACCTAAAAATTGCCCGTGTGGGGAGACTCTAACCTCATTTTGACGTCTTTAAAAACAGTTTTAATAGGGTAAACGATTTTAGCAAAATCGGCGGACGGCAACAAAAAAATTATTTCAAATTACGATGAAGTTAACTCATCGCCATTCAGCGCGGCCAGCGCGGCGATCACGGTTTGTGCGAACTGTCCCGGTTCTATTCGCTCCGGAAATGCGGCGTCGGGTACCCCCGACTCGCTCAGCGCGCGCTGGGTTGTTGAACCGAGGCAAACCCATTTCATACCGGGCCGCAACTCTCCGAGGGAGCGGGGCGAGGCGGCCTTGGCCAATGTCTGAACGGCAAAGGGGCTGCCCATGATCACCACGTCAGCGCGGGTGGAGATTTGTTCGACGGTTTGGCGAGCGCGATCGTCGGATACCGCCCGGGTGGTGTACACCACCACCTCTTCGTATTGACGCTCCGCAGCGGTCAGCAGGTTGCCCATGGTGGGCAGAGCGCGATCCCCGCGGGCAAACAGTAACAGCTCGTCGGGATCGGTCCGGGCCACGAGCTCCCGGGCCATTCCCCGGGCATCGTTCTGTTCGGGGACGAGGTCGACAGACCAGCCGATGTCGGTGAGACATTGGGCGGTTCTGGGGCCCACTGCGGCCACTTTGGCTGAAGGACGATCCAAGTGGGCCATTGCCCGCGCTGCCGGGGCGCTGGTGAACAGGATCCAATCGTAGCGGTCCAGCCGCTCGAGCGCGGTCAAATCGCTTTCGCCCGGTTTGGGGGAGCCGGTTTCTATCAGCGGCCACCGCTCGACCCGGCCTCCGTGTGTGGTCAGCGCCGACAAGAGGGATTCCCCCGCGTCCTCGGAGCCGGTCCAGATGATCAGACGATTGGCCAGCGGCCCGGTCGATTCAGCGTCACTCAATGCCAGTACCCTCCGTCCGGTGGATCCTTGGTCCGGTTGCGGTTTCCTTCGATTACCTTGAGTTTGCGGCGCAACCACCAGTATCGAATTTTTCGGGTGGCTTTGCCGGGGCGCCAGTAGCCGGTGACCAGCAGCGCGCCGATCGCCATGCCCCCCAGGTGTGCCGCGTGGCTGATGCCCTGCGCCCGGGTGAGGAAATCGGCTACGGCGAAACCGATGGGAATCAGGACGAAGTGCTTCACCTTGATCGGAAACACGCCGAAGAAATAGATCAGGCGATTGGGTGACACGATACCCCAGGCGGCGACCAATCCGTAGACCGCTCCCGAAGCGCCGACCACCGGCATGCCCGGGGCGAACATCAACCCGAAGATGACGACGACGACGCCGGCACCGACACCACAGATGAGGTAGAACCTGAGGAACGCCCGCGACCCCCAGGATTGCTCCAAGTTGCCGCCGATCATCCAAAAGAAAAGGCTGTTAAAGAGAATGTGGAGCAGTCCCTCGGGAGAGTGAAGCCACATATAAGTGAAGACCTGCCACAGTCGGGGAAATTCAACGGTTGATATCGGGCCGACCGCATCGGCGTTGCTCCCATTCATCCAGGGGATGACCTTTTGGGGGATTAGAGCGAAAAACTGTGTAAATGCAGATAGTTCCAGCCATACCTCGAAGAGAATGTAGACCAGCCACACCACCACGTTGATAATTAAGATCTTTTTTACGATCGGCGTCATCGGCCAACCGACGAGGGAGGGTCTCACCATGGACAAATATGTAACAGACCTGCGGCCGGGGATCCACCACAGATCCCCAACAGATAGTGGTTGTGGTCGGCAGTTGCCATACGCTAGGATAGCCGGCGATGAACATCTCGAACCAGTTGAACCACGGCCCAGCGGTGGGCGATGTAGCGCCTCAACGTGTTGAAATCGAGGGAGAAATCGTGCGGCGTCTCTCCTGGGCGCCGATTCGTGTGATTGCCGTCATCAGCGGATTGATCCTGGTGCGCGGGGTGCTGGTCTTGTTGGCGCGATATTGCCTTGGTTTGCGGCGCAGGGCCACGGCGGTGCTAGCCGGCAGCTCCCTGGTGCTCGAGGTGGAGTGGTCGATTCTCGGCCGACGGGTCAAGCGGGAGAAAACGATCGCCCCGCTGGGGGATCTGAGGGCGGTCCGGTTGGAACGGCGCCAACGCTACCTGAATCTGTTGGTCGGATTCGGAGCGCTCGCGGTGAGTACCTGGCTCGGCGTTCACTGGCTTCTCGACGGCTTGCGGGCCGGCTATCCCTACCTGGCGCTGATCGGTGCCGGCGTCGTGCTCGTCGGTATTGTGATTGATTTGATTCTCTACTTCGTGGTGCCTGCGGGAAAGGGCAGCAGTCGGTTGCTCCTCGCCTTGGGACCGTGGAAAGTCGGCGTCGCCGGCGTTCAGCGGGATCGCGCCGAATACTTTCTCGCGCAGTTTGAGGCTCAGTGTGGGCGTCCGCTTCGGCAGCCCCGATGAGCGACTTCCTCGACAAGCGCCTGATCGTGGTCGCCGGAAAAGGGGGCGTGGGTCGCACGGTCGTCTCGTTGGCCTTGGGTCGGCTCGCTGAGCGTCGGAGTCGGCGAACACTGGTTTGTCTCTGTAACGCCCCCTCCCGCTATTTGGATCTGTTGGGAGATGCTCCCAAAAACGGCGCACTTCATCACCTCTCCCCCAACCTCGATGTGATCAATCTCGAGCCTAAGGCCAGCCAAGAGGAGTACGGTCAGATGATCCTGCGCAACCGCACGGTTCATCGATTGATTTTCGGTAGCCGCATCGTTCGGGTGTTTCTCGATGCGGTCCCCGGACTCGCCGAATGGGCGATGCTCGGCAAGGCGACCTATCACGCGCTGAGAGAGGTCGGCGGACGGCCCGAGTACGATTTGGTGGTCTTCGATTCACCGTCCACCGGACACGGATTGGACATTCTCGCCCTGCCCCGGGCGATCCTGTCCGGCGTGGGGACCGGCCGGATGCGCGACGAGGCCGAACTCCGGGTGGCCCTGATGGAGGACCCGACCCGCTGCGAAGTGGTGCCGGTGACCGTGCCCGAAGAGATGCCGATTAACGAATGTATCGAACTCGTCCACGGGGTGCGTCAGCTCGGCCTGTCGGTCGAGTGGATTGTCGTCAACATGGTCGCTCCCGCCGTCGTGAGCGAACCGTTGGCCCGGTTCGTCGATCAGTTGGCTGAACGGCAAATTGCAGAGGCCTGGGCCATCCCCGCCGCGTACGCCCGCAACCGACAGCGGAGCCAACAGGAGAATCTCGAGCGGGTGCTCAAGTTGGAGGCGGTGGACACCCTCACCCTCCCCCTGATCAGCGGCGAGGCGCTGGATGATACTGCCCTGATGGTGCTCGTCGATGCGCTCGAACAGGGCCTGGCCGCTGATGTGAACGGCGTCAGATGATGGTTCACAAATAGCTCGGGTCAGAGCTCATCGGCGAGGCCGGCCCTGTATTTATTACAGTGGGTGCCTCGATCGTTAGATCACAACTCATCGGCGAGGCCGGCCCTGTATTTGTTACAGTGGGTGACCAGGGGTTCGAGTGGACCACTTTTGGCCTGGGCCCGATTGGACATCCGTTTGAACCGTCTGAATTCAGTGATAAAAAAGTGTCGCTCCCCGCGATGCTGATCCAACCACTCTTCGTATTTCTTGTTTTTTGTGGAGACAAACACAACCACACGGTTACCGGTGTAGAAGTTCTCCCCCTTCCAATTCATCTGAAAGGCCACCAATCGCTCGGACGGGGAGGTGCGGCGCTGATAGTATTCTTGGATCAAATGCTTTTGCGTCCAATGGGGGGCTAACTGCACCATGTAATGCTGGGCCGTCCAATGGGCAAAGGCCAGCGCGACGAGAACCGTCAACGCGATCCCGACCTTGCGCCAGCGGGAGACGAACCAGGTCGCCATGGTGCAGATGAACAACGCCGAAAAGACGATGAGCGGGAGGCTGAAATCAAAGGCCTCACCAGCGGGATAGGGGCGCGAGTACTTGTAAATGAATAGACCCACCAATTGGGCATAGCCGTCGAGCACTCCCTTGGGTTTATCGGGTTGGCCGATTAATTCCAGGGCAATGATAACAACAATCGCGATGGCGGTCAGGGTGATCACTCTGGCGAGGCGCAGCTTCGTCTTCCAGAGGTCATCCAAGAAGAGACCGATGAGCATTGTCACCGGGGGCAGCAGGGGGAGGACGTAGTGGTGAAACTTGGTTGCCATCATCGAGAGCAGGGCGAACGAGGCAAAGGACCAAGCGGTGATGAACAGACGTACGGTGCGACGGCTGCGGTCAGCAGGGGATTCGACAGCGGGGTCGCCGGTCCGGCGCAGGGCGCGCACCCCATAAAAAAATGCGAACGGCAACAGGGCGATCCAGGGAAATGCGGCGTAGCTGAGCTGTTCGATGAAGTACTGAACCGTCCCCGTGTCGCCGTGAACACCGACCGAAATTCGCTTGATGTGATCGTGAATGAAGAAGCGATTGATGAACGCATAGCCGTGTCGCACGGTCATTGCGACGTACCACGGCGACGAGACGAGCAGCAGCAATGGAATTCCCCGCAATGGCTCGAGTTTCATGATGCGTTCGGTGTGCCAGCGGACAAAGATCTTGGGTCGTTTCAAATCCTTGAACGGAGCGATGATGAACCAATACCCGACCAATCCCAGTACCGGCATGGCCAGGCCGGGAAGCCCCTTGGCCATCACCGAGAGGGCCAGACAGAGGTACATCCCGAACATGCACAACGGCCTCACCCGCCGCTCGTCGCGCAGGGAATGGAGCAGGGCGAGAAAGGGCACGATGAAGGCCAATCCCAGCAGCAACCAGTCCAATGAAAGATCGAATGATCCCCGCAGGGTGTGTCCGAACAGGGAGGGGACGAAATCCGACAAATGGACATTCGTCAGCCGGCCTTGGGAGAGGACGAATCGCAGATCTTCCCGACCCAGGGTGCCGAAGATGAATTTGGCACTCCGAGTCGCCAGATAGAGGTATTGGGGGAGCGCCACCATGGTGTAGGCGGCGATTAACCCGTGAAACGCCGACAGGTGGATGCGGCGGTTGCGGCCCAGGGGAATGACCAGTGAGGCGACCTTTGCCTCCGGGGCGGCGGTGGCCCCGAGGAGGAACAGCACCACGGCGATGGTCATGAAACCGACGAACGGCATATCGGTGATCGCCTGGCGGGCCATGAAATTGAACAGGGGGGTGGTCCCCAGCACGACAACCGTGAACAGGGCCGCGCGCCGGGAGACCCGTCGTCTCATCAGTTCGAACACGGCGTACAACACGGCTACGGCCAGCGCGCCGACCAAAAAGCGCACCCCCCACTCCGCGTGGTCGGGAATCTGATCCGGGCCCACGCGGACGGCGAACAGCGCCATGC
>JANQET010000277.1 GCA_028278265.1 Myxococcota bacterium
CCCGGCCGCTCGCTCAGCAGTGACGAGGGAAAGCGGCTGGGGGTGAACCCCAGCCCTACATCGAAAGCCGCGAAGCACAGACTAAAACAACACCCTCCAGGTGGAGAGGGGGACCGGAATGGACAAAAATATAGTTGGCGACAAAACTTCACTCCTCTCTCCGCTTGACGGAGAGGGCCCGGGAGTGAGGTTCCCAGGTGGGCGGGGTGAGGTTCATTGGCTGGGAGTGAAGATCTTCAGTTAGCTGTTGGATTTGGGCACGGGATAGTTCTCATACGCCTCTTGCCAAACCATCAGATCTTCGGGGGTATCCACGTCTCGGTGGGTTTCCAGCAGGGCGTACGGGATGTCGTCACGCTTGAGTATTTCCACCGATTTGGCCAGCACTTCGCCGGTGCCCCAGGGAATCCCTTCGAGTAGCTGGGGAACGAGCCGGCGCATGCCGATCAGACAGTACCCCCCGTCACTCGCCGGGACGATGACAACATCCCGTTCGGCGAGGTGGTCGAGCGCTCGTATGAGGACACCGGCGCGCAAGGTGGGGCAGTCGGCACCGATGATCAGCACCCGCTCATCTCCCCGGGCAAATGACTCCTCAAAGGCGCGCAGCAAGCGCACCCCCAGGTGGCCCTCGGCCTGTGGTTGAAAATCGAAGTGCTCTCCCAGCAGCCTCCCCATTTCGGCTCGGCTTCCCCCGGCGTGGTAGATCGAGGCCCGTGCCACCCGGCAAAGTGCTGCCGCGCGCATCCAGCCGGCGATGTAGATCGCCATCTCCCGCTGTAGGGTTGCCGCCCCCGCAGCCCCCAGGTGGGGAATCAGGCGGGTTTTGACCTTTCCCTCCAGCGGATTTTTCAAGAACATGATGAGTCGCTCGTTCACTCGTGGCGACTCTTGTCCGGTCTTATTCATCGTCGTTCGCTCGCAGGTGTGAGAGTATCTTTGATCCGTATTTCTTCACCGTCGCCGGGCCCACACCGTGAATCTCGGCCAGCTCATCCATGGTTTTGGGTCGTTCGGCCGCGATGCGCATCAGGGTCTGATTGGTCAAAATGCGAAACGCGGGAATGCCCCGTTTTTTGGCCGTGGCCAAGCGCCACTCCTTGAGCGAATCGACCGTTGCGGGGGGTGCAGGGGGCAGGGATTGTGCGGTGCGCGATGCATGTCGGGGAGTGGATCGTGATTTTGCGGGGCGACTCTTGGTCCGCGGCTTCCTCGGACGCCGAGTGTGTTTTGGTCGCACATCGTCGGGTATCGAAACCATCTCGTTGAGGTCGAGTCGTTCCCTTAGCAGCCGCTGCCCCTGGGCGGTGAGACCTAAACGCTGATACTCGATGGTCTGGCCATTTTTGACAAACGAGTGTTGCTCAATATCGATCAATTTCGCGCGAAAGAGGCCCTGAATGAGCGCCTCAAATGCTTTGCGGGGCAGGACTTCCTCCAGCCTCCCGCGGTAGAGTGATCCCTTGGCGATGTCCGGGGTCCGTTCCAGTGTCTGTAGGATCTGTTCTGCGGCCTGCAACTCCTGTCGGTTCAGCCGGCGCGACGGTATCGTCGGGTTCTGCTGGGGTGCGCACACATCACAGTGACCACATTGTCGGCCGTCGTCTTCCTGATCGCCGAAGTGCCGGACGAGTCGTAGCATGCGGCAGTCCATCGACTGGGCAAAACTGGATATCTCGGTCAGCTGCTCGAGCTTGTGTTCGCGCTGCGCCGAGTAGGGTTTGAGCCAGCTTGATTGCCCTCGGCTGATCCGCTCATCGGGCGTCACCACCGCACCGCCGTGAATCCACAGCTTCTCCACCATCGAGCCGCAAGCCTCACTGTCGAAGCCCAATCCCTGGGCCAGCGCTTCCAGCGGTTGGGGTTCGGCGGTCAATTTGTTGTACAATGTGTGGAGCTGTCGAGCGGCGGGATAGTCGCGTTCAAAGAAGAACTCGTGCATTTTCCGATCGGCCCAGGAGTGCAGCAACACGGCCCGCGATGGCAGACCGTCCCGGCCGGCGCGCCCGATCTCTTGGTAATATCCTTCGATGCTGCCGGGTAGGGCCATGTGAATGACGGTGCGCACGTTCGCCTTGTCGATGCCCATGCCAAAGGCGATCGTCGCGACGATCACCTCTATTCGACCGCTGAAGAACGCCCCCTGTATTCGATCCCGCCGTCTGGCATCCATGCCCGCGTGGTAGGCCGCAGTGGGAAAACTCGACTGGAACACGGCTGCGAGATGCTCGGCTTTCTTGCGGGTCGGTGCATAGACAATGGCCGGTCGCGCCTGCTGATCGGAGAGCATCCGTTGTGCCTGAGCCTCCCGCGCCTTGGGCGGCAGCTCCATCACTTCGACGGCGATATTGGTTCGGCGAAATCCGTGAATGAACCGGCCGGTTTGCTCGAGTCCCAACTGCTCGACGATGTCCCGCTGCACCAACGGCGTTGCCGTCGCAGTCAGGGCCATCACCGGGCTGGGGCGCAGACTGCGCAGTCGCTCGTTGAGCAAGCGGTAGTCCGGTCGAAAGTCGTGGCCCCACTGGGAGATACAGTGGGCTTCGTCCACGGCGACGAGCACCGGCTTGCGCTTGGCCAGCATTTCGATAAAACCGGGTACCCGCAGCCGCTCCGGTGCGATGAACAGAAAGTCCAGCCCCCCGTTCAAATAGGCGCGGCAGACCTCGCGGGAGGCCTCCCGACTGCGCCCGGAGTGAATCCTGTCAGCCACCAGTCCGGCCTGTTGCAGCGCCAGGACCTGATCTTCCATCAAGGCGATCAACGGGCTGATTACCAGGGTCGTTCCCCCACGGGCGATGCCGGGGAGTTGGTAGCACAGGGATTTTCCGGCGCCGGTGGGCATGACCAGCAGTACATCGAGCCCCCTAGTGACAGCGCGACACACCTGTTCCTGATACGGACGAAAACTGTCGAAGCCGAAGGTGTCCCGCAACAGATCGCCCAATTGCTCCACCGGGGTTACCCCGCGCTGGGGTCGGATCATCGGCCGCGCGATTGCCTGTTGACGGTTCGAACTGTCCTCGGTGGCCCGCACCCCGCTGACCACTTCCCGCACGTATGTGGCGATATCCCACATGAAGGCGTCTAGGTGATCGTCACCCCGTTCGATCCGTTTGAGCCGCCGCTCCCACCGGCCGGTCATCTCCGGGCTCTTCACCTGCTCGTGCACGATGTGAATCAGGTGGATGCCTTTGTCCGTGGCGTTGAGCGACTTGCCCTGTCGCACCACGTACTCGCGCTTGAGCAGGGTATCGATGATCGCCGCCCGGGTTGCCGGGGTGCCCAGTCCGCTTTCGCGCATCGCCGCCGAGAGCTCCTTGTCCTCGAGGGATCGGCCGGCGGTTTCCATGGCGGTCAGCAGGGTCGCGTCGGTGTAGGGACGAGGGGGTTTGGTGCGCTTCTTTTTGGCCTCGGCTTTGACCACTTCGGGGGTTTGCCCTTTGGCGATTCCGGTGGGCAGGGTCTGCTGTTGATATCGGTCCTGTTTCGGTCCGGCTTGGCGTCGCCGGCGCGGGGGATCGAGGAGCTGCCAGCCGAGCTGGTCGACGACCGTGCCGCTCGATCGATACCGATCTGCAGACAGTTGGTCGGGAAGGGCACTTGCTTGAATCTCGATGTCGGTCAGTACTGTGGTCACCGATTCCAGGTAGTCGTCGTGCCAGGCGGCCAGTAAGCGGCGGCAGACCAGATCGTATACCCGGGCTTCGTCGCTGTTCGGTTGCAGGTGGTCGCCGGACACGGTCGTGGGAATGATCGCGTGGTGATCCGTCACCTTGGCATCGTCCACGAAGCGGCGCTCTAGCGGGCGCTGTCCCGTATCCGGAGCCAACCGGTCGAGATAGGGGGGCCGGATCACCTCGACGATTTCGCCGAGCGTACCGGCCACGTCCGATGAGAGATGGCGGCTGTCGGTGCGGGGGTAGCTGATTACCTTGTACTGTTCGTAGAGTCGCTGTGCCACTTGCAGGGTGTGCTGGGCGCTGAAGCCGAAAAAGCGGTTGGCCTGACGCTGTAGCTCGGTGAGATCGTAGAGCAGGGGCGGTCGTTGACGCTTGGTTTGCCGGCTGACCGAGGCGATCGTCGCTTGGCCGGCGAGCGCCCGATCGACCACTGTCTGGGCCAACGCACCGTCGTGGGGCAGTCGGGCCGGCTTGCCTTTTTGCAGGTAGATCCCTTCATAAGATCCGGAGTCCAATCTGAATGTCGCGGTGACGATTTGGTAATCCTCGGGGACGAACTCTCTGATCGCCGTGGTTCGCTCGACGAGCATCGCCAGTGTCGGGGTTTGCACCCGACCGACCGATAAATGCTCGTCGTGGATCAAGCTGTAGGCACGGGAGAGGTTCATCCCCACCAACCAGTCGGCCCGGCTGCGCCCCTTGGCTGCGGCGGCCAAATCGTCGTACCGGGAGGCGTCCTCGAGTTGGTCGAATCCGGTGCGAATGGCCCGCGGAGTCAAAGAGGAGATCCACAGCCGATCGACCGGCTTGGTGCAGTTGGCCTTCTCGTAGATGTAGCGAAAGATGAGCTCCCCTTCGCGGCCGGCGTCTGTGGCGCAGATCAGCCGTTTGGTCTGTTGATCGTTGATCAGTTGTTGCACTATCTCGAATTGGTCCCGGGTGCGACTCACGGCCACCAGTGGCCAACTGTCCGGAATCATAGGAAGCTGTCCGAATCGCCAGGATTTCCAATCGGGGTTGATTTGATGCGGTTCGGGAAGGGTCACCAGGTGCCCCACGGCCCAAGTGATCGCATACCCGTTACCGATCCAGGCGCCCTCACCACGCCGGTCGGCCCCGAGTACCTTGGCGATATCCCGGGCTACAGAGGGCTTTTCAGCGATGACGACCACAGTCATGACGTTTTTCCTATCATAAAACCACCTTTTTCTCGCCCACCAATCAGGGCCGGAGCTGAATGGTGCCCCTATCGGCCGTTGGGTCCTAACTGTTGCCAAAAAAAAAAGATCGACTCAAAAGAATTGCACCCGCGCTATCCGATTGAGTCATTCATCACGCACGATTCGGGACGGCAGCGGTTGGTGTACACAGGCTTGTCTGTTACGCTGGCGGGGTGGAGTGGATCATCATCATTGTCGTAATTTCAGCCATTGTGGGTGTAGCATTCGCAATTGGCCGAGTATCGTCAAAACTCCGAAGTGAAAATCCGTTCAACTCGACACCCCGGGTCCCCATCACCCAGGCGGACATCGGTGAAGTTGTGAAGCTATCGGGCGATTTGCGCTATGCAAAAAGAACACCGTTGACTGCTCCGCTGACCGGACGCCCCTGTGCGGGGTACCAAGTCGTCGTTGAGGAGCTTCGCAGTACCGGTGGCAGTTATTTGGGCTGGGACACTGTGGTTGAAGAGGGCGAAATCATCGATTTCTGGATTGAGGACGACACAGGAGAGGCATTTGTACAGGTCGATGATCCGTCCGTGTTGCTCTCTTTGGAAAAACACTTTTCATCCGGAACGGTCGAAGAGATTACCCCTGATCTAAAATCATTTTTGGCCAAGCACAACATTAAGCACAAAGGCTTGCTCCTGGAAAAGGACATTCACTATGCCGAGGGACTCTTGGAACAGGGCGAAGAGATAGCAGTCATCGGCGTGTTGGCCAAAGATCCGGAAACAAACCGCCTGATCGTTCGCGCATCCGAGGAACAGCCCCTCCTCATCACAAATGAATTGAAGTTGATAGATGGATAACAACCAGCCCGGTTTGTGGCGCACCAACCAGGTTGGGCTTTGTCTCAAAGGAGGGAATTGTGGTTCTCTGGCGCCCCGGGGGGGCAACTCCATACCAGCCCGGCGCAACGCGCTGGGTTTCAGATGAACAAATAGAGTTCAGAGCCCTGAAGGGGCGTTCCATTCGCAGGTAGGACTTTTTTTGCGTGCCCGGTTGATCCGGCCCGGTTGATCCGGTTCTGAGATGAAGAAACCGGTTGATCCGGCCGGTTGATCCGGCTCTGAGATGAAGAAACCAGTTGATCCGGCTCTGAGATGAAGAATCCCGAATTAAAAAACGGCGATATGGTGGAGAAATAGTTTTCGTCCGCCGTTTTCGTCGTATTTTCGCCACTGGTTGAATTCAAAGGGTGACGGGCATCTATTTGTTTTGTTTGAATTATGCCACTGACGTCCAAACTGGCATGATTGTTGTTTACCCCATTTCCCTATGGGCAGCCGTTTAAGAATGTTTGAGCCGAACAAGGTCTATGAGGTCGTTACCGGTACGGTCGATCGCGAGTTCCTTTTCGTCCCCAACAGCCATCCCAACGACCCCTTGCTGAGAGTTGACTGTCCACTGGACGCGCTCGATCCCAAGAACGATATTCATCCCCAACCCAGCACATTCAATATTATCGGATACGCCTTTGCCAGAGCGCTCGAATTATCACCGGTGAACCTGCATTGCGCCGAACAAAACATCAGTCATTTACATACAGAGATATCGGGTGACAAGAACACTGTTGCCAATATCCCCTCTTTTTGTCGCAACGCGCACAGCAGCATCGCCCGACAAATCAACAAGGCTTACGGGCGTGAGGGTCATGTGTTTTCCGGCAAATATCGGGCAACGTGCTGTGAGGATGATGAAGTCGCTGAAGAAAAACTATACTACGCGATTACCAATATCGTAAAAGACGGATTGCTCGATTCACAAAACGGAAAAACTTTCCTATCCTCCTATCCGGCCTTGGCCGCCGGCAAACGGCTGAAGTTTTGGAAGATCAACTGGCACCAGTACAACAAAAAAGGTGGAAAGCGGGTCAAGAAACATCGACCCAAAGACTATATCGAATGGTGTGAGCTGGACTGCAATACTCACCGCAGAAAGAGATCCGTCACAAGAGGGACCACCTGACGTGTTGAAAAAAACAACTTTTCAAACAGGTTTTTCGTCATCTCTGAGCTGGATCAATGGGGCTGGATCAATGGGGCTGGATCAATGGGTATCAATGGGGCAGCCTGGGTTTCGTTGCCACCATTGGGACGTGTGATGTTTCAATCATACCAGTGCGCACCTTGTCATAAACGGATCCAGACACCATAATAGGTCAATTCTCCATTTGATACATCGGGAAACCAAACCATGTCCGCTATCTGATTATTTCTAATTTTGTGGCAGTGGAAGGCGGCCTGAGCGGTATTGCCCCGCGTCGGTTTGACATTCTTTTTACAGGTCTTTTACGTCCGCCTGAACACTTCCTGCCGTCTAATCACTATATTGATAGTACCGGCGCGACGGTCCAAACACTGTTGAGGAAAGGAAAAGAACATGATGAGAGTTGTGGACCCGTTTGTCTTGCGTCACCCGTATAGTGTAGCCAACGCCGTCGTTGCCGGCGTGCTGATGCTTTTTCTCCAGACATCAAGTGCGGGTGAGCAAAAAGTGGTACTCAAGGATGACCTCTACCTCGGTGCCGGAAAGACGATCGAGAATCTCACCGTGTGGCCTGTATTCACGGACCGGTCGCTGGTGAAAATCACTGGCGACTTCATCACTCTGGCTGCGGCACAACGGCAACAAACGGGGTTTGTCAGAGAAGTCGGCAAACCCGGACACGACGCACAAACCCGCACCAATCGTCGTCATCGGCAGCGCCGGGGCAATCGGGTCGAGGGGGTTGTGGGGGAGTTGGTCGTGGAGAACAAGGGCGACAAACCGATTCTCATTCTGGCCGGCACCCTGCTCAAGGGGGGCAAACAGGACCGACAGGTGGGGCAGGATTTTATTGTACCGCCCCGCAAGACCGTGCCGGTCAGCGCATTCTGCGTTGAACAGGGGCGCTGGAGTGCCGTGCGTGAAGGAAAATCGACCAACGGGCAATTCAAGGCCCAGGCGACCCTGGCCACGCGCAATGTGCGCAAGAGCGGGCAGTACGAAAACGACCAGGGCAAGGTGTGGCAGAACGTGGCCCGTGAAAACAAAAAAGCGGGAAAGAATCCCAGCTCTGGCACGCTGATGGCGGCGATTGACCAAGCGGACAAGCGATCAAAATCGAGACGCAAGAGAGTGGAAAAGGAACTGACAGCCACCTTTGATAAACTGGCCCGGCAACCCCCTTCTCCTCTGGGCCTGGCGTATGCCGTAGACGGCCGGGTTAGAGAGGTCCGCTATTTCACACATCCCCGGATTTTCGAGCGATTCAGAACAACGCTGATACGAACGATGGCCATTGAAACCGATCTGGCCCAACGTCAAGCCAAAGCCGACAAAAGACCGATCGCCAGCGGACCGGCAGATGCCACGCAAGTCATCATGTTGGTCAAAGGAGCAACCCAAATCAAGGCCCAGAAGACCAAAACAAAGGCGGGTAACATCAACCAACTGCGACGGGGAAAAAAGATCTACAATTCGGACTGCTATGCCGACGAGAGTGCCAAACAACCCGTCACCTCCAGCTTCATGTCGGCCGAGTGAGCTGCAATGACAATGAACCTGGACTCCGGAAGATGAACCGGCTTCTTTTCCCCGCCGACGCTGGAATTATTCTATACTTTGATGGATGTGGATCGATTGCGATTCTCTTGGCCGGTTTGCCAGACAGTTGTGTCGTATGTGGGCGATGGGCTGTCTGATGGTGTGTGGGTGCAGCCTCGACGTCATCTCCATCGACGGGGATAGGGATACGGATTCTGCGAGTGATACAGACACCACTGTCGATTCGGATTCTGAGCTGGACAACGATTCGGACAGCGACTCGGAAAGCGATTCAGATTCAGATTCCGATGGCTGGGAAGCGGTTGACAGCTGCGATTTTGATTACCCGTCCGGATTTGAATCCCACTCGGCCTGGCTCGGCGGGCGGCGGCCTTTGCTGATGCCCCCTTCGGTCGATTCTTCAACCGGTGTTATCTCGCATCGAGAGCCTCACCCCAACGGAACCTCTTTGCTGAGGATCGGCGCTCAGGAGATCGTGCTCCCCGATTACGACGACGACATGCCGATATTTGATCGGGCGCAGGAGTGGACCACCCCTCGCCGCTGTTTTGAGACACCGATCGGTGCTTACTTGCTCACCGAGCGTCAGGCATACGATTTGTACCGGCGTATCGCCGAGCAGACCACCGGGACTATGTTGGATACCGCAGCTGAGGTGCGCTCGGTGGTGGGCCTTCGCGGAGCGTATCCCGGGACCTTTTTCTGGCACGGCAATGCCCCGGATTTGTTTAACGACACCATCGTGTTGCTCTGGATCGACACCCTGGGGAATAAGCGCGTATTGGAGTTTCCGGTTCATACGGATGTGGGTGCCTTCGATTTTGGTGAAGATTCTTCGTCGAGCCTGTATCCCAATCGTCGGTATCGCTACATCAACGGTTGGCACCGCACGTACAACGCGCTGCAAATCGATGATTGGGGCTACCGCGTGCGCAATGACACCAACGCCAACGGGCACTGGGACGATGATCGCAACGGTTGGTTGCCCCCCGTGGGGGAGGACTATTTCAGAGGGGGCAGTGGTCACAACATCCACATGGGATCGGTCAATGCCCCCTGGGAGACAGCCCATGTGGCCAACTGGTCAGCGGGGTGTCAGGTGATTCCAGGGATGGAAAACTGGATCCAATTCATCACCAACGCCTGGACCGCCCTTGACGACGAGGTGAACTACTTTCTGGTGGATGTTCGCGACATTCATCCCACCGTTTGGACCCCTTGCACCCCCGACGGCACTCATCAATGCCCGCTACCCCTCGACCCGTTCCCGCTGACCGTTGCGGGGGATACCTCAACCGCGTCGTCCTCTGTCTTTGATGCGTACAATTGCTACCCGGCAGACGAATCAGGATCGGAAATCGTCTACTTTTTCAACATCGATTCCACCGGCACGTTGACCGTCGCGGTCGACTGCGACCCACCGACTGACGTGGATATTTTCCTCCTGTCAGGTGGCGATCAAAATGCCTGTCTCGGCGGACACCACTCGTCTTTCACCTATGACATCACCCCCGGGAGATACCTCATTGTGGCGGACACCTACTTCGACGGCACTGAAACACTCGCCGGCCCGTTCACCCTGACCGTTTCAGTGGAATGATGTTCGGTCCGTAGATCAGCCGGAAGCCGTTTTGTCAACCCATCCGGGCTCAAGGGTGATATCGAGCGTGTAATACCCACTTAATCCATTGTATTCCTTAAAATAAGCGTTTTCTCGCCGTTTTTCTAACTGGTATACGACCATTTTTTCTGGAGAACGCGATGCGAATCAAAGCATTCAGGATTAATCCGAACCGACTGGGTGGGCTTTTCTGCGCCTGTCTGTTCGGTATCATCAGCACTCTTTCCCCGGATGTCCGGTCAACGGCGACTACACGGTTCGAACAGGTCAGTATCGAACAGGGGCTCTCTCAGGTGTCGGTGCAGTGCATGTTGCAGGATCGGCAGGGGTTCATTTGGTTCGGCACCCAGGATGGGTTGAATAAATTTGATGGCTACAATTTCACGGTTTATCGATATGACGAAAAGAACGAGAACAGTCTCGGTGACCACGATGTTTGGCGGATCGTCGAAGATGAGGACGGCGCTCTCTGGATTGGATTGTACAACAAAGGCCTCAATCGATTCGATCCCCGAACCCAGACCTTCACCCGATATACCCATCAAGCGGAGAACGCCAACAGTCTCAGCCACAACGAAGTGACAGCGGTGGTGATCGATGACGATCGATCCCTGTGGATCGGCACTGATGGCGGTGGTCTCAATCGTTTCACTCCGAGCACGCAGACGTTTGTTCATTTCAAACACCGACCGGACGATCCCAACAGCCTGAGCAGCGACAAGCTGTCCGCCATCGCTCTGGACGCTGAGCGGCGATTGTGGATCGGCACCGCCAAGAGTGGGCTCAATCGGTTTGATCCGAAACAGGGGACCTTCACCCGGTTTCAACATCAACCCGATGATCCGACCAGTCTGAGTGGGAACCGGGTCAGAACCCTGTTTTTCGATTCCAAGGGCTACCTCTGGATCGGCACGGACAATCAGGGACTCAATCGGTTCGATCCCGAAACGCAGCGATTTAAGCGCTACCATCACCGCAAAGACGACCTCACCAGCCTGGGCAACGATACCGTTCGGTCAATTTTCGAAGACTCCAGGGGATATCTGTGGTTCGGCATGTCCGGAGGCGGCGTCGATCGCTTTGATCGGCAATCGGGAAGGTTCGAGCACTACCGGCAGAACAAGAATGAGCCCCAAAGCCTCAGCCACAATTACGTCTACTCAATCCTCGAGGACACCGCCGGCACGCTGTGGTTCGGCACCTTGGGCGGCGGTGCGAACAAGCTCGATCCCCTGGCCGAGGCTTTCCGTTCGCACCGGCATCGGCCGAGTGATCCGACCAGCGTCAGCCATGACACGATCAAATCCATCTTTGTCGACGCCCAGGATCAAATTTGGATCGGTAGCTACGCCGGTCTCGACAGGTTCGCACCGAATAGCGAGGTCTTTACCCACTACAATCTACAGACCGCTGATGCCACGGGTGGAATCGCCAGTAACTACGTCTTCTCCATCGGCCAACGAGCGCCCCAGCCGGATGATGCGGTCGATGGTGAACCCGCGGATTTATGGCTGGGCGTGGCGGATTTGGGGATCAAGCAGTTCGATCCAGTCACGACAGCCGTTACCTCGTATCGCCATCAGCCGGGAAATCCGCACAGCCTCGCTGGCGACGGCACCCAGGTGATATTAGTGGATTCGCGCAATATCGTTTGGGTGGGGACGCTTTCCAACGGACTGAGTCGGCTCGATCCGGCAACCGGTTCCTTTGCTCATTTTCAACACCGGACTGCTGATTCCCGCAGCTTGAGCCACAACACTGTGCGGGTGCTCCACGAAGACGCCATGGGCGATATATGGGCCGGTACTGACAACGGACTGAATCGGTTTGAACGCCAAACTCAATCGTTTACCCACTACGTTCACGAGTCGGGCAATCCGACCAGCCTCAGTCACGACGGAATATCGGCGATGCTCACCGACCGACACGGCCAGCTGTGGGTCGGTACTTCCGGTGGCTTGAATAGATTTGATCGGGGCACTGACAGTTTCAGCACCTATGGTCTGAAAGAGGGGTTGCCCAATGAAATAGTGGCCTGTCTGGTGGATGATGAGCAGGGACACATCTGGATCCCGACCAATGGCGGACTGGCCCGGCTCGATCCCCGCACAAACCGCATCACCTCGTTCGACACCCAAGACGGGCTGACGAGCAATGCACTGGAATCCAGGGCGTGCGCCAGGGATCGGGAGGGCAAGTTGTACTTTGGCAGCACCCGCGGGTTGACTGTGGTGGATCCCGAACGGATCCGGGAGAGCACATTCATGCCCCCGGTGGTGTTTACCGACTTCTTGCTGTTCAATAAATCGGTCGGCATCGCCAGAGCCGGGGCGGCGTCTGATGAGTTTCAACTCGATGAACACATCAGCCACACAAAAAAAATTACCCTGGACTACACAGACTACGTATTTTCGGTTGAATTCTCCGCGCTGAACTATCGCCAGTCAGAGAAGAACCGCTTCGCCTACAAACTCGAAGGATTTGACGGGCAATGGATTGAAACCGATTCTCGCAATCGCCGGGCGACGTACACTGATCTGCCCCACGGCACCTATGCGCTCCGGGTCAAGGCCTCCAATGACGATGGCTATTGGAATGAAGCGGGCGCCTCACTGGAGCTGACCATCCTCCCGCCCCCGTGGAAAACCTGGTGGGCCTACACGCTGTACAGCCTGGCTATCCTGGCGGTGCTCGTTGGGTTTGTGCAATACCAGCGCAACAAAGTGAAGCAAAAACAACGCGAGCTGGATCGAGAGATTCGAGTTTCCGCTCGACTCCGTCAATTGGACAAATTAAAGGACGAGTTTCTGGCGAACACCTCGCACGAGCTGCGTACCCCGCTCAACGGCATCATCGGCATCGCCGAATCCCTGCTCGACGGCATCGGTCAATGGCCTGCTGAAAAGAGCCGAGCAAATTTGGATATGATCTTTTCCAGTGGAAAACGACTGGCCAGCCTGGTAGACGACATTCTGGATTTCTCGAACATCAAGAACCAGGCGCTGACCCTAAATCGCAAACCGGTGGGCACCCGAGCGCTGGTCGAAGTGGTGCTGGCGGTGTCAACAACACTACTGAAGAACAAACCGTTGGAGCTGATCAACAGAGTTCCCGCAGACCTTCCCGCCGCAGATGCCGATGAAAATCGCCTGCAGCAGATCCTCTACAATCTGGTCGGCAACGGGATCAAATTCACCGACTCCGGAACGGTTGCGGTAAGCGCCGAGCAAACCGCAAATCGGATCGCGATCAGTGTAACCGATACCGGCATCGGGATTCCCCAGGAAAAATT
Source organism: Myxococcota bacterium (assembly GCA_028278265.1). Classification (GTDB taxonomy): domain Bacteria; phylum Myxococcota_A; class Polyangia; order JAAYKL01; family JAAYKL01; genus JANQET01. The sequence continues at coordinate 13,369 of JANQET010000277.1, forward strand.
CGAGCAGATCTTCGAGTCTTTCGAACAGGTCGAGGGGGGCACGGACCGGATGTACGGTGGCACCGGGTTGGGACTCGCCGTTACTCGACAACTGGTCGAACTGCACGGGGGAAGCATTACTGTCACCTCTCGAGAGGGACACGGATCGACATTTACATTTACGTTGCCGATTGCAGGCGAGGCGGCCGATGCCAAAACCGATCCCCCAGCAAAAGAGGCGATTGAGCAACTGCCGATCGAGTCGACTGTCTCGCGGACGAACTCGAGCGGTTCCCTCGAGGATCAACAGCCGATTGCCACACCTCAGGCTGCCGACGGAAAGTTCAACATTCTCATTGTCGACGATGATCCGGTGAACCTGCAGGTCCTGGAGAATCACCTCTCACTACAGAACTATCAGATAACCCAAGCCAGCAACGGCGCTGAGGCGCTGGAGCGCATTGCCGGAGATCAGCAGTTCGATTTGATTCTGCTGGATATCATGATGCCCCGTATGTCCGGGTTCGAAGTGGCCGAAAAACTGCGTCACTCCCATGCGTCGCACGAGCTGCCGGTGATCTTTCTCACTGCCAAAAATCAGGTGAGTGATCTCGTCACCGGATTTACCGCCGGCGCCAACGACTACTTGACCAAACCGATCGCCAAACCGGAGTTACTCTCTCGGGTCAAAACACACCTGGAGCTGCTGGATACGAATCGCAATTTGGAGCAAAAGGTCAAAGAGCGCACCATAGAGTTGCGCCAGAGCCTCGACGAGCTGAAAAAGACGCAAAAACAACTGGCCGATGCGTCCCGTCGCGCCGGAATGGCAGAGGTCGCCGCCGGAGTGTTGCACAACGTCGGCAACGCACTGACGAGTGTCAACACATCGACCCATCTGATTCGGCGGCGACTCCTCGAGTTCGATTTGACCAAGCTCAACAACCTGGCTGAATTGCTCGAAAGTCATCTGAATGACGTGGTGAGCTTTTTTGCCGAGGGAGCCAAGGGCCGCAAAATACCATTGTTCCTCAACACGCTCGGAGAACAATGGCACTCCAACCGCGAAGAGAGCTTGGATGAAATCTCACGGCTGAAAGAGAACCTGACGCGCATTGAACGTATCGTCGCTGCGCAACGCAAGTACGCCGGCGCGGCCAACGTACTGGAGTCGGCATCGCTGGAACACCTGCTCGAAATAGCAGTGGAAATGAGTGATGTCGCCGCCATTGCACAAGAGGTGGAGCTCGTCCGGGAGTTCGAAGACCTGCCCGAGATGATGGTCGAGACCCACCGAGTGGTGCAGATCCTGATCAACCTGCTCAACAACGCGGCCTGGGCCATGGGACAGGCCGAGTCGGAACAAAAACGGTTGAAGCTGGAGATCAAGCGAAGCAGTGATGATATCGTTCGTGTGGGGGTGATAGACAACGGTGTCGGAATTCCTCGAGAGAACCTCACCACGGTGTTTCAGCATTCATTCACAACCGCCGAGGGAAAGGACGGCGTGGGACTGCACAACGCGGCGAACGCTGCAACCGAGTTCGGCGGCAAGCTGAGCTGTGAGAGCGACGGTCCCCAATGCGGGGCGTCGTTTTATCTGGAGATCCCCACCACCAGAGGGGCCGGCAGCGGATGGCGTAAGGACTCCCCTTTTCAAGCCTAGCGCACCACGCCAATTCGGACAGCGACGCTGATTCGGACGGCGATGGTGATACGGATGCGGATTCAGATTCAGATACAGATGCCGATGGTGATGCGGGTTGCGATCGCCGATTCCTCAAGGATCAGCGAAAAACCGGTTTTTCTCTATTGATCCAGCTGTTCAACAGTCCCTAACGAAAACTCTTCCCAGAGCCGTTCTGCCCGGCCCAGACGGCCCCTTTTCTGCCCGAGACACTCGATTTGAAAACGTCAACAGGTCAGGCCCGATCCTTAACAGCCCTGTCTTCTTTTCGGCCGTCTCTTTTTTAAGACGACTTCGAGTTGGTTGTGTTTTATGATAGCCTGAATCGGGCAGACGTGGTGAGATCGCTTCGAAGAAATAGATACGTGAAGGTTTTAGAGCATGGCACTGAAATTTGTTGAACAGTTAACACTTATTTGTTGGATAACAGTTGCCGCTGTGGGCTGCGGCAAAGGCCTCCTCGACAGGGGATCGGACGGGGGAACTGATGCCTCCGGCGATTCCGGCGCTGCTTCAGACGGTGATACCGACACGGACACGGATGTGGATGCAGATACCGACACGGACACGGACACGGATGCGGATTCAGACACCGACACGGATGTGGATTCAGATATCGACACGGACACGGATATGGATTCAGATACCGACACCGACACCGATGCAGACAGCGAGGAGGACTGCGAGAATCATGGACAATGTCCCCCATGTCAGATTTGCGACCCCTTCTCACAATGTGTTGACGCCGATCTCGGAGAGGATATCAAAGATGACTGCAAAGAGGAGGAGCCGGGGAGTTGCGGGACCACGGGTGTCTGCGATGGCGCCGGCCAATGTGAGCGATTTGGTCCGACCACTCCCTGCAACGACGGCCTGTTTTGCACGGCGACCGATAGATGTGATGGGAATGGCAGCTGCCAGGGGACCGGAGATCCCTGCCCCAGCGTCCACGCCGAGTGCAACGACGACAGCGATAAATGCGACTGCGACCCGGGCTGGGCAGAGCCGGACTGCGACACCTGTGCTATCGGGTTTGCGGGATCGGAGTGCGCGGTCTGCGAGGTGGGCTATCTATCTCCGGACTGTACTGTCTGTGACACGATTAATGGATACGAGGAGAGTGGGGATCGATGTATCTTCCACCACGATTGCGACGCCAAGTGGCTCTGGCTGCTCAAAGGCGCGATTCCGGCCGATGCTCACAACGGAACCGATTTCTCCTACGAAAACGCCGACGGCGATCAAACCGTGCTGGACAACATCACCGGTCTCGAATGGACCAGGTGCCTGCAACCGCAGCGAATCGAGACCGGCCCCGGGGGGGTCGCTTGCCAAGGGGATGGTCCCTATGATGATCTATTGATCTCGTCTGCTGAGGAATCGTGTGCCAATCTCGTCACTGCAGACCACGATGACTGGCGACTTCCGTCAATTGATGAACTGATTTCAATCGTGGACTTTTCGGTGATCGGCTACAATGATCGGATAGACGTGGTCGCCTTTGACACATTCGAAGCCGACACCGTGTGGCAGGTGTTGAGCTCGACCGTGTTTCCCTCGAATCCAGACCAGCAATACATGACCCAATTTGATTTTCGGACAACGCAGACCGCCTCTCAGGGTGCGGTGCTCTGCACCCGGGATTACACGGTCACGCTGCCACCCGAGCGATTTCAGGTAGATCCACGGAGCAGCGGTGACATTATTCTCGACAACTGGGCGTGGCTGAAATGGCAGCGCTGCCCTGCCGGACAGGTTTGGGAGAAGGCCACTCAAACCTGTATGGGAGAAATTTTCAAGTACAACTGGGAGGAGATGATCGAAGTGATTGAAGGCACCTCGAACAACCCACCCTGCCCGGAAGAGTGGCGGGTACCGACGATTCGCGAGCTGGCAACCCTGATCAACTTCTGTCGCGCCGCGCCGGCGAGCTATGGCGCGCCCTTCCCCAAACTTGGCATCGATGGTGATTTTCTAAGCGCCACGTATGCCTATGCGACCCCCGGGGCCCCCGATAATGACGATTATATCGAAGGGGTCCGGTTTACCGAGGGCGAGGTATACCAGGTGACCTACCACTTTATGAATACAAAAATTAACAATGTCATCTGCGTGCAAACGCGCAATTGATCGTCCCTCACTACTCCCAGTGAAACCCCGCGCTGACGAGAATCTTTGCACCCGCGCGATGTTCCCAGCCCTGATCGCGGATCTGCAGCACTCGAGCGCCCAAACCCGCTTCCACGCCGAATATCATCGGTCCGAGCACCCGTTCCAGTCCCGCTTGTCCCCCGTAGCTGAAGCTCGCCGTGTAGTGCAGGTCGTTTGATTTTACCACCTGCCAGATTGTCTCGTACCCCACTACCGCCTCCAATCGGGGGCGCCATGACCCGAGTTTCCACGCGTATCCGAGTCCTCCGGTCACACCCGCGGCATTGAATTGTTTTGTTATCCCAATATTTCTTCGACCGATCCAGCCGAGGGCCAACGTCGGCTGCCATCCCTTGGGCGAGCGAATTCGGTAGGAGAGTTGGCCTCCCCACGAAGAAAGCCCCTCCTCCAGGGGCAGGGTTTGCCATTGACCACCGAGCGCCAAGGTGTGGTGCCACGATCGCTTCACCTGCGGAACAACCCGATCGGTGAGGCTTTGCTTGACGCGGGAAGGGAAGGATTGAACGGTGCGGAAGTGCTCGAACCCGAGGCCGAAGGTGGCCCCGGTTTGAACAGTGATTTCCGCGGCACGAGTGGCGTTGTCGGGGGTGCGCAGAAACACCCGATAGTCCCCTGGGGGGACTGATATGGCAGCGGTCTGATTGGCCACCACCTCGATCTCGGCCATCATCTGCTCGCCCAATTCGTCGAGCACAATCAACCGTCCGGCTTCGGGTAGTCGCGCTTTGATCATTGAACCATCGGACCTAGTGAGATAGGTCAGCACCACATCTCCGCGCCCCTTGAGATTGAACTCGTACATGGGGTGTTGGCTGCCGGCCATCGTCTGGCTGGTTCGGGCCAGGGTTCGCCGATAGGCGTAGTCATACGCCTCGCCGAGGGTGACCTGGCCGTCGTTCGATTCATCGGCCGCCCCGCGAAGCGCGGAGATCAAATAGTGGGTAAAGAAAGCCCCGCGAATCTCCTGGGATTCCTGGCTCAATTCATCGTGGGCACTGGATGTGATGATGGCATAACCCTTGGATGAGAGTTGATCGACCACCCGCACCCGGGTGCGGGATTCATCGCCGGTTTTCATGGAGACCAGGTTGCCGCTCTTGCAGGAATCCAATAGGGCCACCCGAACGTGAGCGCTGGAACGCTTGAGCACTTCGAGAATGTTCTTGAAGCGCAACTTGGTCTGCTGGAGCTCCAACGACTCCCCATCTGCATGACCGGAATAGTAGAAAATGAACAGACTGCGCTGACCGTTGCGCTGTTCAGCCTGTGCCATCTGCCGCTCCAGTTCATAAATCACCTTCCACACCTGATCCGCATCGGCGCCGACCAGCAGGCGGGCGTGGGATTGTTGAAAACCGCCGAGCTCGGTCAGCACGCGGTGAAATCGACGGGCATCCGACTCGGCAAATTGCAGCTTTTCCCTGTGATTCATTCCCGAATTGTTGCCCAGTACCAGGGCAAATCGATTGGTATTGCACGGCGCTTCACGACAAACGATTAGCACGGCAATCGCCACACTCAGACCAATTGCCCCGGGGAATCTCAACACTATCGAGTTCAAATTACGGTTAAGCATCTTAGGTCACGTCCATAATCTCGGCACCGCTCATTTAGACTTGGGAATAATAATTCTTATTCCAAACAAACTGCTAGTTAAAACAGTGCCCGAGGACAAAAGAACAGTTCAATTCCACTATAGTTTAGTTTTTCGCAAAAATTAGCAACCTCACCGCTCGTGGGCAGGCACGGCGATAGAGTCCAATAACACCGTACTATTATTCTTCATACGTATCATTTCGGCCGGCGCGGATCCCTCTGTTTGAGTTGAGGAGAGGTCACTTTGCACCGCAGACGCATCAAATGGATCCTGGGAAAAGGCGACGATGATGTGCGCAGCAGAAAATTCCTGATCGACGACCAGATTGGATTTGAGGAGGTGACGACCCGCGGTCTCGAACTTTTGAATTTCCGTATTTGTTTCAAATTGGATATCTGTGTCTAATGGTGTCACTTTTCCCTGACGGTCCATTGAGAAGAGCGCCACATATCCCGGTGAGCTCACCGTCACCTCGACAGTGAGGCGATCACCCCGGCGCACCGTGCGATCCGGGTCGAGCTTGAACCGGTGGCCATTGCGATAGGCTGAGACGTGCAGGGCCACGGCACCTCGATAGGCGATCACCGCTTTGTCCGGTGGGTCACCCAGCTGCCCTGTTCCGATGAGGACGGCGATAATCACCACCGCCGCTGACGCCGCCACTCCCAAAGCCGGTCGCCACCAACCCTTCGGTCGTTGCCGGTAAGTGGGCAAGATCCCAGTCTGGGGATCTGCGTCGGCCAAGCGACGGATGCGGGAGAGGGTCGATTGCCGCTGTTCGAGGCCCTGCTGTTTGTTTTGTTCAAACCGCTCGATCACCCCTGAGCAGCGCTCACATTGATCGATATGCCGCTCGATCGAACGTCGATTCGGCTCAGGGAGCTCCCCGGCGTGATACTGCACCAAGGCGAATCTGTTGGGACAGTCACTCACTAGCTATCTCCCGGCCAGAGGTGACCGATTCGATCGCGAATCTTTCTCAAGCGCTTGGCCACTGCACGACGTGTGATCCCGTAGCTTTGCGCGAGCTGACCTTGGTCGATGTCGGTGATGAAATGATCCACGAGCAGCTGCTGTTCCTGCTCATCCAATTTACTGGAGAGCTCCACGAGAATCCTCCTGGCCGTCACCACCTTTAGCACGTCCTGATCCGAACTGGCTGCCAAATCTGTATTTTCCATCAAATGCAACCCCTTGCGCCGTCTGGTTCGCAGGTAATTCAAACATACATTGGTGGCGATGCGAAACAGCCAGGTCGAGTAGCCCGCCTCCACTTTGTACGAGGGTAGAGCCCGGTAGATTCTCAGCAGCACCTCCTGCAAGGCATCTTCTGCCTCACCCCGATCGCCGAGAATTCGCTCACAATGATCCAGCAGCACACCGTAGTAGCGATCGTAAATCTCTTCAAATGAAAGCGGTTCGCCCGTGCTGGGAGACCGCTTTCGCCTCAGTAAATGAACCCCGAAAAGCACGCTTCTATGTAACACCCGTGATCATTTTGGCAATTTTTTGGGCTGATGAAGCTCCTCGATTAATTCATCGTTCGATGAACGAATAAACCACCAAAGGACAGCCCGGTCAATTTCAAAAAACGGTTCATACCGGCCCGCCCATCGGTGTTTGTTGGTTGGCAACGTACGGCGCCAAGAGAATCGGCCGGTCCCACTCGGCTACTACTAACGACGAGAAAGGAAGAGAAGAAATGGGAATAAAGAGGGTATTAATCGTATTTTTGGGCGTATCGATGTTCATCTCGGTATGTGCCAGTTCCGGGGCGCTCGCCGCGATCGATATGCAAATCTATCCCGGATTCATTTTCAAGGGCACGGACGACAAATTCAGCTATGGTCGGGCCTCCAGCGGTTACCTCAATGGGTACCTCTCGAACGCAGACCAATCCAACTGGGCATGGTTGATCGCACCGATAGAGCGACGGCGACCGAACGCATACCAGATTGATGTGAGCATCGACGTGTTCAATCCCTGGATCGGCAACCCGGACACGTGACCGGATTGTGCTGCGCATAGGACTATGTGCAAGCTCTATTCCAGTAACGCAAACGGTACAGCTTACCTCGAGGGCACGGCCTATTCCGATCCCATGAGTTACGAATCCACTATCTCTTTTACGAATATCGCCGTAGCTGCTGACGGGTTTTACACCGTCTACTGCCAGATGCCCGAGGCCAGGAGTTCGTCGAGGCCCAAAATTCGTCGATTGGTCGTGAAAGAAGTGTACTAGGAGAGTCAAGTGTCGATACAAAAAACACTGCTGTTCATCGCACTGCTGGGTCTGGCAATCGCCTTGATTCTGGTCTTCGGAAACGCCCCACAATCGGTGCCGGTCCTGAGATCGGTCCGGGCTCAACCCCCTGTTGACGCCCTGGGGGCTGACGGCAAACGGCAGGAAATGGCCGCGTCGTTGGCCCTGCTGAACAACGCATCGAGATTGGGATTGCACCGAAAAAACGACAACGCCGAACCGACGGATGACCAAGATGAGCCCCTCAGCGAAGAGGCGTCGCAACTGCTGTACAAGGCGAAGAAAAAAGCTCGTCTGGAATTGTACGAGTCGACGCTCCACAATGAAGGGATAAATACAGCACGGACACGAGAACACGAGCGGTCAATTGAGCAACTGCTCAAAAATGGTCCCGAATTGGCGGGCACCACCCTACAGGGCCTGACCTGCAGCGAGTCCCTCTGCAAAGCAGAATTGCTGCACGACAATGAGCAGACGAGGGACCACTTTATGAACCAGGTGTTGTTCTTACCGCCCTGGAACACCA
>JANQET010000308.1 GCA_028278265.1 Myxococcota bacterium
GATTGTCTATAATGCTCCCATCTCGATCGAGAATGCGATCCGTTTCCCGAAAATACGCCGGCACCGTCAGCCACTCTGTCCAATCTGCACCGCAGGTGAGCGTGCCCAGCTCTGTCGCCTGTGCCGGTGTGTCGTTGGTCTCGTTTTGATCCGGATCGTTGTGGACGCCGATGGTGAGCTGGTAGGGTTGAGCCGAATCGTGGTGCAAATCATCGTCGTCGAACACTGCGATGTAGTAGGTACCAGCGGTTTCCACAGACTGGACGTAGGCCAACGCGGTCGCTTCGAACTTGCCCGCTTCGTTGGTGTCGGTCATCAACACGTCCATGGCGCTGTCGAGGATTTCGTAGGTCGGTTCGATTCCCCCCACGGGCATGGTCAGCTGCAGATCCAGGAGTTGATGATCGGTGAGCTCGACTTTGTACCAGTCCCGATCCCCCCGATAGGAGATGTACCCGCTCAACGGTGTGGCGCCGGCCGGCGTGGCCGATTCAGCCGAATTGTTGGGTTCGTTGGCATCCAAATCCGCCGCGCCCGTCAGCGCCAACTGGTATGGGTGACGGACATCCTGGGCGTCATTGGCCCGATCGCGAACCGTCAGGTAGTACTCCCCCGGATTGATCCCATGGACGATCGCCAACGGCTGATTGGGCAGCGCCGCTTCATTCGACGCCGGACCAGCGACCACGTCTTGGGCGTTGGCAGCCCAGACGGAGTAGGTGGCGTCCACCGGAGAGACCGGCGCTTCAATCGACAGGGAAACCGTGAGCAGATCGACCCCTGCCGGTACGGTGAACCGATACCAATCCTGATCTCCGGTAGGGCAGAGATACCCCTCCACGTTCCCCGAAAGCGTGGCCGTCCCGGCGCTGGCCGGAGCGTCGTCCTCGTCCCAGGGGCAGGGGGATGCCTCGCCCCCATCGTCTTCACCACCGTCGGCACTCGTGTCCCCGCCATTGTTGCAGTGAGCGACGCCGAACAGACACGCGACAAGCCAGATACCGAGACCGGTCCGGCACCCCAAAGACGCGACAAGCGCCCTGAGTAGGGCGCTCCCATGTCGAGACAAAACCCGCTTCATTTTTAGCCTCCCGGAGGTCTGCAGTGCACAGCCGGAATGAATTCGGTTAAGTTGACAAAATCGGTCGGCGCAATTTCGATCAGCCCTGATGGGGGATTCTTGTAGTTGCCCGCAGCGACGAAGCTGGCCTCCACGCAGGCGATCTGAAATCGCGCGTAGCTCTCCAAATCGTCGAAGGGCACCTCCCCGATAAATACCATAATCCGATTGGCGCCGGTGTACCCCTGCCCGGCGGGCCCTGGTGTGCCCGGTAGTGCCGGAGCCGGAGCCATTTCGGTCAGTGAGATATTATCGACATCGAAATGATAACAGGTCCGTCCGCCGATCAGGGCGGTCTCTTTCACGTTGTAGCGGTAGGCCAACTCCGAGCGGCCCTGGGCGCTGGTGTGATGGGGATCGGTCGCGGTCTTGACCTCCTCCCCGTTGGCCACGGCATCCCAATCCAAGTCATCGGTTACGTCGTTCAGCTCCGGGTTGGTGCCGAAGCGAAACTCCAGGAAATCGACCAGCCCGTCCCCGTCCGAATCGGCGCCCCGGCGGTTGGTGCCGCTGTACCGTTCCTCGCAATCGACCAGACCATCCCCATCCTGATCCAGGTAGTTCTCCGGATCGCAAATCCCGTCCGCATCCACATCGATGCAATCGCACAACCCGTCCCCATCCTGATCCTCGCAACAGGATCCGGGCGGATCATCGCCACAGTCACACAACCCATCGAGATTTTCGTCAAAACAGTAATCCGGAATCAGACACTGACAATCATCCGGATCGATCGGATCCATTCCCGAGGTGCGATAGCGATACTCCACCCCGTCCCGACAGCCGTCCCCATCCGCGTCGGGGCTGTAGAGATCACTTCCGATCGCCAACTCGTAGGCGTCGGCCAATCCGTCACCGTCCGAATCGGGCCAAACGTCGTCCTTGATCACCTTGGCATTGATGTTCTGCACGAGTAGTGTCTTCAGGGTGAACACCCGCTGCAGTGCGGACAGATCGATGTGCAGGAAGTTGAGCTCCCCACCGGAGGCAAACGACCGGAAGGTGCCTTTGCCCTGCTCCGCCATATCGGTCAGCAACTTCTGCGCTGCAGCGTCCACCAGGGCGTTGCCCGAGGAGATCAAGGCCGTGTTCACGGCCATCGAGTTGATGTGAAACAACCGGCCCAGCTCCATGATACCTTCGACCGCCTCGAGGATGTTCTCTGCGCTGTTCTCGGCGACCTCGTCCCCCTCCACATCCGGCAGACCGTCGCTGATCATGATCACCTGGTAGGTGGTCAGGGCGAGGGATTCCTGGCTGGCGTGCATCAACTCGTGTCGAATCTCGGCATAGGCCTCGGACAGGGCGCGAACGTAATTGGTGGTGCGATCGGTCTCCGCCAACAGGGACAGGCGAAAGACCGCCGTCTCCAGATCCGCGGTGAAGTAGCTCTCGAACTGCCCGTCGTCATTCAGTTCAGAGAGCAGGGGTTGGGATTCCGAAGAAAACCGCACCACCGATACCTTGACGTCCTGGCCACTGGCGGCGAGGGTCTCGATGGTTTCGCGGACCGCCTTTTGACGACCGGTCTCTTGGGTGGCGAAATCCACCGGATCATTGATCTCCATGCTCTCCGAACAGTCGACCAGAAAGACGACGCGCAGGGGAAAGACCAAATCCTCGGGGGCCTGGGTGCAGACATCACCGCGGACCGTTATCTTGTTGTCAGCCAAGGGGGGCGGTGGAGGGGGCAACGCCTCGAGACCGGTGTCCGTGCAGCGCACCAGTCCCGCGACCACAGCGAAAAGCCAGAGGTAACTACCGACCGATTTTCCCCTCAAAAGACGCCTCCATCGGGTATGTCACTGGGGTCTCCCCCAACCTCGAGACAGTGGACCAGCGGATCGAACTCGGCCAGATCGACGAAGCGCAACGGGGTCAGATTATCGATGCGGCCGCTGGGGGGATCCTTGAACGTATCACCCAGGTAGCGCGCCTCGATGCAGGCGACGTGAAATCGCCCCCGGCTTCCCGCCAGACTGACCGGCTCCTCCTCTGCGAAAATGAGAATCCGGTTGAACCCCTTGCCCTTTGCCTCGTCGGGAATGTTGAGCGTGGGCACGAGGGTCATATCCTGCACAAAGAAATCGTAACACGTAATGTCATCCAACTGCACCGGCCCCTGGGTCACCTCCTCGACCCGGTAGCGGATCGGATTGAGCAGGGTGTTCTTTTCGTCGGAGACCACCGGATTGGTGCCTGCGCGAACCTCGAATCCGGACAGCTTGCCGTCGAAATCGTGATCTACGGCCGTATCGTGCACGGTGGGATCAAGCCCCAGGCGCACCTCGATGTTGTCGGGGATCCGATCCCCGTCCGTATCGGCCAACAGGGGATTGGTCAGCAGAAACATCTCTTCGCACTCCAACAGGCCGTCTCCGTCCCGATCCGCCGTGGAGGTGCAGCCGATAGCCGGTACCGCGGGGTCCAGGGCATCAAACCCCTGGGCTGCGTAGCGGTGTTCGATCAGATCGCCGAAGCGGTCTCCATCGGAATCACCGCTAAGCCGGCTCATTCCGTACTCGAACTCCACTTCATCCGGTACCCCATCCCGATCCGAATCGATCCCCAGCCCCACCGCCAGAGGCAGCGCATTGAGGTTGATCGCGAAAAACTCCGCCGACTTGTAAGGGGCCATCAACGACTCGTAATTGAACTCGAGAAAATCGAGCTCCGTGGAGATATTGACGTCGCGAAAGGTGCCCAGTCCCTCTTCGGCCATCGAGCGCAGCAGCGGCTCGGCTTGGTCCTTGTCGTAGCCGAACTGGCTGATATCGCCACAGACCGCAATGATCTCCTCCTCGGGGGCAAAGAGAAAGATCGTGCTGATGGTCAAATCCCCCACCCCGTACACCTCGGCCAGGGACATGATGTCCGACGCCTTCTGGGCCAGTTGTGCCGGCTGGTTGTAGTCCGGACAGAGGGTGTGCATGTCGACGTAGTAGCCGTCGGGGATGGTTTGGGTGGTGTTGCACACTCCGTACAGGGCGTCCGGCGGTTCGTCCCCGTCGTCGCACCCCGCATTGCACCTCGGTTCGGGAATCCCGTCGCTCAAGAACAGCACCACATACTTGGTGCGAGCGGCCATCGCCGGCCCGGACTCCACCATGTCCCGTTCGAGCACCCGCAGCACCTCGGAGAGGGCTCCCTGGTAGTCGGTCGCCGGTCCCCCTTGACCGTCCTCAGGGGCCAGCGCTTCCCGCGCTTCGGCCCAACTGGTGGTGAAATCGGTGATCTTGCTCCAGGAGGCAAAACCGACGACGGCGAACTGGACGTTGGGCAGACTGTCCAACGCGCTACCCGCCTGATTGAGCGCGGTCAGCCGATTGTTTCCCGGATCGGTGCACTGCAGGGAAGCCGATTGATCGATGACGATCAAAATCTTCACCGGAAAGGCCACCTCATCCGCAGGGCTGGTACAATACTGACCTTCGATCGAAAGCTTGTCGTCCACATAGCTCAGCGGCTCGGTCAACGGTTCCAGACCGGCATTCGAGCACGAGACCAAGGTAAACCACACCGGGGAGCTTAAAATGAGGAAGGTCAATACACTAAGATTCGTTGTCGCCACTCTACCCACCAACGATTAGCCTCCTTGAATTCGAACTATTTTATCACGGATCGAGCAGTACTGTCAGTTTCCTGACCACCGGCTCGGGACTATAGACCAAGGCTTACTGCTAAGAGTGTAAAGAGATCGCTTTTTTGGGTCTGGCCCACCGCCGTGGTCGAGCACCCACCCAAATCGATCGGATCTCCGTCCACTACCACCAAGGAGAAGTCCTCTGCCCGGGCTTGCTGCTGGCCGGTCACCTCATCCTCCCACACCAGTTCGGCGACCACATGGACCTCGTACGTCCCGGGTTTGTCCGGCACAAAAGTCACTATTCGATCCTTGAGGTAATGATACTCGAAAGGTGTCGAGATGCTAGCCGCACCCACCGGATTGTCCACGGTCGCGCTGGAGCCGGCCGGGGCATCGGTGATCTCCCAAGTGTACCGAATCGGCTGGTTGACCCGATTGGCGAACAGCCGCAGGCGAATCTCCTCACCGGTGGAGGTGTTCAGATCCGGGCTGTAGACCTCGAAGCTGTCGGTCGGATCCAGGCAACTAGAGACATCATCGAGGACGACAAAGCAGAACCGATCGTCGCAGGCGTCCCCCAACCGATCCCGATCCTTGTCCTCTTGTAGAGGATTGGCCTTTGCTGGGCAGTTGTCGACATTGTTGGCAATCCCGTCTCCGTCCTTGTCCATGTCACAGGCGTCGCCGATACCGTCCACATCGCCGTCCAACTGATCCAGATTCATCACCAGGGCGCAGTTGTCGTACGTGTTGCGAATACCGTCCGCATCATCGTCGTCGTCACAGGCGTTGCCCCACTGATCCGGATCTTCCGCCGCCTGGTCCGGGTTGTGCACGAGTGGGCAGTTGTCTTCGAGGTTGGGCACCCCGTCATTGTCCATGTCATCGTCACAGGCATTGCCCAGCCCGTCCGAATCGCTGTCTTTCTGCAGCGGATCGGGATTACGGGGACAGATATCCTGGCCGTTGTTGATCCCGTCGCCATCCATGTCCGCGTCGCAGACGTCACCGACCGCATCACCATCCAAATCCTCTTGCAGGGGATTGGCGTTGCTGCCGCAGTTGTCGCACCCGTTGCCCACGCCGTCTCCATCATCGTCGGCCTGGTCGAAGTTGATCACAAAGGGGCAATTGTCATAAGGATCTTCGACACCATCGTTATCGTAGTCGTCAGCATATTGATACGTATCACCTAAATCGGTGTTGTTGATCAAAATGCTACCGCCGCCGCCACCGCCGCCGCCACCGCCGGATTGCTGAGGCGTCCCGCACTCCCCGAAGTTGTCATCGCACTCATAAGGCGGATTGTCCTGCGCATTGGCCGCTTCTGTGAACAGAAACAACGCTCCGACGAGAATGACAAACCCAAACGTTGACGCGACTGATCTCATGGTAACCTTCCTTTCATGAGTTTCACCACCCATGCCTATCCTATTGAGCAACATCTGTGCCGCGGGAGGCTCCCATCCGATCATCGCCATAACCATTTGAAATTTAACAAACTTTCAACATGAGCGAAAAACGGTTCGTCCAGTGGCGACGATCGGGAAGTGTATGCTCCACCCCCCACTTCGCGGGGTCGAGTCTACACCCGAATAGTGAAACCCCCGCTAGTTGAGACCGGTCAGCGCTACAGAATCATCGGCCAGCTGGTCGGCGTAGTCGAGGAGGTGTTGAACCTGATCGGGGCTCAGATTGAGTTGATAAAAGCGGGGCTCGTCGAGGGGCTGGATCCGCTTTGGTTCGGTGGCAATCCCGGCGTGAGCCACCATGGCATCGGCCACCGCTACCACAAGTGCCATCTGTGATGGATCTTTCGACCGTTCGGGCTGGTGGTGATGCCGGACCGCATCGGCGATGATCGGCGACAGCCCCCACAGATCGCACACCCGACTCCCGGCTTGACAATGATAGTCATCGAGCACGGTGCACAATCGCTCGATGGAGATGACCGCCGCCCTTTTTTTGCGTTGGGGTTCCCCGACAATGCCGAGGATAATAGCTTCCCCCATGTCGTGGAGCAACCCGCACAGATAGGCCGTCTCCGATTCGAATCGCAGCAGGCGGCAAATCTCTCGGGCCAACAGCCCCGTGGCCTGCGCCGCATCAAAGAGCTCCCGCATCCGGTCCGTATAACCGGGAACGCGAAAGATGTGGGTCTGCGCCACGATTTGAAAGGCAATGTCCCGCAGCTCGGAGAGACCCAATTTGACGATTGCGCCCCGCAATGACCGCACCGCCGTACCGCGGCTATAGAAAGCGGAGTTAGCGACCGAAAGCACCCTGGCCGCCACAGCCGGATCCCGGCTCACCGTGCGCTCCACCTCCCCCATGGAGACATCGGCACTACTGGCCATTTGGGACAGGGAGAGAGCGACTTCGGGCAGTATGGGTGGACGAAATTCATCCGACTCGATCGTCTGCTTTATCCGCAACGCCGTCGTGGCGTTGAAATGGCGATCCGCCTCCAGGTGATCGAAGGCGGATTCCACCCTAACCGTCCCCAGTCCGTAGTTGTATTGGTGCTTCTTCTCGGACATATTAAGAAAAACGACAAGCCGAGGCGGATTTTAAGCGGTGGACAAGGCGTCTGGCTATTGGGGCTCGTCATCGGCGTCGAACACAATCTCGTTAACCACCATCGTAAACAGCACCCGGTACCGGGATTCGACTCGCTTGGTGTAGTAGTCCCGAGCCTTGTCGAGCGCCTGTTCCAAATCAGGGGTGAGCTGACCTTTCCGCCGAGATTGCCGGACCGCATCGGGATGGTTCGAGGCGACCTCGCCAACAACGCTACGGGCAACCGACCGGGCCAACTCCTCACCTCCGAGCAGCCGCCTCATTCGTTGCGGTCGGAGCTGTTGTCCGGTTCGTTTGACCGTGCGCCAGGCGTTGATGAAGACCGCCAGGGCCATGAAACCGAAAACGCCGATACCGAGAAGGGCCAGCTGCTCCAGATTCATCACGCCTCCTTCGACAGATCGACAATTCCGGCCCTCAAAACTACCGGTTCAGCTCCGGTGACGTCAACCACTGTCGATCCGGGGGGACCGGCGACATGCCCTTTTGCAACATATGCCAACCCTCCCAAATCGGCCAATTCTTCGTGAGACAGCACATCCTCACCACCGCCGGGATTGGCACTCGTTGCAGTCAGCACCGTGGCGGTTTCCTCGGCGAGATCGGCGGCCATACAGGGGCCGGGCCAGCGCACACCGATCAGGCCGGATGGACTGACCAACGGGGCGGGTATGCCAGGGAGTGCCTCGAGCAACAGGGTCAATGGTCCGGGCCAGAATCGCTCGGCCAAGCGCTGGGCCAGGGGTGGAAACGAAGCGGCGACCCGATGTACCGCTTGGCGATCCGGGACGACCACGGCGATCGGTTGCCGACCGGCGCTGTCAGTCGGGCGGCCCTTGATCGCGGCGACTCTGGCCACAGCGGCCGAATCGAGGGCATCCGCCGCCAGTCCGAACAATCGCTCGAACGGAACCGCCACCACCCGGCCGGAGCGAATCGCCGCCGCGGCCGGAACGAGCCAAGCCCCTGTTCTACGAGTGACAGGCTTAACTGTTGGGTGACCCTCAGCTCTTTTGGGCGAGTGCTTCTTGGACTCGGGCATCGGCTTTGACTACTTTGGCGCTCTGGGCCTGGCGTTGTGCGTCGAGCCGATCGGCGAGTGCCGGATCACTGACGCTCAAAATATTGGCCGCCAGCAGCGCCGCGTTCTTGGCCCCATCCACACCCACCGAGGCGATGGGCACGCCGCCGGGCATCTGCACGGCGGACAACAGGGAATCGAGCCCTCCGAGGGTTCCGATGCCGATCGGCAATGCGATGACCGGTAGGGTAGTGTTCGCCGCCATTGCCCCGCCCAAATGGTGGGCACCGCCGGCCGCCGCGATCACGACTCCCACGCCCTCGGCCCGGGCGCTCTTGGCGATTGATGCCGCCCGCTCTGGAGAGCGATGGGCCGAGGCCACGGTCATCCGGCAAGATACTTCCAGCTCTTCGAGCACGCGGACAGCTGGTTCGACTTTTTTGAAATCGCTGTCGCTGCCCATCACGATAAGCACACTCTTGGTATCCATTTTTCCAATCCTTTTCGTTTTATAGCGCGTTATAGCGCGCGATGCCCGATATCTCGTCGCATGCGCATCCCTTTCCAATGGATTTCGTTGGCCGCGCCATAGGCCAGCCGCGCCGCGTCGACCAGGGTGCTGCCCCGGGCCGTAACCCCCAGCACACGACCACCGCTGGTCACCAGCCGACTGCTGTCCAACTTGGTTCCCGCGTGGAAGACGACCACGTCGGATTTGGCTTCTGCGGCGTCCAGTCCCTCGATGCGCATCCCCTTCTCATAGGGTCCGGGATAGCCTTCGCAAGCCAGCACCACACACAGCGCGGCGCCGGGAAGCCATTTGACGGCCGGTTGTTCCAACTTGCCGTCCGCAGCCGCGACCAACAGGGGCACAATATCTTCGTCCATCATCGCCATCATCGGCTGACACTCGGGATCGCCGAAGCGGACGTTGTACTCGAGCACATAGGGCTTGTCGTCGCAAAACATCAATCCCGCGTAGAGGATGCCCCTAAACGGCGTTCCGTCCTGCGCCATTCCCTGCAGGGTCGGCTTAATCACCCCTTGAACGATGTGGTGTTCAATTTCGGGTGTGATCAGGGGCGCCGGCGCATAGGCCCCCATGCCACCGGTATTCGGACCTGTATCCCCTTCGTACGCCGCCTTGTGATCCTGTGCCGGAATCAACGTGACGAATCGCTCCCCATCGCAGATGGCCAGCACTGAAACCTCTTCCCCCTCCAACCAATCTTCGATAATCACCTTCTGACCCGCCGCGCCGAACTGGCGTTCCTCCATCATCCCCCGCAGCACGTCGCGCGCTTCGTACGAATTGCGACACAAAAAGACCCCTTTGCCCGCGGCCAGTCCATCCGCCTTGACGACACAGGCCCGTCGCCGGTGCTCGACATCGTAGAGCGCCGCATCAAGCGCATCGTGGACCATGTACGAGGCCGTGGGAATGTTGTGCCGTTGCATGAAATCCTTGGCAAACGCCTTGCTGCCCTCCAATTTGGCCGCAGCAGCAGAAGGACCGAACACCCGGATGCCCTTCTTCGTCAATCGATCGGCCAGCCCTGAAACCAGCGGCGCCTCCGGACCGACGACGACCAGATCGACCGCCTCGTTCACCGAGAACTCCACCAAGGCGTTCAAATCATCGGCAGAAATCGGCTCACACCGGGCCTGTCCGGCAATGCCCGCATTCCCGGGCGCGGCGATTACCTCTTTGACGAGAGGACTTTTGGCGATTTTCCAGACCAACGCGTGTTCTCTTCCCCCACCCCCAACAACCAGTACCTTCATTTCGCTCCTCCTCGGCGAGTACCCGACTCAACATCGAACTCAGGCAGTGTTTTCGAAATCATCGTGTCATAGGCCGCTGTGTGGGAAAACGCCTTGAGTGCGAGCTCAAAGCGCGTTCGAAGCGGAACTTCACCATCATGAGACAAATACCACAGGACATTTTCGTATTCTTTGGGATCGCTTACCACCGTCACCCGTTCGAAGTTCTTTGCCGCCGCGCGGAGCAGACACACGCCGCCGATATCAATCTGTTCGATCAAATCGCCGAGGGCGACCGACGGTACTTCGGCGGTTCGTTCAAAGGGGTAAAGGTTAACGATAACAAGATCAATAAATGAGGCGTTTATCTGGTTGAGGTCTTCGAGATGGGCTTCGGTGTCACGCGCCAAAATCCCCCCGTGAATTCTGGGGTGGAGCGTTTTGACCCGGCCGCCGAGGATCTCGGGAAAGCCCGTCAGATCGGCGATTCGCGTCAGCGGCAATCCCGCCGAAGAGAGCGCGTTGGCCGTGCCGCCGGTGGACAATAGGTCAAATCCGAAATCGACCAGGCCTCGACCGATTGTCTCAATTCCCGTTTTATCAGATACGCTCAACAAGGCGAATCTTCGATCAGTCATCGTTTCGACCTCCGCCCCTTAAGAATCTTCATCAGGGCATAAATTTCTCACTACCCGTTTTATGGGATCATCCACGTCTTGCATACCGTTTTGTTCGAATAAAAGACTAAAACCGACACTTTTTAAGACAACCAGGGCCACGGACACAGCGCATCGTCAACGCCCGCATCCGGTTCGGTGGGTTCGACGAATTCCTCTGCCGGCAGGCAGTAGTCCCCTTTGAATTGATCTGGAATATAGTAGATCGGTCGGCATTCGTACCCCTCGTCCTGGCGACAATCCGCGTCAGAGTTGCAGTGCGCCAAGCAGACCAAGTAGATGCCCAGGTATCCCACACAATCGATCCCCGGTGCACAGACGTTGACCCCCGGTTCATTGCAGCAGCTGGTGCAATACCCCCCTGGCGTGTTGATCATCCCCACTACCGTGTGGACGCACCGCTTTTCCGTGGCCACGTATCCCGTGCAATCCGCCTCGGATTGGCAGGAGGTGCCAAATCCCTTCCAGTCGTCAGGGATAATCCACTCCAAGGCGGTGTCGGTCGTATCCGAATCTACACCGGTATCGGACGATCCCCCCCCATCCGGTTTCAGTTGATGCTCGATCTCATCCCAGCAGGCGGCATAGAGGACCATGCAACCAATCATGCAAAACCCCGTTCGATATGTCTTCTTAGCACCCATCAATACGTTACCCTTTGATCTGTCACCCGCGGCTGTTCAACCGTGATGTTTTCCTTTTACCACAGTTGCCGCCTGCTCGCCGAGCACGGTTTCATCAAAGACACAACGGCCTTCATCAACGGGGCGAATACGAGATTCGCCCCTTCGGTTTCATCATTGCTGACGAGAATTGCGAAACGGAGGCCTTTCCCCTGGTGATCAAGGGTTCTTTTACGCGCGAATATCAATGAAAAAAAACACCCCCTTTGGTCCAGCACCAGTGCTGATTCCAAAGGGGGCCTTGAGCGGGGATTGTCATCTCTTGATTGCCCTGAACCGCGCAAAAGCTTCCCCGAAAACGCAATTTTTTTTTATCGGCACGAAAGAAGGCCGACGCCGTTCCGCCTCGGCTATTGGCAAACACCACCGCACGATTGAGTGGAGGATAAGATAGCGCTACACTTACACCTATGCACGACACTCAATCAACCGCTGCTTTCCGCATTATCGTCCTGGTCACCCGAGCGGCGTACCAGGACCGCCTCGCCGAGCTGTTGGCCATCTCCGACGACAAAGACACAACACCGAACGAGATCGATCCGACTCATCAGGGCATCCTCGTCGAGCTGGAGACCGAGATTCACGCCCGCGTTCATCTCTTTACCGAACCGGACCAAACCCTCGTTGCCATTCAACAGCATCCGATCGATTCGATCATCATCGACAATCGCGAGGGAGAGCAGGCACACGCCGATTTTTCAGCGACCCTGGCCGGACGCCTGCTTCCCGAGCTGCTGTCGAATACTTTGGCCAGCCGGCCTCTCAGTCGCCGGTTGATCCTGGTGCTGCTACCCGAATCCAAGTTCACCCCCTACCACGCCTATGCCATCGGTTCGCTGCAGCTGGGGGGGGTGTTGATCAACCCCTCGTCCCTGGCCGCCGCCCTCACCTCCGCCTGCCGGGCGGCCAAACCCCGTGTTGCGCCGAAGGTGGCGATCTGTCTCGCCGGGGGCGGAATCGAAGGCATGTTTTTCGAACTGGGAGTGTTGCGGGCGATCGACGCCCATCTCGACGGCCACTCGGTCACCGATTTCGATGTCTTCAGCGGTATATCGGCCGGTGCTGTGCTCTGCGCCTTCATGGCCAACGGCATCCGTCCCCAGGAGCTCTCCGAAGCCCTTCACGGAAGACCGAGCAGCATCGGCATCGTCACCCGCGGCATGCTCTTCGATCCCAACATGCAGGAGTTGGCCTCCCGCGCGCTGGAGTCAGTGGGCGACATCGTCCGGGGGCGCTGGTTCAGTCGTCCCCTGGACACCGCGCTCAAGGTGGCCCCAACTGCCCTGTTCTCCGGTGAGAAACTCCGTCGCTACCTGGAACGGGAGTTCAACAAGCCCGGGCTGACCGATGAGTTTTCCTCCCTTCGCAAGGAGCTGTTCGTCGGCGTGACCGATCAGGACACCGGCACCCACGTCACCTTCGGCGAGCAGTTGAACGAAGGCATTCCGATCTCCCAGGCCGTCCGCGCGTCAATGGCGATGACCCCCTACTACCCGCCGGAAAAGATCAACGGTCGGTACTACGTGGACGGCATTTTCACGCGCAATGTCGATCTGGATGTGGCCGTGGCCCACGGCGCCCGGTTGATCATATGTATTGATCCCCTCACTCCGGTTCAGGTCGATCAACCGGGCTACGTCAGCGGCCGCGGCGGTCTGTTCACCACCGTCCAATCGGTCAAGTCGCTGATCCGCACCCGCCTCTCTGCCGCGATCGATCGGGCAGAAGAGACCTATCCCGATGTCACCATCTGCGTCTTCTCCCCCACCCCGCGAGACATGGAATTGATGTCCGGCACGATGATGCGGTTCTTCTATCGCATCGAAACAGAGGACATGGCCTTTGAATCAACCAGTCAGCGGTTTGTACGGGAGTTCGATTGGCTGGCGCGGGATTTTGCCCGCCATGGGATCAAGATCAAGCGATAGGGTTTCCGGTCGGGTCTCAGCGGTTGAGCAGTGACTTGATCCTGCGGTGGATTTCCCGACTCTCGATCGAGGGGATAAATTCCACACTTTCCGGATTGATCGCTGGTTTGTCACCGTCCAAATGGGCGCCGAACACCGCGACCGCGCCGATCTTTTCCTTGGTGGCCAGGAGCTCGGCCACTTGCACGCCATCGAGATCACTGTCCGCGTTGACCAACACCAAGTTGGGATTCTGGCGACCAATCTCGAGCAGCGCGTCGATGTGGTTCGAATAAACAGAAACGTCAAAATCGCGGGAGAGGGCCCGTTTGAGTGCTTTTCCCGACGCCTCGTCCCCGTCCAAAATCACCACCCGGTTCTGTCCCACAGAAAACCCCTCTGGAATCGGGTAGCCGAAGCGATTGAGAAATTCCAATATGTCTTGGCGCCTGAACCTCAAGTGCCGGCCAGGTGTGCGAAACGATTTAATCTCATTTCGATTTACCCAATTATGGATGGTCTTCAGATCTGTTGAACAGATCTTGGCCACCTGCGGAGCTGTGAACAAGTCATCTGTGTGCATACTGTGTACTCCAGGTTCAATTGTCGATTATATGGTTTACTCACTTGAGTGTGTGATTCGTTGGTGTTCCAACGGGCAAGTGTGGTATGTCGACCGCACATTGTCCCTGTTCTTACGCATATTGATACACTACGTCAAGAACAGGCAGGCCCGGGTTCTGTTATTTTTTTCATTTTTTTCATCCTAAACGGCTCATTCCGGTACCGGGGACGGGAATCGAACCCGTATGAGCTTTCGCTCGAGGGATTTTAAGTCCCTTGCGTCTACCGATTTCGCCACCCCGGCTGACTCATCGAGTGGGTGCATCTGGGTTTAACTCCATAGCCGGACCGTGTGCGGATGTCCAGGCCACGACTCAAGTTTTATCGGAATAATTTACTAAATCCCCGTATTCCTCTCGCTCAGGGAGGCGTCGAGGAACCGCCGGAACGCCTCATTCGCCGCTCCATGGCCTCTCCCTGCAATTGGAAAAAGACCAGCGCCGCTTTCACCTGACCTTGGGTCATGGGCAGGACGAGCCGAATCTCGCCATTGTGGACACTTATCTTCAATCTGGCGAAAAGATTACCAAAACCGGCCATCGACATAAACGGATCTCGGGCGGCCGCCGCGGCCAACCGACGCCACATCGCCGCCAACGCGGCCACCCGAGTCGGATCCCCGGCAAAGCGAACCCGTCCCTCCAAGCGAATCGGGTCGCTGAAGTAGGCGCGTATCAGAGCGACCTCAAAGGCGGGTAACCCGGCCGCCTGTCGAGCACTGAGACCCACCGCCCGGTGATCCGACGTGGCCAGCGCCGCCACCGGCCAATGCCCTTGATCGTCGGGTCGCAGGAACCGGCGCAACACCGCCCCCAGACCCCGATTCGCCAGGTCCGGGCCCCCATCAGGGTCGGCCGCCGCCACCACTTCTTTCGGGGCGCTCAAACAGCTGACCTGGCGCGGCCAACGGCGCAGCGGTGCGGGGGCCCCCGCGTCCCCGGCGATCACTCCAGCGTCGACCGCCGGAACCGGTATCCCCTCTCTCACGCCCTCGGCGATCATCACCCGACCGGAGCCGGCGAGATGCCAGCGAAGGGAATCGGACTGAACGGATGAGAACCCGTCGGCGGTCTTGACCCAACGAGGCGGGGCGCTTCCCTCCGTCGCGGGCCGGCTCAGGGTCGCCTTGATGCGTTCCTCTCCCAGCAGGTGGCTGGTGGTCACCGCGAACGTCCGCCATTTCAGCACATCTTCAGCTGTGACGAGCACCCCCTGGAGCTCGGAAATGGAATCGATGTCCAACGAGCGGCTCAGCCGGCGGCCGAGCTCAAACGACCGCAAGGTTCGAAATACCTCGCTTTGAAAAGAGGTCTGATTAAAGGAAGCCAACGAGATCCACATCAACCAAGTCGGTTCCGCCGGGGCGAAAGCGAACAGATCATGTAGGCAGATGCCGGTCCCGTCCCCATCCCCATCAGTACCCGTATGATCCCCTACCGCAACTGCCGCGTCGAGGTCGGCTACCGAAGCATCGACGATTCCCCCGTCCGGCTCCGTCGCTGGGCCCTGGCGCCGTTTGAGCTTGTCCACCACTGCCAGGCGATCCACTGTTGGCTTCACTTTGGGGCGCTTCTTCTTCGGTTCCGGTGCCGGCGGTGGGTCTGGAGGAGGGGGGACCACCGGTTTCTCGACCAACTCGACCGACCGGCCGGACGGCGGTGCCGGATCGACTTCGATAACGTCAAGATCAACTGCGAAATCAGCCACCGGTCGATAGGTCGGTCGGGTCACCACCAACCACAACAGATGGATCAGGATCGAAACCGGTAGCGCCAGGGCCATTCGGCGCCAAAAGCGCATTGTGCCGCTGGATGCCCCGGACGATCTCCGGGAAGGACGGTTCATGCCCTAGTAACTATCGTGAGTTCGCTGACGTCTCAAGGGGGGAGCACTCTGGCTGGCTCTTTTGAAGCTCTCCTTGACGGCATTCACGTACTCTTCAACCATCAGCGAAGTATCTCTGAGATGCCGGGTCAGCTTGCGAATCTCGGTACGAGATGCTTTGGACGAATTGGCTTTCAACCGCTCACTGCGGGTTTTTTGGCAGATGCGCAACAGGGTATCCACGGCCCGGATCGCTTCGTCGCTCATTTTCTTGCGATCGATGCCGGCGATTTCGAGTCCTAGAATAAATCCCTCGATGAACCGCTCCTGGGCCACACAGCGCAGGGCAAATGCCTCCCGTTCCAACGTGGACGCAGACCGCGGTTTCTTGGCCGCCGGCGCAGGCCGTTTCGGCTTTTTGGGCGGGGTGGCATTGGCCTTGGTCGTCGCAGAAACACTCGGTGGACGCGAGATGGGCAGCACCGGTCGGGTGGCAACTTTTTCCCAGCGCTTCCCGGCCGCCGCAATGCGCTCTTCGAGGTGAAACAGATTTTGAGTGAGAAAACTGGCACACTGGCGACAAACCGGTTCCCGATCATCGTTTCGATTTATCAACGCCGCCTGGGATATCCGTTCCACCGGCAGTGTCCGATCGCAACAGAGGCAGTAAAAGGTCCGTTTGTCGCTCGTCCCCACGTTTCCCCTTCCGAGAAGCTGTTATTCCGGTGACCGTAGTATTAGGATAGCGCAAAAACGGGAAGGCAAAAGAAATATGGCCCATCACCGAGGGCGACCAGTGATGGGCCTACAAGAGAAGGAGCACATAAAATCCTTGTTAGTGGGAACCTAAGCTAAGCAGACAATAAAGACGTCCCAACTATCCAAGCGACTCTATCCAAGCTAAGTTCTAAGCAGTTTATCCAAGCAAATTAAGACTAACCATTAAGACCAAGCATTATCCAAGACCGATTATGGCTAAATGCGGCTGACATCAACTTAAGTGCCGCAGTTACTCAGATGACAGATGCAATCAGGGTGCCAAAAAAAAATGGACGACCGATTTTTCCCCCAACCCCTTCTATGTTCAGCTTTTTTGGGTGTCCAGTCCCGCAATTGGCCGGTATGCCGGGCTGGTAAACAAAGCGGCACAGATCCACAACTAGGACATCATTGTCATGGGTGCCAACGAAACTGTGAAAAGGATGCACACTTGTGCCACCTATTCACCGCTGCAGCCGACACAAGAAACACTGAAATTGCCAAATGTTGGCAAAAATGGGAGGTTATGTGGAGGTTGTTCCCAACCTGGAAGCGGGATGCTCTTTGGACGCCTTTTTGTGTTTTAAAAACGGCAGAAACGCGACCCCCAAGCCCTTCTCGGCATGGATCAATCGCCAGAAGATGACCCCCAGCATCACCGTGAAGAAACCGAGCATCAACCCGCCTTTGATCGCGGCGTTGGGCTCGTTTTCGCCCAGGTTGGTCCCGATAAAGGCCAGGGTGACCCCGGCCAAGCCCAGCCAGAGGCCGAAAAGCATCCACTTCCAATAGGTCATCGTTACCTTTCGATCTTCCATCCAGATTTTGAAACCGATCACCACCAGACAGGCCAGGATGCCCTCGAAAAACCAAAATGCGCCGCTGGTAAAGAAACTCATCATGACCCCCTATCCTTTGAAATCGATAAAATCTTCAGCGACGAGCCACCAAGGGGGCTCGCGGTAGGAGGCATTTTCACCCCCCAGAGACGGCATGTAGTACTTGCTAGCTTCAGGCCCTTCGAAAAACCGCTTCTGCAACCAGGTCAGGGCGGGATCGACCATCCCGGTCGGATCGTTCGACGACAGGGTCAGCGCGGTTCGATGAAGCCAATTGGATTTGCGCGAGTAGGGACAGCTGGTCACGCACAAGCGGCACCCCACCGGACCCAGATTCGATCCCCAGAAGTTATGGCACTTCGAGATGTCGAGCTGGTATCGGCGGTAGCCGCGAGAGACCACCTTATCCCCGGTGCTGATCGCGCCGCTGGGACAGTTCTCTGCGCAGATTTTACAACTCTTGCAGAAATTCTGCACACCGAACTCAATCGGTTTGTCCGGTGCGAGGGGCAGGTTGGTCGTCACCACTGCGGGACGGAAATTGGAGCCGAGCTCCGGGGTAACCACAATCGAATGTCGCCCCTGCTCTCCGAGTCCGGCATCGATCACGATGGGCGGTACGACAAGATCGTAATCTGTGCCCGGTACGTGGGGCCGCGCCGCATAGCCAAGCTTTTTGATAAAAGCGGCGAGGCGAAAGGCCAACACCCGGCTCCGCGAATAGGCGTCAAAAGAGGTACCGTAGTTCGGATTGGCCAAGAAGGGATCCCAGGACATGGGCAATCCCACCACGATTGCATATTGCCAGTGGGCCGGCACCTCGATCGGTTCATTCTGGGGAAAGCCGGATCTTTTCATCGGGTATCGATACACCCAATCCGGATTTAGTTTGGTAATCCCCACCAGGGTAGACCCCATTTGATGGGCAACTTTTTTGATCAGCTTCGATGTCTTGGTAGGATGCTTCATTTTGAGCGGGGCCTGGAGTTCGCCATGCTGATCGACTTTGGGGAAATCGGCCACCTCGGGCGGATCCGAATCCCACTTGGGCCACACGGAGGACATCGCATCGGACCAGGCACCGGCCAGGGTCAGGGAATCGCCGTAGCGCTTGTGGTCCTTTCGCAGCAAGGGGTACAGCTTGGTCACGTAGTGCAGATCCGCTTCGAATTCAGTGGTGTGGGTCCGGTAGTAGGACTGCATCGGCTCGGGGAGATCGGCGAGCGTGGTCGTCCCCTGTTTCCAGATCTGCAACAGCTTGTAAAACCGACTAAAAACGACCTCGGTGCGGGCATCGATGCGGTCCGGCTGGGAAACCTGATCCCGCACGTAGTGGGGCTGATCGACCGCAAATCGCTCCCGATTAAAGTTTTGGGCGCTGCCCTGCGATGACTCCAACCCCGTGTAAGAATTGGGATCTTTCCCTGCGGCCAAGCCAAACATGCTCACACCGGCACCGCCCACCACGGCCCCCGCCGCACCGGTCGTCTTGAGAAAGGCCCGACGGTTTAATACGTTCTTTGCCCGTTTATCGGCCATAATGCCTCCTTAAAGGCCAGTTAGAGCAAGCCATACCCTCATCACCCCTTCATGTTCAAGTGTGAACGCATATTTTTCAATTATTCTACTTAAATTACGTTTTTAGTGAAATTATGATGAGCAAACTGAAAAACGGTCTACAGACCCAATTCGCGCAGCAAGTGGTCCGCCCGGGCGACGCGATCGAGGTACCAGAGGATAACCCGGGCATCGACCATGATGTTTCGCGACAGTGGCGGATTGTAGCCAAAATCCCCGGCAATATTTTCGTACACCCGATCAAAATTGAGCCCCACCAGCCGCCCCTGACCGTCAACAGCTGGGCTGCCCGAATTGCCGCCGGTGGTGTCGGCGTTGGACAGGAAGCAAACCGGTACATCGTTGAGCACGGGATCCCGGTAGGCACCCAAATCCCGTTTCTCGATCGCCTCGATCACCTCCGGCGGTGCATCGAACGGCGCTTTTCCGGTGAATTTGTCGACCAAGCCGTCCAGGGTGGTAAATGGGGTGTGGCGCACCCCGTCGCGGGGTCGGTAGCCCGCCACGGTGGCAAAGGAGATCCGCGGTGAACCGTTGGCGTCCGGGTAGAAGCGATTTCCCTTCATTGCCACCAGGGACTCGATATAGCGCGGACGCAATCTGGAGAGGGCCCCTTGTTTCTGTTTTTGTCGGTCATCAAATTGGTCGAGTTCGTCAAACAGTGCAAACGCGAGTTTGATCAACGAGTCTTTGGAGGCCTTCAGGGTATTGAGGTCTGCATCGAACGCGGCGAGCCGTTCTTCCCGCTGACCCAACTGGGATTTTTTGTAGAGCCGTTTGAGAAACCGATCAATCGATTTGTCGCGCCAATCCTTGTTCAGCGCTTTGTCCAGCCCCTGTAGCCGCTCGTTTTCGGGCAGCTCCCCCATCAATCGCAAAAACAACGCGAGGGCACGGCGATCGGCGACCAGGTGCAAGGAGCGCTGAGCGTGGTCCAGTCTGCTGCGCAAGTTCTCCCGATCCCGTTCCTGGAAACCGGGCTCCCGCTTCTCGTCGGGCTTTTGTTGCTCGCTGGCCCACTTGGTGATCGTCCGCGCGAATCCGAGCATTCGCGGACTCCAACTACTGATGATGTACCGAATCAAAAAATCCCGATCCCGTCCGGCGCGGTGTTGTTTGACGATTTCCATGAGATCATCCAGCGCGCCGCCGAATTTCGCCTGTCGCTCCCCATCCGCTGCCACCCACTGTCGCCACCGCTCCTCTTCGGTGCGCTTGCGTTCGAGCACTCCGGCCCGTTTGAGGCCGACGATCATGCCCTGGGCGTTGGTCAAGCCGTTGCTAATGCCCCGCAGGGTGCTCGACGTGAGCAGGCACGAGTCCGGTAGCTCGGCACAGGTCTGTTCCAGAATTTTCGCCCATTCGGTAAACACGGCAACCCGCTTGGGATAGTACCAGTCCGAGACGTCCTCCACCGCGACCGAGGTGCGGTAGCGTTGGGTATGGCCCGGCGTGCCCATCACCATCACCAAATCCCCCTCGGCCACGCCGGATTTGGCGATCCGGAAGAACCGCTGGGGCTTGAACGGCACGTTCTCCTCGGCATAGGGCGCGGCCCGCCCCTGGGGATCGACGTAGGCGCGCAACAGGGCGAAGTCCATCGTGTGCCGGGGCCAGTGCCAATTGTCGATTTCACCCCCGAAATTGCCCAACGCCGAAGGGGGCGCGGCCACCAACCGCACATCGCGCAACTCCAAAAAGGAGAGCAGGGTAAAGCTGAGACCGTCGTTGTTCCGCGAGACCCGACAGCGGGTGTTGGGCTGTTCTTCGCACTTTTTGACGATCTCTTTTTCCCGGGCTTCGATGTATTCCGTTCGCGCCAGATCGGTCAGGCCTTCGGGCAGCTGACCGAGGACAGCGTCCGTGACATCCCGGTGCTCGGCAAAGACAAAGGTCTTCAAGCCGTGCCCGTCGAGCTCGTCCTCCTTGCTCCGGGCCAAAAACCCCTTTTCGAGAAGGTTGTTGTCAGGGGTCGAGTTGCGCTGGATCGCCCGGTAGGCACAGTGGTGATTGGTCAACAACAGTCCGTCGGCCGAGACGAATGAAGCTGAGCATCCCGATAAACCGGCCACTGCCCGGGCCAATCCCCCTTTGCCGGGGGTCCAAATGTCCCCCAGGGCGAGCTTCAGACCGCGCTGCTTGAGCGCCTCCCCATCGAGCTTTTCGATTTGGGTCCAGGGCCACATTCCCTCCCCACTCGGGGGAACCGCATCGGCCGCCGGTTCCGGACCGGTCGGTTCATCGGCTTGCCGTTCGATGGTCAATACCGGTACCCCGCCGTGCTGCTCGACCGTCAGTTGTCGGGCACAACCCAACACCATCGCCAATATCAGCGTTCCCCAAAGACCCCCTCTGAACATCGTCATGAATTCTCCTCCTCAAACTGCAGATCAGTATCGGGGGCTTTTACCACGATTCGGCAACCGCGCCCAGTTTCAACCGCCCGGGCGACCACGATGGTCACTCGAACGCGATGAATGACAGGAATCTCGGGCCCTGCCGAACTGGCGATTTGGTGCTACTGCGTCGTCAAGGTGATGGAACCATCGCTGGAGGAGACGCGAATCTCGCCTCGGCCGTCATTGAGCTGGCCTCGCCAGTGCCGCCGCGATGTTTTCATTTGTTGGTGGGAGGGATGATCGACTCTAATTCGACCATCGCTGGTGCTCAGGGTGTAACGCGCTGACATGCGCTTGTTCATTTTAATCCGGATACGCCCGTCACTCGACTTGACTCGCCAGTCCGGGCGATCGGTGAACAGCAAATCCGCGTCCACCGAGCCGTCGCTGGTTTTGATTTCCAAGCGATCCGCTTTGACCTGCTCCAAGGAGAGATCCCCATCCGAGGCCGACAGCTCCATGTTGCCCGAGCAGCGCGTGAGGGAAATGCTCCCATCGCTGGTGCGGATCTTCAATTTCGGGCTCTTGGCGTCACGGATCTTCACTCTGCCGTCCGAGCTCCGCACATCCAAGTTGCCGGTGACGCCGTCCACATCGACATTGCCGTCGCTCGTCTTCAGTTGAACATCCGCCTGGATTTGGGAGAGGCGAACGTTGCCGTCACTGGATTTGATCGACACCGCGTTCTTCCAATCCCGCAGTTCGACGTTGCCGTCCGAACTCCTGACATCGAGTTTGACGTAGCTCGGTGCTTTGATGTCGTATCGATATCTTTTAATACGCAGCCCGCCGAAGACAAATCTGCATTTGTTCTGTTGGGTCACGTGGATGTCATTGCCCGATGCTCGAAACGCCACTTCAAAATCACAATCCGACACATCGATACCGATCACCTGGGCCTTGTATGCGACCTTGACCTCCAGTTTGTCCTGATGCCAGGGGGTGATGGTGACGTTGCCGTCCCCCTGTTTGAGGTGGAACGTGGTGGATTGATTGACCGGAAATGTCTCGTGATAGTTCTTTTCGATCGTCTTTGCCGCGGCCGTGGCGGCGTACCCCGAAATCACGACAATGATCAAAAAACGAATAATATTCATGAGTTCCTCCAAAGGGCAGTGAGGGGCCACCGTTCACCTCTGTACAGACGCAAGTCGACCCAAAAAGGTTGCCTCAGGTACGGTGGGCAGGGGAGAATTATTTCGTTAAATCGACTCGGAACACGAACCAACCGCGTCAGCGGCCTTCATTTCGTCTGGGAAGCGCACTCGACCGGTTCAGGCACGCCGACCGCGCTGTTCTGGCGCAACTCGGACCAACTGAGTCCCTCCAATATCAGACTCACCGCCCCGGCCAAGCTGCCGGAGGAGACGTCCACAATCCAGGAGAAAAAGGCAAATCCGACGGCGATCTCCTTGTCGATGTGGAACACATCGTGCAGCGCCAGCACCGCCGCGGCGTGATACACCCCGGTATAGGCCGGTGCAGAGGGCAAGGCCACCCCGATCCCAAGACAGAACAACAGCACCAACGCCACCGGCACGGTGGCCGGGAGACCGAAACTCCACAGCCTGAGCACCATCGCCCCGACCAGAAACAGCCAAATCGCGGCAATGGTTCCCAGCACGATGACAATGCTTTTGGTGGAGCGCAGGGAGCCGAGTCCGGCGGTGAATCGACTGAACAGGGATCGCACCAGACGGACGATCTTGCGCTCCGAGTCGCTGCCCTGCCGAAAGGTCTGCCGGCTGAGCACCGCCGCTACCACAAAGGAGACGGCCAACGCGCCGCCCCCGGCCAGGGCGATGAAGCGAATCGTCGGGGGTATCGGGGCCAATTGAGTGGCGATGATCCCGAGGCAACCGATCATCAACATATCGAGGAGACGCTCCAGCGCCACTCCCCCGGTTACTGAGGCGATGTCGAGCCGTTCACTTCGAGCAATGCCGACGATACGGGTCACCTCACCCATCCGCAAGGGCAGGACATTGTTCGCCAAGTAGCCGATGCAGATGTAGCGAAACGCCTTCCCCACCCGTACCGCTCCCGCGGAGCGCAGCAGGTAACTGACAAAGATGCTCCGGCAGACCACCATGCCGCCCCAGTACAACGCCAATGATCCGATCAACGGTCCGGGGACAATTCGTTGGGCAGAGTCGAGCAGCCCGGCCAGGTCGATATCTCGAAAAACGAACCACAACCCCAGCGCAGACAACACCACGCCAGCCATCCCAAAAATCCATCGACGACGTACCGACTTCAATTGAATCGACTCCTTGCCATGGTCTACACGCTTGGCCTATCATGCGCCAGCTAAAATGAACAACTATCAAATTACCATATTGGGCGGTGGCTCGTTCGGATCGGCGATGGCCAAAATGCTGGGAGAGAACGGGTACCAGGTCACCATGTGGGTCTACGAACCGGAGTTGACCGAACAGATCAACGCCACCCGTGAAAACGCCACCTTTTTGCCGGGTATCGAGTTGCCGCCGTCCCTGCGGGCGACTTCATCGCTTGCCGATGCACTCGACGGTGCGCGACTCGTGCTATCGGTGACCCCTTCCCAGGTGCTGCGGACGGTCTGGCAGCAGGCGGTGGCCCATCTCCATCGGGAAGCGATCGTGGTCTGTCTCTCCAAGGGCATCGAGGTGGCCACTTCCCAACTGATGTCCGAGGTGCTCGCCGAAATCGTCCCCCCAGACGGGCCGCAACGGCTCGCCTTTTTGTCCGGGCCTAGCTTTGCCAAGGAAATCGCCGTCGATCAGCCCACTGCGGTGGTGGTCGGCGCGGTCGACGAGCGGGTCGCTCAAACGGTCCAGCAGGCCCTGGCCACACCGAGCTTTCGCCTCTATACGACCGATGATGTCATCGGCGTCGAGTTGGGGGGAGCACTGAAGAACGTGATCGCCGTCGCCGTGGGCGTGGCCCAAGGACTGGGGTTGGGCTACAATTCTCAAGCCGCTCTGATCACTCGGGGATTGGCCGAGATCTCGCGGCTAGCGGTGCACTGCGGCGCCAATCCGCTGACCCTGGCCGGACTGGCCGGCGTCGGGGATCTGGTGCTCACCTGCACCGGACATCTGAGTCGCAATCTGCAAGTGGGCGTGCGGCTGGGTCGGGGAGAACCGTTGAACGAAATCCTCGACAGCATGTTGATGGTGGCCGAAGGGATTCAAACCGCCCGCTCAGCTCTGACCTTGGCCCAACGGCAACAAGTGG
The DNA here is from genome assembly GCA_028278265.1 of Myxococcota bacterium. Taxonomy (GTDB): domain Bacteria; phylum Myxococcota_A; class Polyangia; order JAAYKL01; family JAAYKL01; genus JANQET01. Next base: position 24,581 of record JANQET010000308.1, read on the forward strand.
AGATGCCGATCACCCAAATGGTCGTCGAGGTCATTCGCGGCGAATTACAACCCCAGTCGGCGATCAAAAAGTTGATGTCGAGAAAACCCAAGGCCGAGCGGGAGTTTTAGTAGCGCTTTGCGTTTTTTGTGGCGAAACGGGATCTTCATCTTCTTTCCGGCGGTGCTGCTGGCGATCGTATTCCTGGTGCGCATCAGCTTCGGCACGGCAGTGCGCTTCGGTGAATGGGGTGAACGCTCCATCGTCGAGAGCACCCTGCTGGTGGCCAAGGAGAAAATCGAGCGCGTCGAGGAGACGGTCAGCACCACCGACAGCTCCTACTACCATATTGTCAATCCGGCGGCGGTCGACGCCGCGTGTGATCGCTGGCAGCGGGCGACTCGCATCTCCAAGTTGATCGAAGCAGCGGCGATCATCGACGACAACAGCGATATCGTAATGCTGTTCTACCGGGACGAAACTCCGGACGCATTGACTGCCCTGAATGATCTGTTCGTCTCCGAAATCATCCCGCTGATCGACAAATACGAATCCCTGGACCAGTTCAAGCACCTGCACCGCCGAATCGCCGGTGGCTTTCGGCTGATCACCCATTTTTCGACGGTTTTCGAAAACCAGGACTACACCACCATCCTGCTCTACGACACGGACGAGTTCACCGAAGGCCTTTTCGAAGAGCTGTTCGGCCAGGTGGGGCCGGGGCTGATGGCCAACGTGGTCGACGATCAACACCGCATTATATTCGGCCGAGACATGGATACCACCGGGGAGTTCATCGTCGCCCGCCGCTTTCCCTCGACCCTGTACAAATGGCGCCTACAGCTGGCCCCCACCTCGGCGGCGCTGTTCACCTCTCGGGCGGAGACACAGCGATTCTCACAGGCGATGCTGATTCCGTTGGCTCTGGGCGTGATCATTTTCGGTCTGATCGTACTGTATCTCTCGGTGGTGCGCGAGCGCCGCATCAATCGACTCAAGAGCGAATTCATCGCCAACGTCTCCCACGAATTGAAAACCCCCCTTTCACTGATCCGCATGTTCGGCGAGTTATTCGTGATGGGCCGGGTCAAGGAGGAAGCGCGGGCCCGGCGATATCACGAGATCATCCTCAAGGAGACCGAACGGCTCACCGCCCTGATCGACAACGTGCTCGACTTCGCGCGCATCGAGCGGGGCAAGCAGGCCTACGACTTCGAGATCGCCGATGTGTCAGAAGTGGTCGAGAGAGGGGTCGAGCTGCACCACCACTTGCTCGAGAAAATGTCCATCGAGCTGCAGTACGACCCTCCCCCGTCCCTGCCTTCGGCGCTCATCGATGAACACGCGATCACCCTCGCCGTGGCCAATCTGATCGACAACGCGGTCAAGTACGCCCAAGGGACCAAGACGATCAAAGTTGAGCTGGTGCACCGGGATCAGCTGATCCACATCGATGTGGTCGATTTCGGCATCGGCATTCCGGAGAATCACCTGCGGCGAATCTTCGAGCGGTTCTATCGCGTGCCCTCCAAAGAGACCCGAAAACAGCGGGGTTCCGGCATCGGCCTCAGTCTGGTCCGGCACATCGCCGAAGCCCACGGCGGAACCGTCGAGGTGACCAGCGTGCCGGGCGAGCAAACGCGCTTCTCGATTCGCATCCCCATCTACAAACAACAGCGTGAGGCGTCGCTGGCCAGCGCCCCCTCCCCCGGTTGATCCCGGCGCGCTACTTTTTCTTTTTACCCTTTTTTTTCTTTTTCTTGGTCGATTTGGCAGGCGAGGATTTGCCGCTCTTCTTCTTGCTCGGGGTGCTGCTCTTGTCGCGCGACGTATCGCGACTTCCCGATCGTTTCGGGGCTGATTTGGATTTCTTCTTCACCGCATTTCGCAGGCCGGCGATCCCCTTGGGCTGATTTTTTTTGGCCTCGGTGAACTCGTCGAACTCTTTGTCGGTGAAATCCGCTTGCCGGGAGGGCAACGAGGTATCGATGTACTCGGCCAGCGCACCCGCGACATAGGAGAGTATGTTGACGTCGTTTTGGGAAAAGCCGTCTGATCGCTGGGAGTTGATCATCTCCAGCGCCCCGATGGTGCGGCCCTCGAACTGGACCGGGGCACAGACGATGTTGCGCGTGGTGAATCCGGTGCTGGCATCCACTTCGCTGTTGAATCGAGAATCGTTGGCCGGATCGGAGACATTGATCACCGTCCCGTTCCGAGTGGCGAAGCCGACAATACCGTCGTTGAGTGACAATTTGCTGCCCAGGAGCTGTTCGGAATGGTCACCGGTGGCCGCGGCCACGTACAGCTCGTACTTGCCCGGTGAGATGACCATACAACTGCCCGCCTCACAGTCGAGCAGATCCTGGGCCAGATTCAATGCAAAACCCGCTGCCGCATCGTGGGTCTTGGCTTCGTAGATCTCCTGCATCCGCTCGAACGCCTGCACCATTTTGTCTTCGATGTGGGGATCCCCCAGGGAATCGGGAGCCATCATCGGCGGGGGGGTGGAGAGTTTTTTACGGCGTTTGCGCTTGGCCGGAGCGGGTTTGACCTCGGCTTTTGCCGGAGGCTCTACCGGGGTCGGTTCCGGCTCGGGAGGGGTCGATACCCGCGCCGGCGGTATCGATTCCGATGCCGGTGGGGTCGATACCCGCGCCGGTGGTATCGATTCAGACGCCGGTGGGGTCGATACCCGCGCCGGTGGAGCCGATTCCCGGTCGGTGACCATTGGAATCCCCGTATCGGTGGAAGGGGTCGTCCCGATTGGTACGGGCGCTGCCGGGACCGGTGTCGGGGTTTTGGGAACCAGGTCGAGGGGCTCGTGATCCAGGTCGGCCTGAGGCTCCATAGACGAGGCCCGAGCCCCGGTGGACTCCGGTGCCACCATCGGTAGCGCACTCAATCTCACGCTCGAGCCGCCGTTGAGGGGAAACTCGATTCGGGCGGGCTCGGCGTTCCACTCGCGCCAGGTCAACGCCGCGATCGCCGGCCGCTTGGATTGGTGCTCGAACTCGTGGTCAAAGACCTGAATGCTGACCAGCAGTTTGCATCCGTCTTTCTTGCCCAAGGTTTTCAGATACTCGAAGTACACCCGGGCCAATCGACTCGCTTGGGTCGAATCCACCTCCGGGGGCACCGCGATCAGCCGCTCGCAGAAATAGACGCCACTCTGATCCTCGGACATTTTATCACAGGAGAAAAACAACTGATGTTCCGGAAGGTCCGGGGGCAGACTGCCGCTCGCAGGGGAAACCGGTTCTTCGATATCCGCTACCGACGGCACTTCCGAGGGAGGAGAAGCCTGCCCCCCATTGGTATCAATCGGACGCAATGTATAGGTTCGCCGCGTAACAAAATCCCTCACAACGACGCTTTGATCGGATTGAATATCGCAAGACAGATTGGACATGACCTTGCCGTCCAATCCGTGTTCATCCAAACCCCGTTTCAACGCGGAGAACCAGTTCTTGGCCTCCACCGTAATCGATTTGGACAGACTGTCACTTCCTTCCCCCGGGATGATGACCTCCCAACGCATTAAACTAAGACCTCCTCGCCAGCACGTAACTCGAACACGCTCGCAATCATTTCACAATTTTAACGCTCAAGGCCGACCGACCGTAGAATACAGCCCCATAAACGTCAAGGGATCTACCATTTGACGCACAAACCATAGAAGATCCATTATAGAGTACCTCATAAGGTATTAGACGTTTAAACACGGTTTTTGGCCCGACTTTTTGCAAAAAATTTTTTAATGGACGCTTTCGGCCAGGAGCGGTATAGGCTTGGCCGATGAAGCCGAAACTCGCCATCACCCTCGGTGAACCCGCTGGAATCGGCCCGGAAATCGTCGCCGCCTCTCTCGATTTGGCCCTTTCTCGCGCGCAACCGGTAATTTTTGGTCACTGGCCCACGTTCGAACGCGTCCTCAAAGCGCATAACGTACAGTCATCGATAACTATTTCTGAAACCGTCGACACATCCCCCCGGGCGGGGACCACCGTGATCCCCTGCGGCGATTCTTCAGAACCGCTCAACCAACCTAACCGGCAAAGCGCAGATGCACAGTACACCGCATTGGAAAAGGCTGTCGACGCGGTCCTGGCCAATCACTGTTCCGCTCTGGTGACCGCACCGGTGGCCAAGGCGCAGATTGCCTCCGTGAGTAGCGGTTTTACCGGACACACCGAATACCTGGCCACCCGCTCAGGTCTGCGACGGGACGATGTGACCATGGTGTTCGCCTCATCAGAATTGGCTGTCGGCCTGGTCTCGACCCATCTCCCGTTGCGCCAAGCGGCCGCGGCGGTCACCCGGCCCCATCTCGAGCGCACCGTGGGGCACGTCATTGGGCTGCTCGCGCGGCTTCGTCCGGATCGCCGGCCCCGCATCGGCATCTCGGCGATAAATCCCCACGGGGGTGAACAGGGGTTGCTCGGCTCGGAAGAACGCCGCGTGCTCGAGCCGTTCTGCGACGCCCTGAAAGGCCGCTCCGACGCGCAGGTTACCGGACCTGTTCCGGCGGATGCCCTCTTTCGCGACGCCCTCGCCGGAAAGTACGACGGCGTGGTCGCAGCGTATCACGACCAAGCGATGATCCCGCTCAAGCTCCTCGGCCCGGCCCGCTTGGTCAACATCACCATGGGTCTGCCGTTCGTGCGCACGAGTCCGGATCACGGTGTGGCCTACGATCTGGCCCGCACCGGCCAGGCCTCTCCACAGGGGATGCGTCTGGCAATCGATCTGGCCTTGCGTCTCAGTCAGTAAGTTTACTTCGCGATTGATCAATTCTGTTAACGATGAACTTGTACGTTCGCGCATTCATCCCATAATTTTAATGTTACATCGAGGCGTGTAGAGAGTTGAGCAAACCGACGAAATGTCCCAAATGCGGTGTACCGTTTCCGGCGGAGGCCCGCTTCTGCGGGTCCTGCGGGGCAAAAGTCGCGGGCAATCCGCTCTCGCCGGACGGGGATCCCCTGATCGGCGCCCTGGTCGGCGGCCGGTTCCTGGTGCTCGAAAAGATCGGCCACGGGGGGATGGGGGTGGTCTACCGCGCAGAACAGACCTCGATTTGGCGCCCCGTGGCGCTCAAAGTGCTCCACCCCAAGTACAGTCAGGACACCAACTTGGTCGCCCGCTTTCGCAACGAGGCTGCGACCGCCAGCCGGCTCAACCATCCCAACACCATCACGGTGTACGATTTCGGCCTGACCGAAAAAAACGCCCTGTACCTGGCCATGGAGTTCGTCGAAGGGGAATCCCTGGACGGCGCCTTGCGGGCCGAGGGCGCCTTGGAATGGCCCCGGGTCTGTCGAATCGCGATGCAGATCTGTGACTCCCTGCAAAACGCGCACAACAACAACATCATTCACCGGGATCTGAAACCCGAGAACATCATGCTGACCCGCCGGGGCACCAAGACGGATATCGTCAAAGTGCTGGATTTCGGTATCGCTAAAATCCTGGCCAGCGAAACCCGTGAGTCCATGCCCGCGCTGACGTCGGTGGACGAAGTGATCGGCACGCCGGAGTACATGTCCCCCGAGCAGATCACCGGCGAAAAGCTCGATGCGCGCAGTGACGTCTACTCCCTCGGTGTCATCCTGTTTCGGATGCTCACCGGCAACCTCCCCTTCGAGGCACCGAATCCGTTGGCGATGATGGCCAAGCACTTGACCGGTACCCCCCGCTCATTCGTCGTCCCCAAAGACCGCCAGACGCCCCCTCAGACACTGGAGTCGCTGGTGATCTCTTCTCTGGCCAAAAAGACCGACAACCGACCGGCCAAGATGAGCGATGTCGCCGAATGGCTGGCTGAGGCACTCACCCATGAAGCCAGCGAAGCCGAGGTGAGCCCGACAAAAAAAGAAGCCGCTCCGGCTGTCGACGCCCCCCCTCCCAAAGAGGTCTCCAAGAACCCGACCGAAATCGTCCAGACCCACGAGTCGGTGCGGCGACAAAAACAGCCTGCCGACCAACCGGCCCCCGCTGCCGACCCCTCGCCGAAGCAGCGTTCGCCCCGCGATCGGCCCATTAAGGCCCAACCCCGCCCTCGTCCCCGTCCGATGAATCTGCGCGCAACACAACGGGACAACCAACCGTATCAACCGCCCGCTCGCGTCCCTCCGGCCTCAGGGGCCGACCGGGGAGGCCCCCCAAAGAGGGACCAGACCAAATCTTCACCACCGGCGGATGACGAGGCCAAACCCCAAAATCGCAAGGAATCGATTCTCGATGCTCTGGCGGATAAAATGAAAAAGCAGCGGGACTTTCCGGTGATGGCGGGCAACCTCACCGATCTGAAAGCAGCGGCGTCGAAAAAACAGACCTCTGCCCGGGAGCTGGCCAACATCATTTTGAAAGACTTCGGATTGACCAGCAAGCTGCTCAAGATGGTCAACTCGCCCTATTACGGCCAGGTGCGCGGTCGAGTGACCACGGTCTCTAGAGCGGTGGTCATTCTGGGCTTTGAGCAGGTCAGACAGTTGGCCTTGGGGCTGGTCATGTTCGAGCACATCCAGAAAGCCAATCGCAACCAGGCCGCGGCGATGGCCGACTCCCATCTGGCCTCCCTGATGAGCGGACTGGTCGCCCAAGGGGTTGCCGGACGGATGAAGGGGATGGACAACGAAGAGGCGTTCATCTGCGCGATGTTCTACAACCTGGGCAAGCAGGCGGTGATTTACTATTTTCCCGAGGAGTATCAGCGCATCCTCCGCCTGGCCAAGCGGCAGAAGAAAGCCGAAGACGACGTGGCCCAGCGGGTGCTCGGCGTCTCGTACTGGGAGGTGGGCCAGGTGATCGCCAAGCACTGGGCCCTGCCCGACACCCTCAGCGAGGCGATGGTGCAGCTGCCCCAAAAGAAGTTGGCCCGCCCGAGAAACAAGGCGGAGCGCATGCGCAACCTGGCCGGATTCTCCAACAAGCTGGCCGAGATCGCCACCAACCGCAGCCCGGTGATGCGCAAGCCGGCGATTGAGAAGCTGATGGCCAAGTACGAGAACAGCTTCCCCATCTCAGACATCCAGATCAATCAAATCGTCGACGAGGCGACCGAGGAGGTGGTCGAGGCGACCAAGCGGTTCAACCTCAACCTGGGGGAGAGCCGCATCATGAAGAAGCTCTTGCGAAGAGCCGGGGAGAGCAAGGAGCAGAAGCCTCCGCCAGCACG
>JANQET010000364.1 GCA_028278265.1 Myxococcota bacterium
AATTGTGGTGCTGTGGGGAACCATCGGAGGGGAACCAGCCAAACCGCCGACCGAGGCCGCCCCCCGGATTGATCCATCGGCCGAGAAGCGGACCGAGCCGCCACCGAAATCGGTGAATCAACCGACGACCGCTGCGGCGCTCCCGCCGGCGGATCGAGCAGGAAAAGATCCACCGGTGGGTCACCCACCGACCGCTGATCGGGCGAGCCGTTCGGCCCGTGCCAAGACACAGCGCGAAGGGGTAAAGACAAAGCGCAAAGGGACCCAACGGGCCAAGAAAACCACGCCGGCCAACGGGGTCAAACCGGCACCTACAGCCAATAGCGAATCTCCAGCTACTGCCGCCCCCCAATGGGGCTGGCTGAACATCAACTCCGATCCCTGGTCCTACGTCTCGGTCGATGGCAAGCGATTGCCGGGCCATACCCCATTCAGGCGAATCAAGCTGACCGGCGGCTCCCACACCCTGGTCTTTGAAAATCCCCCGCTGAAGTTGAAGGCCACGCGGACTGTCACCGTAATTCCCTACGAAGAGACAAATATTGGCATTAAGTTGGAATAGCGCCCCGCTTCTCGGTTATAGCTAGAGGGATGTTGAAACCGGCGGGCAAAACCCTGAACGCGATATGGGCAGGTGCCATTGCAATGTGCTGTTGGTCGACAGATCCGTGTGCCGCGGAATCGACTGAGCGCAATACCCCCGTACTGTCGGTCATCACCATGCCCACCGGTCGAAGTGCCGAGGCGCGGTTCGCCCGGGCGTTGATTCCGTCCAATCCGACCTCCTATCGCTTGCAGCCACTGGTCGAGCTACCAGATAGCACCCCGGACGACGCCGTGCGCGACGGCTTCGAGCAGGCTGACGGTATTCTCACCCAGGCGCAGGAGGCCGCACTGGCCTTTGATTTGGTGCTCGCCGCCCGCCTCAAGCGCCAAGCCGCGGATCAGTTGCTGCGGGGAGCTGCCGTCGTGTTGAGCCCCGCTCGAGTAGCCACCTATCTGCTGATCGCCGGAGGTGCATCGGTCGAAGCCAAGGAGCGGGATCTGGCGGTTCTCTATTTCAGATACGCCCTGGCCGTCGACCGGAAGGCCACTCCGGGTCCGGAGATTTCACCGGAGGCCAAAGCCGTCTTTCACTCGGCCGCTGTTGCAGGACCGCTCGCCTTTCGCGAACCCCATGACCGGCTGTTTCGCCGAATCTGCTCGCAAAAAAACGTCGATGGGATCCTGTGGATCGCGGTCAGTCGCGATGAAGAGGGGATGGTGGTCACGCAGAAAATCATTCTCGATAACGACGAACCGAGCGAGTCGAACACCCGCCGCTTTGCGCCCAAATCCGAGCAAATGCTCTGGGAGTGGCTGGCCGAGGAGCGCGAGCGGATGGACACCCGATTGGCCCTGAAGCTGAACCCCGGGCCGTTGGTCGGGCCGGATGGTCTCGACGCGGTCACCCCTTGGTACAAAGACGGCCGTGTGTACACCACCGTGGGCGGGGTGATCGCCGCCGGGGTGGCAGCCCTGGCAATCTTTTTAGCGGTCGATCAACCGGAGATCGATGTGGTGGTGCACCATTGACACGGGTGTGGACCCGCATCGCCATTGGCTTGTGGCTCACGGCGTTCGTCTCCTGCGGGACTGGCGAGGCCTCGTTGGAGGTGTACCTGGTGCGCTCGCCGATCGTCGACGAAGATCCCCTCGAGGATGGGCTGGTCACCCACTTGCACATCCGGGTCAGCGGGCCCGAGATGACCCCGGTGGAGACCACGAGCCGCTTTCATGCCGGCGGCATCTCAACCCTGTCGGGCATTCCAGCGGGCGAGGATCGGGTCGTGCAGGTCGAAGGTCTGGCCGATGAAAACGGGTACGCCATCTCCCGCGGTCGTTCCCTTCCCCTGACCCTTGGCGAAGGCCATCAGCGCATCGAATTGTTCATCGCTCGGGTGGGTCGCTTTACCAGCGCTCGGGGCGCGTTGAAACAGGCCCGTTTCGGCCATTCGGCCGTGGTCTCTGACCGGGCCCAACTGCTGGTCATCGGCGGCGCCTCCAGCGGGACATTCGACACCCCTACCGGGCCGCTGGAATCGATCGTGCGCTATGATCCGACCAGCGGTTATATCGAGCATTTTCCCTGCGGCCAGGTGAGCGGGCGGTTTTGCCTCTCCTCCCCCAGGGCCCAAGGGGCGGCGATGGTCGGATCATCGGGCATCATCGTACTGGGAGGAATCGACTCGGCCGGAGCGGTGACTGAGGTGGAATTCCTGGATCCCCTGCTTCAGGTTGTCGTTCCCCGCTCCCCCCTGGCCGAGGGTTTGGTCGCCCCAACGGTGATCCCGTTCGCCGATCACAACCTCATCGCCGGCGGTCGCGGTGACGATGGAACGGCGAGCGCGACGGCCTATTGGGTGGAGCCCACGGGCGCGGTCGAGCAACTCGTGCTCCCACAGCGGCGGTTCGCCATGAGCGGTGGCCTGTCCTCCTCAGGTGGTGTCCTGTTCGGTGGGTTCGATGGGCAGGGAACGATCAGTGACGATTTCTTTTTGTTCGATTCAGCGACCCGATCTTTTACCGTGCACCCCAGTGACAGTGAGGGTCGGGCCTTTGCCAGCGCAGTGGCCCTGGACAGCGGTGCGGTGTTGTTCGTCGGTGGTCTGGACAGCGCGGGGCAGCCCTCGTCCAGCGTCGATCTGTTCGTACCGCAGGCCGGCAGGATCTGTCCCCTGGGCGAGCTCAAGCGCGCCAGGTGGCTCGGATCGGCGGTGCGCCTGCCCGATGATTCGGTGTTGATCGTCGGTGGGCTGACCGGCACCCAAGTGCATTCGGCGACCGGGGACACCGAGATCCTCGATTTGAGGTTTGTCGTCTTGGCGGATCAGTGCGAGCAGCTGAGCGGGGCGCTCCTTTCGGCGACCGTGCCGGGTTTGCGCATTGGGCGATACGCGGCGCAGGCAACCGCCTTGCCCAACGAGACAATCGCAATCACCGGTGGGTTGGACGCCGCGGGTCGGCCGCTGAAGTCGATGGAAATTTTTATCCCCAACTGACCGTGGCGCGTGAGGGTTTGCCGGGTATGCTGAAAGTATCCGGTACCATAAAGGAGAGGGTCATGAATCGCTGGACAATGCGGGTGTGGATACGATGGGGGTGGTGCCGAACCGGCATGATCCTGGCGCTGTGCCTGGGCAGCTGCAAAGAAGATTCGAGCGACGTGTCACGGGTCGAGCTGAGTGATGACACCGCAGCGCTGCTCAAGGCGGTTGATCAAGCGATCAGCGAGCTGGACTCCAACATCGAAATCGCCCTGTTCAATCCCGAGGTCGAAGAGCAGCTGGCCGAGCTCTACGAAGATCTCGGCCGTGAGCTGCAACACCGGGATGTGCAGGAGATCGTCAGCGAATGGGAGCGACTCAACCACTCCTGGATCGCCGGAACCGGATTTCAGCTGACCCATGATTTCGAGGTAACGGCCAACCGGCTCGCCGATCTGGAGCACTACGGGACGATCAGTGGAAACGGTGACCGGTCCAAAACCGGTGCCGCCGGCCGGGCCGCAGCAGCGCCGCCGGATCTCGTAATGACCGCGATCGACGTGCCCATGGCCCCCTGCGAGGAGATGTGCCTGCCCTGGTTGTACTCCAGCATTACCAGTGATCGGGGGTACACCGCCCTGTGGGAGTCCACACCGGTGCTCGGCATCAAGGCCAGCCACTATCTGACCAGCGGGGCGTCGGGGCAGTTTTGGTCTCAATGTGTCGAGTGGGACGCCGCTGCGTGCGATTTCGACCACTTGATGCAGGTGTCCGCTCAATGGGGGGCCGAAGCCCTGTGGTTCAAAACCGACCGGCAGGGGATGGGCACCCTGCTCAAGCTGATGGGCTACATCGCGACAGTGAGCGCTCTCGCCGAAGACGGGGAGGCCTACCTGGAAGCATGCCAGGTCCATCGGGCTGAAGAGTGTGAATCCGAGGATCCGGATGCCGGCGCCGATGCGGACACGGATACGGACAGCGATGTGGACACCGATGCGGATACGGACGCCGACACCGACGCTGACACCGATGCTGATACTGACGCTGATACCGATGCCGACACCGACGCCGACACTGACGCTGACACCGATACGGACACTGATACTGACACCGACACAGATGCCGACACCGACTCGGATACCGACACCGACTCGGATACCGACACCGACTCAGATACCGACACCGACTCAGATACCGACACGGATACGGACAGTGATGCAGACACGGATACGGATGCCGACGCAGACACCGATACGGATGCGGACACCGATACGGACGCTGACACCGATACGGATGCGGATACCGATACGGACGCTGATTCAGATACGGACGCAGATACCGATACGGGAACGGATTAGCGGAGGCGCGGAGCGGATCGCCGCTTGCGTACGTAATCCTTAACCCCTAGTCCGACCACCCCGCAAAAGGCCAGGAGCGAGAGAATCAGGGTCCAGAAGTGCCACGAGGGCATGATCCACTGAAATTGCACCCGATGGGCGCCCGCTGGAAGGGCAATCCCCACCATGTCCGGGCCGGTGGAAAAGATCGGCACTTCTCTCCCATCGATACGGGCGGTCCAGCCAGGGGCAGCCTCGAACGGCAGTACCGCGATCGCGGGCGCCAGGGCGTCGATGTCGAAGACAAAGTTCTGAGTGCTGCGTGTCGACTTGTCGAGCCGGTTGATTTGTACGATGTCCAGCCCCGGGTCCGTGGCGTCCCGGTGATATTTTTCAGCGGGGATTTCGCGAAAGCGGGTAAGGGGATCCGGCAGGGACTCCCAGACGTTGTCCGCCGGGGTGATCGTCTTCGCGCCCACCCCGTGGATCACCGTCGGGCTGAGCACGGTTCCCCCTTTTCGGGCAAACCGATCCAGGGCGGCGCGATCCGCCTCAATCCGTTGATGATCCAGATAGATCACCGCCTTGGCCCGTTCGAGCAGGCCGCTCTCCTCGAGATGACCCGTTCGAACGCGCATCGGAATGGGCGTGTTTCGACCTCTGAGATAGCTCCGGTATCGGGTGGTCCACGAACGGTTCAGCCAAATCCACTGGGCGTGGCTGCTGACCACCGGCACCGGCGAGCCGACGAGGGGCCGCAAGAAATTCTCCCTGCCCGAATCCAACAGATAGTGCCAGTCGTTCGGTTTCTTGCGCCGATCCCGTCCGTTGGGCAACCGGGTGAGGACCGGATCCCCTTCGCTGTCCACTTTCTTGGTCATCCCGGCGACCCGGTCTCCCTGACCGGTGATATAGCGGATCCCCGCCAATGCGGCGAGATCCCCGTGGCGATCAATACTGCCCAAGGAGCGGCAGAGATGGAAGGCCGAGGTGGGACCGGTGCCCTTCCAGTGGGTACAGTAGGCCTGGTGCCCGTGCATCACCAGCCAGGCTTGCCGCAACTTGAACCTTCCTTTGTATATCGGCGAGATGCGAAACGGAAATCCGTTGTTGGGCAGGGTCGAGCAACCGTCAATCATCGAGTCCAAGTAGGCGGTTCGGCGCACGACCAGATGGGTACGGCCCAGCAGCACGATCTCCGCACCACACCATCCGATGACCCCGCCGGCCAGGCACAAGAAGGCAAAGCACAGGGGGTAGGTCAAGAAGCGGCGGCGGCTGAGCGCAAAGTGCCACAGACGGCGCAGCAGGGTTTCCAGGCCGATGCCGATCATGCCGAACGCAAAGAACTCGACGAGGTAGGTGCATCTGAAGGTTTGTATCTGCTTGATGAACGGCAGATATTTGAGCCACCTGAAGTCGTCCGGCCCGGTAAACAGCATCAGGGAGAAGATAAAGCCGGCCAACAGGTAGCGCCGGGAGGCGCGCCGCCAGCCGAACAAGACGACCACCATCGATATTGCCAGAAAACTGCTGGTCACCGGCGGACGCGGCTTGATCGTCCCGATGATGCTGATGCGATCCATCAACTTGTCGTCAGCGTCCCGCTGTTTGCCCTTGCGCGGTGGATCGTCCAACAGCCGACCGGTGGTCAACATCGTCGTGAGCTCCGCTTTGGAGACACTGGTGAACCAATGAACCCGCCGACCGCGAATGATCGAATCGGGAACCGGCCGCATTTCGTAGGTATGCGCCAAAAACGGCAGCACCCAAAAGGCGACCAGGGTCGAGCCGAACACACAGAACCAGGCCATCTTTTTCCAGACCGCCTTCAACGGAATCGGCGTCACTGCAAAATAGAGCGCGCCGGCAAACACCGCAAAGACCGCCATCGTAGCGTGAGAGAGAAAGGCCAAGGCGAACAGCATCGCGGTCGTGATCGCCCGGTTCTCTCCCCGCAGCATGCCGATGTAGCAGCCCATGAACCAGGGGAAGAACAGCCCTCCCATCGACTGGGTGACAATACCCGCCTGGTGGTACGCTTCGAACGAGTTCCCAAAGGCGGCGATCGATGTCATCGAGACCAGGCTGCCGATACCCGCGGCCCACTTGCGCAGACCCAACTTGCGCAAAAAATAGCAATACGTGAACGGCGAAAGGCAAAAGCAGATCACGATCGCCAGATTGTGGGCAAAGGTCAGGTGCACGCCCAGCACGAGGTGGACGACGATATTGGTCATGTAAAACAGTATTTGGTAGAACCGCGCCAGGGGTTGACCGAACTCCATGCCCAACGGTCCGAAGGGATTGTCGCCCGCCTTGATCGCGTTGGCCATCGCGTATTCATTCATCAGATGGTACATGTTGTCGCCCGAGCGATTCTGTACCGGACCGAGAATGATGTGGGTGGAGCTCAGGATCAGCACGGTGGCCAGCGCGGGGAGCAGGAGATAACTCTTCTCGCGCAGGGCGTACAGCAGGGGCCCTACCTTTCCGCGCCGCACCGCGAGTCTGCGCAACCGTTCGGCGTTTGCCTGGGGACTAGAAGTTCGCGGCATGTGTCGAGGTCTTGAAGCAGGCGGACGGACCGGGAATACCGTCGGAGACGAGGCGCCAGTAGTACGTGCGACCCGGTTTAAGGTCGGTGATCGCGTGAAATGTGCTTTTGGTTTCTTTATCGAGAATCGGATTGTTGAACTCGGGATCGTCGATGGCCACCTGCAACTTGAGCGTCGCTTCCCGGGTGCCCTTGTTCCAGCTCAGATCGACCCGATTGCGTTCGATGAGCAGACCGTCGAATGGCTGCTGGGGCATCGGACCGGTGCCCTCGGTGTACACCTCGACAAAGGCGGCCACGAGCACCCAGACGAGTGCCAGTGCCACGAGGTGCGTCCGTGCGATCGTCCATAGCCGCGATAGGATTGACGGTCTTTGCATGAAGGCCAACCTACCAGAAATGATGGTTTTGATCGATCCTAAAAATCCACGTGATGGATGATCGCCAGACCGATCCAAAAACCGGTTTCATCGTGGTTCAGATCGTTGTTCAGCCAAACGTCGATGCCCGCGCTGGGGGCGGGGAGGAATGCGGCCCATGCACCGATTTCCCGGACATTGAGCAAGGGAAGAACAGCGCTGGCGGTGAGTCCGGGAAACCAACGCTTGGCGCGGGAACCGCTGCGGTGTCTGAAGGAGAGCAGCTGGAGTTGGGCGTGAATGATCAATCGGCCGAGCCGCAGCACCGGGCCGATGCCGAAGATCGACCAGCTCGCCCCAAAGGCGGAGCGCCGGTAGCCGAAGATATTGCCCCCCAATCCGGTGTCGATCACCGGGTGAAGTCCGGCAAACCGATACCCCTCGATCGCCAGGAGGCGTTTGTAGACCTGCCTATGGGGCGCAAATCCCATCGAGACCAAGCTGCCCCCGAATCGCGCCTCGTTCATCAGCAAGTAGTGGTACGGCTTGAGGCGCAGTTGCCAATCCACGGTCCAGTCATGGGTTACGGTAATCGTCTCGCGCCGTCGCACGTGATAGGGCAGAACCATCGCAACTTCATGGCTGCCGATGGGGAGCCGTCTGGAACAGGGCGTGGCCTGACATTCCGCCTCCCCGTCGATGAAGACCTTTGCCCCGGCGGGGGTTGAGTGAAACGAGACGAGCACTTCTTGCCCAGCGTGGGGCTCGTCAGATAGGGGACCACTCGATCCCCGCGGGTTGGCCGGCGAGGTGTGGTCAAACCTCTGATCGTGGGCGTCGAGACGGTCGATGAGTGTGTGGATCGCATCGGCAATCCGCGTATTGAGTACCTCCTCATCAGAGGCCGTCACCCGCTTCATCCCCACCAGGGCTCCTCCTGTGACGTCAATCAGTTGCAGCGAGACCGCAAGGCTCTCTTCCGCTGGTGTTGCTTTTGCGGCAAAGACATAGGCCGCTCCGATCAGCCGGGCAGCCTCGAGCTCACACGATTCACCACAGGTCGCCGAATCAAACCCACGGGATCGAAGCATTTCCCCGGTGCGCCCGCGAGCCAAGACTACGAATCGTTCAGTCAACCTCTCGGTCACCACCTCATACACCGGCGCCACAATATCCACTTCATCGAATCTCGGGTCTATCGTAGCGTGGGGAAGGTGCAACACGATGATCGTTCGGTTGTGATTGGCCGCTGCAGCACCAGTACCCATCAGCAGGGCCATCGCGAGACTCGTAAGTATCGCTCTCCAGGGGATCATCTGTCACCACCGGTTCGGCTCACACCCACACCCCATCCCGTTGAATAACTCGGCTGCTCGTGGGAATCGACCGATCGAAACTGTTCATCTGGCACGGCTCCTCGTTGGAATTCGAGCGCCGATAGCATACCCGAAAACAGGACCGAGTGGTCGGCGATCATACCGGTCCCGTGGATCGAGCGGCTCGTATATTCTATAAATAACGCATTTTTCCTTTCATCGAGGATTTCAATCTTTCAATCATGCAACCCAAAGAGCAGTAACCAGGTGGTTCAGCGCCATCTGACATGAACAGGTGATCTCATAACATATTGAAAGTTATACATTTTGTCGCGAACCCAACTTTTCGTCCCATCGGCACGCCAGTTGCAAACTTCTCTCCGCGTGATGCGTCTATCGAAATGGTGGGGAGAAAACATCATGACATCGGTTGCGACTGGCGAGGACAAACCTCGCATCCTGGTAGTAGACGACGATCCGAACCAACTTCGGGCGTTGGTCATTGGTCTCAATTTGGAGGGTTTCGAGGCGGTCGGGGTCACCGATGGTGGGTCTGCTTTGGAGATGCTGGCCCAGGACAACTTTCGCGTCGCTTTGTTCGACCTGATGATGCCCTCGCCCAACGGGCTGCAGCTGGCCCGGCAGATTCGCTCAACCCATCCCCGTGTGATCACCATTTTGATGTCCGCCTACCAACTCTCTGCGACCCAGCTCAACAAAGCGGATGTGGGGGTGGTCGGATTCATCCCCAAGCCGAGTCGATTCGAAGATATCGTCGCCTTTATTCACGACAAGCTACGCAATCAGGAGCCTGTCGCCGGATAAGATCAATCTTTGTGAAAATTTAGGCAGGCCGATTATTTGACGATGATCATCGAGGCGCGGGATTCGGAGAGAACCTCGAGCAGCGGCTTGTCGTTGTTGACCGAGCGCAACTCGGCCAGCGAGGTGGTCGAGAGCGGTTCCTTAAGCACTATCCACAGGGAGGCCAAGAAACCCAGCTCGTCGTAATAGTTGGGATAGGTGGCCGGCGCGCGCCAGGCAAAATCGGCCATCGAGATACTCTTCACCTCAGCGCTGAACCCGACAAAGTTTCCCCGCTCATTAAATACCAGGTACAAATGGGTTCCGACGTCATTCTCAATCTGCTTTTGGAGGGGAGCGATGCGAGACGCGGTGGGCCGTGCGCCGAATTTCCCCAGGGCGACGACTCCCTCATTTTCTACAATCCGATTATGCTCTTCAACTATGTCAATTCGCTTTTTATCGACGGTTAGGCGTCGTTGAGCACGGAGCATGATGTGGCATGCCTCGCCATCATTCTTCATAGTGTTTCCTCACTTCGCTTGTTTCCCAGTATGCCGTTCGTATTTCATCGACGCCGTCGCACTTGATCTTGAGGACTTCCGAGTGCTCTATCGTCCAGATTGCGGCGCCACCTACTTTTATTCCAAGTCAACCTCTTGCGCAAATCGTACCATTTTTCGCCGGATTCAGGCGAATGACGCCGATATTCAGGCTGATAATATCCAAAAGCGCTGTTATTTACCAGCCGCCTTGATACCGTTTTCGTAATACCGCTCGTACGCGGTACTCGAAAGCTCGCCTGTTTTGCGGAATACCTTCTTGAATTGATCGTGATAGTCGCGGATCTTCGAGCCGTTCATCTGGGAAACGATGAACGTCTTTTTGGCGATTAGGTCATCCAACTCGCAGCGCACCTCATTGATCAGGCTCAACTGCTCTTCGTAGAGATCCGATGGGTCGGTTCCCTCCGGGGAAATCATGATAATGCGCAGCTGCAGCTGAATGGCGAGCTCGAACGCGGTCACCGAGAATTTGACGCTGTCCAATTTAAATTGATCGATGGTCTCGGAGCGGCCCTGTTCCATGGCCATCTTGCGTCGTGAGACGAGCTGATTGACGCGATAGGCGTCTTCGGCAGCCATGTCCGCTTCCGCCAGACTGGACTTTACTTCAGGACACGATGGACCACAGCCGAGCACGATGGTCGACCCGAGAACAGCGGCAGTAATCAATTGGGCTATGCTTTGTCGCATGAGACACCTCGCTTAGTAGGCTTGTGTTTAGCGGTGAACAAAACTCAATCATATTAGACGGTAGCGAAATTCCTGTCCAATAGATCCGGCACGTCGTTGACGATTTTTCCACCCACTTTGGAGCACCGGCCGCTGTTCCCCGGTGGCGACCCGTTTTGGTTGCTTTATATTTAAAGAGTAGACAAATCACAGCAGTATCGCCGTGAGACTGAAACGAATGTACGGCAACGTGAAGTTCAAGATGCTCGGTCCGGACTGCCAGGTGGAGGTTCGGCCGGCACTTCCCGATACCCAGGAGCCCCGGGTGATCGTGATCTCCAAGCGGGCGAGCAAGCCGTCGGTGGGGCTGATCGTCGAGACCGCCGAGGATCTGCCCGTGGGGACGATGGTGGAGTTAACCCTGAAGTTCGGCGACAACCCGTTCAGTTACCGGCCTCGGGGGCTGATCTCCTGGATTCAAGACGGTCCGGACGCCCACAAGCCGTTTCGGTTGGGCGTGGTGATCATGCAGATGGAGAAGCTCGACCAGTTCGGCATTCCCATTCCGGTGCAGCCGTCGGTCCGCACGCCCCTCCCACCGATGATCTTCGATGAGCTCGGGGCGCGGGATGTCCAGCCCTCGGGACCGTTCAGTTCTCAGCTGCCCACAGATGCCGCCCAAGCGGAGACTCGGCAGTCGTCCGGGGTGCCGCTGGATGTATTGGCCACGGACTCATGGGCCGATGTCCAGCCATCGTTCGCCATGGGCGACGGAGCCGATCCTCAGACCAACGCAGCGCTCAGCGAAACGGCGCTGCACACCCCGGACGTGGCCGATCGGGAAATCGAGAGCCTCAAAGAGATTTTCGATATCATCTGCGCCTGTCTGCTCAACCGCCCCGGTGTGGCCCAGCAGTGGGTGGATCAGGTCTATTTCACCGAAACCGCAGGCATCTCTCCAGAGGCCAAGGGGGTCATGCTGCGACCTGCATCCCACAGCCATCTGGCCTTCAAGGTGCCGCCCGATCAGGTCGCCCGAATCAGTATCTACGGTACCAACGGCTTGACCTCGGAGCAGACCGAGGGAGAACAAGCGATGCCCGATCCGCTGGAGACTGCAAAATTGCTGGCAGAATTCGGCGGGCGGGAGGTGCGCTTGCTCCAGGAATTGAAAAAAGGCCCGGTTCACGAGGAGATCGCCGCGGTCGGCGAATTTGTCACCTACACCGGAGAACTGGTCACCGCCTGCGCCTTCGATCTGCCGATGGCCGAGTACATGTGTGCGGCGTTGAACGCATCACCGGCCAGCATGGTTCCCGATCCCCCGCAAAAGACCACTGACAATTCCGCCGGTCCGGTGCCAAGGCAGGACAGCTTGGTCTCGACCACACCGCTGAGAGATAGTCTGGTCCTGGGCGAGGATCCGGCAGCAGGACTGGCGGCGACCCAGTACGCCGACCAGCTGGGACCGAGCCAATTGCCCTTTCCGGACGCCAAAGCATACGCGGGGACCAACGCCCCCGCTGCCCCGGCTGAGGAACCGGTCCCCCCGGCACAGCCCGCAGTGCCAGTCGATGACGGACAGGACAAGATGTTGGTCGCATTCGACAAGATGCAGGGGTTGTTCTCGGCGCAGAGCGGCGAGGAGGCAGCGACGTTCGCCCTGGAGGTGGTACAACAGCTGATCAGCTGCGAGGCCGGACAGTGTGTCCTGTCGACAGCGGAAGAGCAGGACTACGGCGTGGCGTCGATGTTCGGTCCCCTGGCCCCGGCAGAGCGGGAGAAACGCTACCAGTTGGACCAGGGCATCCTCGGTGCAGTGGTGAACTCAGGTATGGTGATTCGCCTGGTCGATCCCCTGGCAGACGACCGGTGGGATGAAGCGGTGGACGACAAGGAAGGGATCACCGTCCGCAATCTGCTCGGCGTGTCGCTCCACCACCAGCAGCGCACCATCGGCGCCATCCTGCTGCTCAACAGCCGGCGTCCGGAGGGGTTTACCGAGGAGGAGGCCGATGTGATCTCCTATATCAGCATGTCCCTGGCGGAGTTCATCGATACGGCCCTTCCCTGACCCCGCCGATCCTACTGGTACCGCCGCATGCGAAAGACCGGATTCTCACCCACCTGCACGATGAAGTGAAAGGTGAACTTGACGAGACCATCGCGGCGATCCTTCAAACCGTTGGGCACGTTGGGAAACGGGGAAGCCTTGGTCACCGCCTGTACTGCCTCCTCGTCCAGAAAGGGCGCGCCGCTGGGGTTCATGACGTAGATCTTTTTCAGGCTGCCGTCCGAACGGAGGACGACCAGCAACACGGTGATGCGATCCTTGAACCCGTAGATATTGCCGTACGGATCGTGGGAGCGGTATTTCTCGTCCGGGTGCCAGAACTGCTCCACCTGGCGTTTGACCCGATTGAAAAAAGCGGCGAACTGCCAGCCGGCAGTGTTCAGCGCGGTGTGTTCCCCTTCGATCACGTCCTCGAGATGATCGAGTCCCGTGCCGGCCAGGGTCGAAGCCATCGCTTGGAGGCTGGGTTGAAGGTTAACGTCCTGCAGAGAGGGGGGGGCCTTTTTCTCGGCGGCCCGCTCGGCTTGCTCGGCCCGCTCCAGCTCCGAGGGCAGCGGGGCCATCCCGTGTTGCTCGGCCCGCATCCCCCCGGGCATGGTTTGCGCGTCCCGGCCCGCACCGGGCAGTTGAGGACTCGGCGCGGCGGCCGAGGCCCCGGGAATGCGCAAGCGGGACTTGGTCTCCCGTTCCACGCGGGCGTCCTGCTCCGCCAAAAAACGGGGTTTCTCCTTGGGCGGGCGTTTGTCTTCGGACGGGGGCGCCTGGACCACCTGTCCTTCGGGGAGCTCCTCCTCGGGCTCGTACTCCTCGAGTTCCTCCTCCGGCGTCTTCTCTTCTTCTTGCTGGAGCTTGGCGAACTGGTTGTTCTCATCCCATAGCTCCACGTCCATCATCGCGTCATCGGTGGATTGGGGAGCATTGGTGACGATCCAGTGAATCAACGGGCCCAACAGGGTCGCGTGGAGCAACAGGGCCAGCAGCAGCGCGACCCAGAGCCCCTCGTTTTCGTCCTTGGTGAGCGCTCGGAACGAACGGACCGCCGCGTACAGCGGAAGCAACAGAACCAATGCGGTAAGATGCGCGAGTACGGCGAGTACAATCGCCACGCCGAGGCGGCGTCTGTCGTTAGGTTTCACCGTCCTAGTTCCCTGCCTCCCACACGACTACCGTAACGACGCTGAAACATGAGGTCAAACCGTCCGGGATATTCGAGTCGAAGAGGAGCGGACTGCTCGGACTACTGCGGGTCAATGCCGGCGGCTCTGGCCCGATCACAGGCCGTATCCACACCGGTCGGCGTGCCGTCCACAGAGAGCACCTTGAACTCCACGCGCCGGTTCTTCTCCCAGGCGGATTCGTTGTGTCCCTCGTCGACAGGACAGTACTCCCCGTACCCCTGTGAGCTGAGCTTGTCCCGTTTGACGCCGCGCTTCATCAGGTAGGTCAACACCGCGGCGGCCCGGTCATTGGTCAGGCGCAGGTTGTACCGGTCTTCACCCCGCTCGTCCGCGTGACCCTGAATGAGGATGGTGTCGATTTGCGGGTTGTTCATAATCGTCGCTGCCACCGCGTTGAGAATGGGGTAGGAAACCTCCTTAATCACTGCCGAGTCATACTCGAAATAAACTTTCTTCAAGATTTTAATATCTGTGTCGGTCAGCACCACATCCCCTTGATCGGGGCAGCCATCTTCATCGTCCTTGCCGTTGTAAGTCTCGGGCTCGAGGGGACATTTGTCGTCCACATCGAGAATGCGGTCCTTGTCGTTGTCCGGATCCGGACAGCCGTTTTGATCCTCGAACCCGTCCCTGTCTTCGGGATCATTGGGGCACATATCGTTCACGTCGAGTATTTGGTCTTTGTCGTTGTCCGGGTCCGGGCAGCCGTCCTCATCTTCAAATTGGTCGAGATCCTCGGGATCATCCGGGCACTGATCCTCATCGTCGATGATGCCGTCCCCGTCCCGGTCGTTGTCTCCCCGTTCCGGACAGCCGTCTTCGTCGTCGTCATTGTCCCGGTCCTCGGGGACCAACGGACAATCGTCGTGCACGTCGAGGATACCGTCCCGATCGTTGTCCGGTTCGGGGCAGCCGTCCACATCTTCGAAGTCGTCCATATCCTCGGGATCGTCGGGGCACTTGTCCAAATCATCCTTGATGCCGTCTCCGTCTCGATCGCCGATCGAGGGCTCGTAGGCGAAACCGATGAAGAACCGGTGCTCCATGTTTTGGAAGCCGTAGTTGCTCGGCGTATCGGCCAGGGGCAACCCATGGGCATAGCCGGCCAGCAGGTAGGAGTTGCGCTCCACGTAGAGTTTGAACCCGGCGCTCGCCTCGACCGAGAGATAGGCGGTGTTGCTGAACTGGGTCATCATCTGATTGCCGTACACCTCGACCACGAAGTCCATCACCTCCGGCCAAAAGGAGAAACTCTGCCCCAAACCGAAGGTGAGCAACGGACCGTACTCGAAGAGGTTGACATCTGCCCCGCGCCAGGTGTCGGCGTCCATCGGACGGGTATCATCTTCATCGGCCTGCTCTGGCGGCAACGTTGGAGGTCGCCCCGGATCTAAGTCGAACTTCTTCGTATTGGGCCGGTTCAAGTCCGATGCGCCGAAGGCGTAGCGGGCGCCCACATTGAGCGCCAGGCGGTACCACGAGATCGGCTCCACATCGAAAATCACCTTGGCCGAGACCGCGCTCTTGGGTTCGCCCATCAGCAGCTCGGGCTTGCCCACCGGCAGCTGGTACTGGATGATCGTGCCCAGACCGATCGGGTGGCGGTCGGCCCGTATCCAGCGCATCTTGGCGTGCAATCCGATGTCGCCTATCCCCCCGCGAGTAGACCAGCCCATGCTGTTCCAGGTGTTCAACTTGTCGACATAATTGGCCTCCAAACCGGAGGTGAGACCAATCGGGATTTGAATGCCGAGCACGAACATGTCGCGCAGGCCCAGGTTAAACATCAGCACCGAACCGATATAGTTTTCGACAAGGGTGTGATCGTAAATCTCATCGTTCACACCGATCTGCTCGACCGCGATCCAATTGTTGAAACCAAAATCGAGCACCAGCCCCAACGAAATTGCCATGTGGGGCAAGATCGGCGTGGAGTCGACCGTAAAGTGTCCCTTGGTATCCACTGCGGATCGGAACACCCGCGATTCCATACCGTCGCCGTCTTTGAGGGGCGTGATCTCGCATAGGACGGGACGGGCGAAGAAGCAGAAGACGGTTGTGAACAACGAAACCGCAACGAGACGCAAACGAGCCATTTAGACCTCCGAAAACTGGCGAACTATCGATTTTTTCTCAATAAATCAAGATTTGATGCAGAGTACACCAACGGGGATGGCGTTGTCAATTGCCCGACTGCAGCGAATTGCTCTATCTGAATAAACTTCCCGAACAAGCCGTCCACCCAAAAATTGATCCATAAAATCTGGGAATTTTTTGCGGTTTTCAACGGTTGCTCGAATTCAATAGGATATTGAACGGGGCGTTGAAAGAAGGTATAAAGTTCAAAATCTTTGGCGCAAAATGAACGAAATTGGGACGATCTTGTAACTATAGTGAGCGGTAACGATTGCGCTTTTAAGGTCGAAAAGGAGAGATCGATGAAGAAGTATTCGTATCTGTTAATAGTCGCCCTGGTCATGACGTCGGCGGGACTGATGGCACCCAACTGTTCAGAGGACGGTGAGAATCCGTTGGGTGTGGATTTCAGAGAAATCTGTGGACCTTGCGGCCAGGTGAAGAACGGGGACGCCACGATTTCCGGCGTCGGTTCCGTGGACGGCTTTTTCAAAGCGGTCGGTTCGCTGAACATCTCGTTCGGTGCGATTCGCGCCGATTTCGAAGCACATGTCCGCAAACTGGCCCTCGCCTTTGAGGTCGAGGGGGCGGCTGACGCCGACTTTGAGGATTTGATCGAAGATACCGTCAAAGCGATCAAGGCCGAGCTGAATGGCAGTATCGAGGGCGGGATTGAAGGTGGACTCAAGGTCAATTACGTCCCACCGAAGTGCGAAGTGAACGTTCAGGCCTCGTTCGAGGCCCAGGCTCAGTGTGAAGCCAAGGCCGGTTGTGATGTGGAGCTCGAATGCTCCGGCGGCGATCTCTCCTTTGAATGTAAGGGCGAATGCCACGGCAGTTGTGACGGGGAATGCGACTTTCCGATGTGCACGGTTGAGCTCGAAGCCAGCCTGGAGTGCAGCGGCGAGTGCAACGGCAAGTGCGTGGCCCCCAGCGCGTCAGCCGAATGCGAAGGGACCTGCCGCGGCGAGTGCGACGGCAACTGCTCCGCCTATGTGGAGAATACCAGCGGCGGAATGGACTGTGCCGGCGCCTGTGAAGGCGAGTGCAATGGGGAGTGCGCGATCGAGGTCAGCGGCGGGGAATGCGAAGCATCCTGCGAGGGCGAGTGCAAGGTCGAAGCCAGCGCCGATGTGGAGTGTGAAGGTGAAGTGGAGTGCCATGGAGAGTGCGACGGTTCGTGCTCCGGTGGCTGCGAGGGAAAAATCAAGGCACCCAAGTGTGAAGGTGCGGCAGAGTGCGAAGCCTCGGCAGATTGCCAAGCTCAAGCATCGGCCAGTGCATCGGCCAATGCCAGCTGCACCCCCCCGACCTTGGATCTGCAATACAATCTCAAAGCGTCAATCGCCGGCGATGCGGCGGCCAAGGCCAAGTTCATCGGCAAGCTCACCGCGTTCAAGGTCGAGATGGTCGGTATTCTCAAGGGCATGGCCAACTTGAAGATTCTCTTCGATGCAGATGCAGCCGCCGAGATCGGCATTGACCCGCCGGCGGTGACGCTGAAGGCCAGCTTCGAGGGCCTCATCGATGACATCGATGGCGAATTTGCCGCCCCGGGCCTGATCCCTTGTGCCTTTGACGCGTTCGATGACGCGGTCTCCATTTTGAAAGACTTGCCAGGAGACATGGAGGCGACCGTATCGGGACAAGTAGAGTTTTACGGAATTTTATTTTAATTAGCGCATCTCAAAAAAAAGACAATAATTAGGTTCGGTTAGGTTTTTTAGCTAAACTGCGCAAAAACAAGGAGGCACAGATGAGGAAGAACAAGAGTCTAATAGGTAGTTATCTTTTAATAGCCGCGATGGGGGTGATGTTCACACAATGTGACGCGGCGACGGAGTATCTCGACGGGGGTGCGCTGCCCATCCCGGACGATATCTGTGGGCCATGTGGTAAAATCGCCAACGGCGATGCGATGATTTCAGGCGATCCAAAGCTCGACGGCATTTTCAAAGCCGTCGGTACACTCAAAATTTCGACGGGTTCAATTCGGGCCGATTTTGACGCCCGTGTCCGCTCTCTGGCCGAGGTGTTCGATGTGCCGGTAACCGAAACGAGCACCACCGCGGACTTGGTCACCGGGATCAAAGCGGCTTTTGACGCTCAGATCAACGCCAACCTACAAGCTGGAATCACGGTCGATTATGTCCCCCCCTCCTGCTCGGCAGATGTCAATGTGTCGGTCAATGCTCAGGCCCAGTGCGAAGCCAAAGCCGAATGCAATGTCAACGCGGAGTTCGAGTGCGATCCCGGCGAGCTCTCCTTCAAGTGCGAAGGCAAGTGCACCGGTAGTTGCACCGGAAAATGCTCCGGCAGCTGCACGGTCAAAGCAAGCGCGACCGCGGCCTGCTCGGGCACCTGCACCGGCTCCTGCGATCTTTCGGTCAATCCCGGAGGGTGTGAAGGCACCTGCCATGGGGATTGCTCGGGCACCTGTACCCTGGAAGATGGCTCCGGGCAGTGCCACGGGGAATGCGACGGGACGTGCACCGGCTCGTGTGAGCTGCCGTCCGCGGGTGGCACCTGCAGCGGTACCTGCAAGGGGGAGTGCACCTTTGACGCATCCGCCGATGCCTCCTGTGAAGGGGAATGCTCGGCCAGCTGCGAAGGGGAGTGCTCCGGTGGCTGCGAAGGTAAATTCGATCCGCCTTCCTGCGAGGGCAATGTGGATGCGAACTGCAGCGCAACGGCCGAGTGCAAAGCCCAAGCCGAGGCTCAGGCCTCCGCCAGCTTGGAATGCTCGCCGCCGTCCCTGGATATCAGCTATACGTTCAATGCCGCAGCCAGTGCGGACGCGTCGATCCAGGCGGACGTAATGGCCAAATTGGAGGCCTTCAAGACCGAGATGGTTGCCATCGTGCAGGGCATGGCCCAATTGGAAGGATTGGTCAAGGGGAACGCAGAATTGGGGATCGATCCTCCGGTGGTGACGATCGCGGCCTCGGCCCAGGCGGTCGGCAGCGACCTGACCAATCTCAACATCGGCGCAGGGGTCCTGCCCTGTGTGGCACTCGCAGTTGTCGAAGCGGGCGCCATCCTGACCAAACTCGGGACAGACATGGGCGCCACCATCACCGCGCAAGCTGATCTGTTCTTGTTGCTCAAGCTCTAGCTCGAACACCGCCCCCACTGATCCCGCTTCCCCCCTCATGGTCAGCCAACCAATTGCACATTGACCTCCCCTTTTGGGCGATGTAACTATCGCCGATATCATGGCACTCAAAACTTGGCATACCTACTATGCAGACAAATGCGCCTCGGCCACCGAGGCGTTGAGCCACGTGCGCAACGGCCAGACCATTTTCGTCGGTTCCGGGGCGGGTGAACCCCAGGCCCTGACCCGTACGCTGGCCGAGTTGGCGCCCAAAATATGGAATATCGAGATCATTCACCTGACCGCTGCGCGGGAGGAGTCCAGATTTACCCAACCCGAACTGGTCAACACGTTCCGTTACAACACGTTCTACATCGGTCGCGGGGTCAGCGCCCAATCCGCCGAAGGCACCGCAGATTTCACGCCGATGAATGTGCGGGAGCTCCCCACGGCGATGGCAAATGGTGTGGTCCACGTGGACGTGGCCTTGATTCAGGTCTCCCCGCCGGACGACCTGGGGCTGTGCAGCTTGGGTATCTCGGTCGACGCGACCAAGGCCGCTGCCGAACACGCGGATCTGGTGATCGCCCAAGTGAACAAAAACATGCCGGTCACCCTGGGGGATTCTCTGATCCCGGTGGACGAGATCGACTTCCTGGTCGAAGAGCACGAGCCCCTGATCGAGGTCGCCCTGCCCCAGCCCGATCCGATCTCCCTCACCATCGGACGGTACATCGCGGGATTGATCGGCGACGGCATGACCCTCCATTTCACCCCCGGGCCGATCAGCGCCTGCACCATGCGCTACCTGGATACCAAAAAGGATTTGGGCATTCACACCGCTGTGTTCACCGATGACATCATGCGGTTGATCCAGTCCCGCGCGGTGACCAATCGCAACAAGGATATCCACAAGGGAAAAACCGTGGCCACGATGGCAATGGGCTCGGAGGAGCTCTATCGTGAAATCGGCAAAAACCCCTACATCGAGTTTCTGCCCATCGAAGAGGTCAACGATCCGTTCATCATCAGCCGCAACGAGCAGATGGTGTCCGTGCATTCAATCCAGGAGATCGAAATCACTGGGATGGCCACGGCGGATACCCGCTATGTGTCGCACGTCCGCGGTTTGCCGGCCAGCATGGACTTCATCTACGGTGCCAGCCGCTCGAAAAAAGGCTTCAACATCATGGCCCTGCCGTCGACCAGTGCCGACGGTACCCAGTCCAACATCGTCGCCCAGAGCTCGGGTCACGGGGTGTTCTTCAGCCGCGCCAAGGTAGATTACGTGGTCACCGAGTACGGCATCGCCAACCTGTACGGCCGCTCGATTCGCGAGCGAGTGATCTCCCTGATCCACATCGCCCATCCCAAGTTTCGCCATCAATTGCTCGAGGAGGCCAAGCAGCTCAACTACGTGGGGCCCGAGCAGATCATCCCGCCCGATTCGGGCGGGGTCTATCCCCATCAATACGAGTTCACCCATACCTTCAAAGGGGATACTCAAGTGTTTTTCCGGCCGGTCAAACCATGTGATGCGAGCCGGCTGCAGAAGATGTTCTACTCCCTCTCCCCCGAGTCGGTGCGCATGCGCTACCACGGGACCATCAAATCCCTGTCCAACGAGACGGCCCAACGGATGGCTGCAGTGGACTACAGTCAGGACATGGCCATCGTCGGCTTGGTCGGCCCGCGGGGCAATCAACGGCTGATCGCCGAAGGGCGCTACCTCTACAATCCCGAGAACAACATGGGGGAGTTCGACATCCTGGTGCACGAGGACTATCAGCGCCGGGGCATCGGCATTTTCCTCGCCGATTACTTGAAAAAAATCGCCTTCTCCAGGGGATTGGCCGGGGTGTACGCCGAAGTGATCGACCGCAACGACGCCACCATCGCCCTACTCGATCGGGCGTGGCCCACGGCGATGAGGCATTTCGAGTACGGCACCTGCATTTTTTCCTTGAAGTTTCCCACCGCTGACATGGAAAAACCCAAGGACAGCATCATCGTCTACTCCGGGCGGTTCGGGGATTTTTCCTATGGCCAGGATCACCCGTTCGATCCGGGTCGGGCCCGCAATGCGCTACAGCTGATCGAGCAGGAGGGGTGTCTCCACGAACCGTGGATGCGGGTCGAGGAACCGGATATCATCGCCAAGGAGAAGCTCATTCAATCCCACGACCCGGGGTACATCGCCGCGCTGGAAGAAGCGAACAGCGGCAAGATGAAGGAGTCTTTCGTCAAATACAATTTGGGCGGCGACGAATGCCCGGTCTTTGCCGGATTGTTCGACTACGTGCTGCTCTATACTTCGGCCACGATTAAGGGGGTCGAGCTGATCACCGAGGAAAACGCCAACGTGGTGTTCAATCCGTTGGGCGGTTTTCA
>JANQET010000366.1 GCA_028278265.1 Myxococcota bacterium
CCGGCTGAGTCACAAACCGGGGGAGCTCTCCGGGGGGGAGCAGCAGCGGGTGGCCCTGGCCCGCGCCCTAGTGCTCCGGCCGGCGGTATTGCTGGCTGACGAACCGACCGGCAATCTGGACAAGGGCACCTCGGAGGCGATCCACGAGCTGTTCTTCGAGATGAATGCGCGGTACGAGACCACCATGCTGCTGGTGACCCACAACACCAGTTTGGCCGAGCGACTGCCGCGCACCTTGCTGCTGCAGGATGGTGTGATCAACGACTACCAAAGCGACGGCCCACCCCCGGTCTAGACGGTTCCGCCAAGGCCGGATTCGGTTGCCGGACGCCGGTGGACATCGGACCGGCAAAATTCTAAAATAGCCTTCCATACTTTATCGCCGACAAATTTGGTGTAAATAATTAGGGACGGCTAAAAATGAAACAGCGCGACGACACCCCCTCGGTCATTCGTCAGACCGAGACGATGACCGGACTGAGGCGACGGGAGCGGCTTTCCAGGGGAAGCTCGGTGCCGGTGCTGGAGATCTCCAAATCGACGCGGACCTGGCAGAAAATCCGCTGGCCGCTGATCATCATTTTGATCGTGGTTTTTCTCTGTGCCGTGGGACTGATCACCAATGATCTGCTCACCGCCCGGGGCGTCGAAAAGACGATCGAATCGGCGTGGGAAGCGGAGCAGCGCGGTACGGTCGAGTCACTGAAAGGGGCGAGCGAGGCGCTGGCCGAACTGGCCGACGACTACTCCAGTCGCGCCAACGCGCAAGCGGCGTGGGCCTGGCAGGCCGGACTCGAGGCGGTGTTGCTCGGTCCGGCGGATGAGCTCATCCAACAGGCTCAGACCGCGTTGACCAATGCGGGCGCACAGGAGAGTGACCGGTCCCGAGCGGCCAAGGCATTGCTGTTACACCTCACCGGCGAGTATCAACAAGCCTTGGATCAGGCGGATGCCGGATTGACCGGAGATGGGGTTCAACCGCGGCTCGAGCTGGCCCGGGCCTGGGCCCTGCACGGGTTGGGCCGGGCGCCAGATGCGTTCGAACGTCTCGACGCCGCTATTGAGGCATCGCCCCAATACACACCGCTCGTCCTGTCGGCGATCGACATTGCGCTGCAAGCGAACGATCGGCTCAAGGCATTGGCCTATCTCAAGTTGCTCCAGTCTGCGGCTGGTGAATACCTGTTGGGGGAGCTGGCCACGATACAGCTCTCCCTACCGGTCTGGGCCGGAAAACCGTTGCCGGGTGAACAAGCGGGTCAGCTGCTCGACCGCACGGTGGCGCTCAAGGCGCGCATCGATGATGCACCGTTTCGATTAAACGCGATGGGCCGCTATCTCCTGGGGCGGGTTCACCTGCTGACCGAGCGGTACGAGGAGGCGCAACAGCACTTGAGCGAGGCGATGCGGCTGGATCCCGCCGGGGATGCCCTGGTCTGGAATGCGTTGGCCACCAAGCGATTGAAAGGTCCCCGCGCCGCGCTCGAAGTCCTCGATTCCCGGCGGGATTCGACCGATCCCAAGGGGTACGACCTGCGAGCGCAAGCGCTGTTGGAGCTGCATCGAGTCGCTGCGGCGACCAAGGCGATCGACGAACTGCAGGCCAGCAAGACACTTCCCGAGCGGGCGACCGAACTGTCGTTTGTCGCCGTCGTCCGCCGGGGGGATTTGGATGCGGCGATGGCGCGGCTGCCCGCGACGATCACCGTTGAGCACCAACGGATCGCGCTCGAGCTCTACTTTCAGTTGAAGGAGCAGGGCCGTCACAATAACATCTTCAAGCTGATCAACCGGTTTGATTCGACGATCAAGTCTTGTGGTATGGCAATCAAGTATTGGCACAGTCGGCGGACCTCTCGCGCCCTGCGCGCCCTCGATCCCGCCAGTGAGAATTCCTGTATCGCGATCCTCGCCGCACAGTTGCTGCGCAAGCACGCCCCCCCCGATCTGTTGTACCAGGCGCTCGCCCGCTCCCGGGACAAGTACGTAAGGGATTTCGAATTGGAGATAAACACCGCTTTGGTCAGCTGGATGGTCGAGGGGTACGAGCCCGCCAAAAAGCGGTTGGAGGATGTCTGGGCCTTGGCGCCCACCGGTGCGCCCCTGCGCTGTTCCCTGGCACGGGCCTACCTCGAGATGGCCTTGCCCCTTCGAGCGTTGGAAGTGTTGGAAGGTCTGCAAACACCGGGCGCCGTGGCGATTCGTTTCGAAGCGAACAAAATGCAGCATTTCAACAAGGGTCAAAAATATGTGCGCAAGGCGTTGAAGAAACACGGCAAAGTCGATCATCCGGCGATTGACTATCTGCGGGTGCACTCCCAATTCACCTCGAGCCGGTTTCGCGATATCGCCGATCACGTGCAGGAAATTGCGACCAATGGCGGTCGGTGGACCGCAGCCATTGCCGAATTCGGCGCCAAGGCGATCAATTTCGAGGGGGACCGCACCGAAGCGGATCAGTTGTTGGCCAAAATCGCCAAGCGGGCCAGCGTGCGCGTGGGTATGGACGAAGCCTGGAACGTCAAGCTCGCCCTGGTTCGATTGAACCTCCGGCGGGGTGGGAAGTTCAGCCGCCGAGCGCTCTACATGTTGACCGAAATGGAAAAGGACGACTTGGTCGATCCCCGCATTCTGACCCACCTGGCCGACCTGCATTTCAAAGAGGGGAACGATCGGTTGGCGATACGGCGGTTAAAGGCGGCATTGAAGATCGATCCCACCTTCAGGCTCGCCTATCAGCAGTTGGAAAAACACGACGCCCTCAACGAGGAGCTGACCGCACAGCGCCAAAAAATGTGGCCCCAGTAAAACAGACTTCGAATCGGTACCCCAGTAGCGGGAGATGTGGTGTCGGTAGACCCATCAGCTAGAACATTCAATCGAAACATGGTAGTTTCGGAGCAATGGGATAGGCAATGCCGGTAATCGTTCAAAAGTATGGGGGCAGCTCGGTCGCGGATGTGGAGAAGATCCGCCGCATTGCCAAACAGGTTTGTGCAACTAAGGCAGACGGAAACGATGTGGTGGTCGTCGTATCGGCGATGGGGAAAACCACCAACGAGTTGCTCGCCCTGACCCGGGAGCTCACCGAAACCCCACCCCGACGGGAGCTCGATATGCTGCTCACCGTGGGGGAACGGATCACCACCGCCCTGCTCTCCATCGCGATTCACGTCGAGGGATACGATGCGGTCTCATTGACCGGTTCCCAGTGCGGCATTCTGACCAATGATCAGCACTCCAATGCGCGCATCGTGGAGGTGCGCCCGGTGCGGGTCGAGGATGAACTGCGGCACGGCAAAATCGTGATCGTGGCCGGTTTTCAGGGGATGAGCTACAAGCGGGAGATCACCACGCTGGGGCGCGGGGGGACCGATACCACGGCGGTCGCGCTGGCCGCGGCCCTCGGTGCGGAACACTGTGAGATCTACTCGGACGTGGACGGGGTGTACAGCGCTGATCCGAACCAGGTGTCCCAGACGGTGCACCTTCCCGTGGTGTCCTACGAGGAGATGCAGGAGATGGCCCAAGCCGGGGCCAAGGTGCTCAAATCCGACGCGGTCGAGTTTGCCAAGCGCGCGGGCATTGCGATTTACGCGCGGGCATCGTTTTCGCCGGGGCGCGAGACCATCGTGCGCAAGGATATTCCGGCCGAATATCACGGGGTTCGCGCAGTGGTGCAGGAGCGGCAGGTGGCCCTGGTCAGCTTCCTGGGGACGGCGGTCACCGAACGTTGCTTGGACATTCTCGGGGTGGTGGAGCAATCCATTACGCCGATTAAGGAGTTACGTCTGCACTGCCCGGAGCGGCAGGTCTCCTGGGCCCGGGGCTCGTTCGTCGTCTCGACCTCGACCCTGCCGGACTGGCAGCGGGCGCGCGGGGCGTTGCTCGAGGCCGGGGGGGCAGAGATCGAAATCAAAGACGGATTGGCCACCTTGTCGCTCATCGGTGTGGGCATCAACCGGGACGCCCGAAACGTCATCCGGGCCATGCAAGAGATGACCCGGATCGACGCGCCGATCTACGGGCTGTCCACCTCGGGATTTCGCATTTCCTTTGTCACCAACGAATCTGTTTTGGATGACGCGGTTGCCGGGATGCATCGGTTGTTTATCGAATCCGACAACCGCTGATTGGTCGATATAATTCACTTAGGAGTAAATGATGGCATCAAAGATTTTAATTATTGATGATGAGAAAAATATCCGTCGAACCCTCGGTCTGGTGCTCGAAGGAGAGGGGTACAAAGTGGACGGTGTGGGCACGGCCAAGGAAGGCCTGAATATTTTGGAAACGGACGGCGCCGATTTGGTGATTTTGGACATCAAGTTGCCCGGGATGAACGGCGTCGAAGCACTGCGCAAGATCCGGCAAGGGTCGGCCGAAATGCGCGATATTCCGGTGATCATGATCTCAGGACACGCCACCTTGGGGGAGGCAGTGGATGCGGTGAAGACCGGGGCGACCGATTTTTTCGAAAAACCCCTCGATCGGGAGGGTATTCTGATTCGCGTGGCCAACTGCCTCAAACAGCAGCGATTGGCCAAGGAGGTCGAAGAGCTCCGCGCCGTGGTGGGCAAGAGCCACGAGATGATAGGTGAGAGTCCGGTAATGAAGCGGCTTTTCGAAGAGATTCAGAAGGTCGCCCCGACCAAGAGCCGGGTGATGATCACCGGGGAATCGGGGACCGGCAAGGAGCTGATTGCCCGGGCCATTCACCGGTTGTCCCCGCGAACCGGCGGTCCGTTCATCAAGGTCAATTGCGCGGCGATTCCCTCTGAGCTGATCGAAAGCGAGCTGTTCGGATACGAGCGGGGGGCGTTCACCGGAGCCTACGGACGAAAAACCGGCCAATTCGAGCTCGCCGACCAGGGCACGCTCTTTCTCGACGAGATCGGCGATATGTCCCTGAGCGCTCAGGCCAAGGTGCTCCGGGTGCTCCAATCGGGTGAACTGACCCGGGTCGGTGGGCAGAAGACCATCACCGTCGACGTCCGCGTTATCGCCGCCACCAACCGGGATCTGGAGGAGGCGGTGACCAATGGGCAGTTTCGCGAAGATCTCTATTTCAGGCTCAATGTCCTCCCGTTGAAAGCGCAACCCTTGCGGGAACGGCCCTCGGATATTCCCCTCCTGCTCAGCGCATTTATCGAGCAGTTTTGCAAGGAGAACGGGTTTCGCCAAAAGGAGGTCGATGACGAGGTGGTGCAAAAGCTGTGTGGCTACTCCTGGCCGGGAAATGTGCGGGAATTGAAAAATATGGCCGAGCGGCTGGTGATCATGAGCGGTGACCGAATTCGGCTGCCGGATTTGAGTGACGAGATCGCCGGCGCCAAACCATCGGTCTCTCCGGTTTCGTTTGCCCCGGGGGCGGCCCGACCGACCCTGCGCGATTTCAGAGAATCGATGGAGCGGCAGTACATTCACGAGACACTCAAGAGCAATGAGTGGAACATCTCCAGGACCGCCCAGGTGTTGGGGATCGAACGGACCAATCTGCACAAAAAGATTAAAGCGTTGGGGCTGAGCCGCAACAGCTGAGCAACCGACGTGAGGGGCCACTTTTTTGTGTCACGGAATGGCGAGGTATTTGTTCAGCGTCAAAGCTCGTGCTACATTTCTTTTTGAGCAGTGGACAGACTGGCGTTGACGATTCGATCACACGAGGTTTCGATGAGCGAAGAAAAAAAATCGTTGTTGGATCACAATCAAGTGCTCGATTTAATGGCCAAGCGCGAGCAGTTTATCGAAACCTATTTTCACAAAGGGGCCGAATGGGCGGCCGAGCTGATCGAAGAGCTGCAGACCCTGCGCAAGAACGTCTCCAAGCTCGCCGAGGAGAACATGGAATTGCGCCATCAGCTGGCTTCGGACGACGCTATTCGGGACTTACTTCATAAAATAGAAAAACTGGAAAAAGAAAAGATAGCGTTGCTCAATCGCATGGAAAGCGCGGTCGATGAAAGTCGGGACTTCGCCGGCCGATTCGTGGAAGTGGAAAAAGAGTTGGACGCGATGGCCAACCTCTACGTGGCCTCTTACCAACTCCACGCCAATCTGGACATGCGCGAGGTGTTGGGCGTCATTGAACAGCTGTTGGCCCAATTTGTCGGGGTGTCCAGTTTTGCCATTTACCTGCGGCGCTACGGAAACGACGATCAGCGGTTGGAGCCGGTCTACGCCTACCATTGCGACAAGGTCAACGGCACCACCGAGCCGTGGGGCCAGGGCTCGATCGGCGAAGCAGCGCTGACACAGGTGCCCAGTGTCGCCGATCCGAAAACCTGTTCATCGGACGCGCCGTTGGCCTGCATCCCGATGGTGTTGCGCGATATGACGATCGGGGTGATCGCGGTGTTCGGCCTGTTCGAGCAAAAAGAGAGTTTCGTCGACGTAGATTTTGAACTGTTCAAGCTCTTGGCTCTGCATTCCGCATCGGCCATCGTCGGTGCTGGACTCATGAGCAAAGCGGAAGATATAAGTGTGGCGCTGCAGTCTTATCCGCGCCTGTAACGAGTAGGGAGGATCCGGTAGATGGCTGAGAACGCATGCCTAATCGTGGAAGACTCGCCGATGATGCGTCAGCTCTTGGTGTTCGCATTGTCGCGGATCAGGAACCTCAGCGTTGTTGAAGCGGATGATGGGGTGGACGCGTTGAAGAAACTGGCCGCCGGCAAATTCGACATCATCATCACCGATATCAATATGCCGATTATGGATGGATTGAAACTGATCAAGCGAATTCGCTCAGATGCCATTCATCACGAAGTCCCCATCATGATCATCACCACCGAGGGGGCCCAGGAGGACCGCCAAAAAGCCCTGCAGCTCGGTGCGGATTGCTATATCACCAAGCCGATCCAAGCGCCCCAAGTCATCTCCAAGGTCAAGGAGCTTCTGGCCATCGATTAACCCCGAGTGGGCCGTATTGATTGTGATGTCGGCTAGCCGCCGCTGATCAGGTGAATGACGTCCACTTTGTCGTTGTCGGAAATCTCCGCCTGCCCGTAGTCTTCACGCTCGACGAGCTCCCCGTTGATGCGCACGACCAACATCGGAAACACGTACTTGAGCTGCTCGAGTAGGGAGGCGACCGTCATCTTCTCCTCGTATGCCACTTTTCGTCCATTGACCAGAATCATGACCTCTCACCGCCCTCCTTGCGAGATGGTAGACCAATGCCAACGGGCATTGCATTTGGTTTCAATAAATCCGTCAAGCGCACTTGTCATCTTCTCTTTAATCTTTATCTTTTTTTCAAATATTCAAAAGGACTTGGGCCAAGAGCAAAGGAGCGAGAAATGTCTAGTAAAATCAAACCGATACCGGATGGGTACCATGCTGTTACACCCTATATCGTTTTGCGAAATGCGACCGAGGCGATCACCTTCTACACCAAGGCGTTCGGCGCGGAGGAGGTCTATCGCATGCCCTCCCCGGATGGAAGATTGATGCATGCGGAGATTCGCATCGGAGATTCGAAAGTCATGCTCTCCGACGAATTTCCCGAGATGCAGGGTCCCTGCAAATCCCCCCAATCCCTCAACGGTACCAGCGGAAGCCTGATGATTTACACCAAGGACACCGATGCGGCGTTCAAGCGGGCCATCGAAGCGGGAGCGACGGAGGTCTCTGCGCCCGAGGATATGTTCTGGGGGGATCGCTTCGCTCGGGTGAAGGATCCGTTTGGCCACGATTGGCAATTTGCCACCCATCAGGAAGAGGTCAGCCCAGAGGAAATTGCCGAGCGCGCCAAAACTGCATTTTCTTAGTCGTCCCTTCTCTAAAAGAGGGATCTACGGCGCCTGCCAGCTAAAAGCTGATGATGAGGTTGATGTCCAGGTTGAGGATCCGCGGAGGGGCGTTGGGCAGTTTCTGCAGGGACTCGCTCTGTGGGTCCAGTGAATCCGCCTGGTCGAGGGGGGTGCATTGCTCCTCACTGAAGGTCTCTTCGATTTCGTCTTGATCGTCGATTTCGGTGAAGGAGAATTTTAAACATACTTCTTGCCAGATGGGGATGATCCATCCCAGGGCCAGGCCCAGGGCGATGTTGCGGGTGAGAAAAAGGTTCAGACCGATTTGGGGGGTGAGGGTGAATCCGTTGAGAAAGAGGGTGGTCCGCTTGTCGAGGTAATCCGGAATCAGATCCGGATCAGGATCATTGTTGTCATCATCGTCATCATCCTCATCCTTTTCTTCGATGCGGGTGTAGAACATCCAGCTCCAACCGATGTCGAGTCCCAGATATGGATCCAGAAAGTGGTTGTTGATGGGATGGTAGTGCAGCCCCCCCGAAGCGTTGGCCCACAGGAAGGCTTGGGAGAGCGAGGCCAGCTCGACCAGATCTTTGGTGTAGGGGACTTTGTGGTTGGCCAGGGCGCCGGTGACCGAAATGGAGGCATAGGCCCCAATTCGATAGCCGAACCGCAGACGTGCCCCATAGCCTGAAACCCCGTCCTCACACAGTGCATCGCCGTAACACCATGCCGGGATGAAACCGAGGCTGACGAAAACCGAGGAATGGTCGAATTCATCATACCATTTGGTCTCTGGTGGTTCGGGCATCATTTCCACGGGACGCCCGCTCGGCGGGTGCTTCTGTGGTGGATTTGCATCTTTCGGTGGGCCGCTGACTGCTGTTGGTTCTCTTTTTGAGGATCCGAGGGAAAATGTCGCCGGCACCGGCCGCTGGGCCGCCGGGATCGGCCGGTTCAATACTGCTGCCACGCAAGCCACGGCGGCTTTGTGGATCAAAGATCGGGAAAAGCCTTTTGGTCCCGGCGGGGGCAGGTGGGCGGCCACTTTAGCGCTCTTGCCCTGCGCCGGGATTTCGGCGGTCAAAACGAGCCGATCGGGTCGGCCTGGAGTGGAAGAGACTGTCGGCACCACGATCAGACCAACCTTGAGCTGGGTGGCCAGGACATTCAGTTGGGCAGCGGTCAGTCTTGAGGCGGGAGTACCATATCGATTGACCAGCTCGCGCACTTGCCGCTGCCGGAGCAGGCGGTAGCCGTGGGCTTTGAGTTGGGCCCGGATTTCGCTGGTGACCCCCCGGAGCTCTCCCTTGCTGAGGGGGCCGGCGGCCGGCACCACGGCACCCAGTGAACCGGGGCGAGGGTGCGGTCCGTTGGGATTCGCGGCAGCGGGCCAACAGAACACCAGCCCGATCAGGGCGAAGATATGGATTGAAAAACGCTTCATTTACTGTTTGGGAACATTGAGTCGAAGCTGGCCGGGTAGGGAGTCCTGGTATCGGTCGAGCACGAGGTCGATCCCTTCTCGAATGTACACTGAGACCGGAACCTTGGTCCGTTTGTTCAACTCCTTGAGCTTTCTTTCCTGCTCCTCGGTGATATAAATCGTTGTGGATATTTTTTTTCTTCCCATGGGTCGCTCCTAGGGATTTTGGCCATACATATATTGTATAATATATCCATGTTTGATAGTTCACCAGCACCCAGTTCCCCATTGCCCTCAAAAAAGCCGGACCTCCCTATTGTGCGGGCCGATAATCGACTTGGAGTGCTTGTTCGTTTTGTGGTGTGCGGGGTGATACTGAGCCTGGCCTGGGGGTGCCGGGATACGTCGGCACGCCCCGAGAAAATCCTTGCCAGGGTTGAGCCTCCTCCTGTTTCTCCGATCCCCACCCCTTCGCTGCCGCCGACCTGTCAGCAGCGGCTGAACCAACTCGAACCGGTGGAGATGCACCCCACATTGGTGGCTTATTACAGCGGATTGCCCATGCTCCTGGCCAGCTCCAACATTTCACCAGTGCTCTACTTGGCCTTTCCGAAACCGCCCATCGAGAGAACGCTTTGTCCAGAGGCAAAGGCGTTTCTAAAGGCGCTCCAGCTCTCGTCCCGACCGAGCAAGGTGATCCGCGCATTCGTCAAACGACATGCTGCCAACAGAAAATTGTTGCGGGGGGTCTTCCTGAGTGAAGGGTACCTGTTCGAGGAACGCCCGCTCCGGGCGCGGGCGCTGGTCTCCGAGCTGACCCTGGCGGATCTGTTCGACGAGCCGTTGCTCTACCTCTATCGGGGTAAAATCCACTCCTTGGTACGCCAGGGGGATCACTACATCGACGAACAGGGGGAGCGGGCCAAACTGTTGCTCAACGATCGGGTGAGCACTGACAAAAAAGAGTTGATCGAACCGTTTCATCTGGATCTGCTGGAGGTCCGGAGACTCACCGGCGCCCTGCGCACCGTCTTGAATACGATGGGGGCGAACGGGGCCTGGTTGGATCTGGTCTTTCCCGACGCCACCGTGCGCCCGGCGTTGGTCGAGCTGATCGACGGACAAACGGTAGTCTCCTGCATCAGCGACGAAAAGGGGGATTTGGACCGTTCCCAAGAACACGCCAAGCGCTTTTGGCAGTGGCATCGCCGGGTGTTCAAGGCGGCCCAGCAGATGGTGACGGAGCGACCGGGATTTGATGAGCCCAAAGATGAGGCCGAAGATGTTCAGGAAGACGGTGAGCTCCGCCTGGCCTGGGCCCGGGCGTATTGGCTGCGTCAATCGAACTTTCTCTTTCGAGAGACCGAATACCCGGTGTTCGACTATCGCGGCAACCCGGTGCCCCCGCAGGTATGTATCGATTTTTATTTCGACACCCTCGAACGGGCCGCCGGAACCTGGTACAAGCGCCGGCGTGCCGGGCGGGGCCGTACCGTGGGGACTCTCGATTTCACCCAGTTCAAGGATCTGCATCGCCGCCAGATCAATTCGGTGCTGGCATTTGCCAGGACGCCAGACTCCCCTCTCGAGCGTTATGACATTCCTCGGCGGGACTGGGTACCGTTCAGACGATACGAGCCGTTCGCCCGGGCGGTCTCTCGGCACGCGATGATGTTTCGCGAAGGGGATGCCTTGATCATCCACGGCCTGCGGGAGGAGGATCAGGAGGAGCACTACCACGCGGTGCTGGTTCTGCGCACGGATCCCCTGACCGGGATGCCGATGCTCATCGGTGACAATGCCCATCGACCCGCCCTGCGATCCCTTGCCCAAGCGATGCGATCCGCGCCCCGGCGATCGATCAAACACCGGGTTCGTCTGAATCCTGAAAAATACCGGCAGGCCGTACGACGGTTGAACGAAACAGATACCGACGGCTGAGCGCCGACGGCACGAGGTGCCTACTTTTTCTTTTTTTGGCGCCGCTTTTTGCGGTTCCCCACCACGCCGGCGCTGGCCACCTGCTTGTCGATCACGTCGATTTGCGTCATTTTGCAGACGAGACGCCCCTCCAGGCGTTTGACCTTACCCCGCACGCGGACCCTGGCACCGGGCATGATGATCTCTTCGGTCGCCTGAAACCCCTTGGTATACCGGCGCTGGAGGTCGGTGTGATCACTGCGGTCGAAACGTCCCGGTTTCGCTGGAATCACCTCGAGGGTGCCTCCGTCCATTTGTAGCTCGAACGGCGCGTAGACCTCGGCCTCCTTCAGCTTGTGAATGGCCGGCGCCCGACCCTCGGTCATCACCAGGAACGAGCGGTAAAAATAAGCGACGCAGTTTTGGCCCCGTACCGGAGAGCGCAACGGTTCATCGACGTGCACAATCCCCTCGGCCAGATTCAACCCCGGACTCACCTCGTCGAACGAAGCGGTCGGCTCGGGATCCTTGATGAAGTCTTTAATCGATTTCCACACGGTTCAGTCCTTGTTTCAGCCCTTGCTGATTCGGGCACCTTAATCGCCAATCAGCGGTTAGGCAAGATGGGAGCTGGTATTTTGGCTCGGGTTGCCCTAGGTTGAGACCGTTGGGAACGACCGGTAACGGGTAAGAGGTAACCGCAAAATGAGATTCATCGATGAAGTCACCCTGACCGTCAAAGCCGGAGACGGGGGCAATGGGGCGGTCGCATTTCGGCGGGAGCGGTTTCGTCCCAAGGGCGGGCCTGCCGGAGGGGACGGGGGAAAGGGCGGAGACGTGGTGCTGCGGGTCGATACCAACTTGAGCACCTTGCTCGATTTGCGCTATCGGCAAAAAGTTCAGGCCAAAAACGGCGCTCCCGGGCAAGGGAAGGATCGCCACGGCCGGGGTGGGGAATCCGCGGTGATCCGCGTACCCCAGGGGACGGTGGTGTTCGATCACGAGACTGGTGAGCAGGTCGGCGACCTGGTCGATACGGCGCAGTCGATGATCATTGCCAGGGGCGGCGCCGGCGGTCGGGGCAACATGCGTTTTGTCACCTCGACCAATCGGGCCCCCCGTCGTGCGGAGCCCGGTGTTCCCGGTGAGGCGATAGTTATTCGACTGGAGTTGAAACTGCTCGCCGATGTGGGGCTGGTCGGATTGCCCAACGTGGGCAAGTCGACCCTCGTCTCCCGGTTGTCACGGGCCAAACCGGAGATCGCTGATTACCCCTTCACCACCCTGGTGCCCAATTTGGGTGTGGTGGAGATCGGTCCGGGGGCATCCTTCGTGATGGCCGATATCCCCGGATTGGTGCGCGGCGCGTCCGAGGGGGCTGGGCTGGGGGCCCGGTTTTTGCGTCACATTCAGCGAACCGCTGTGCTGTTGCACATGGTCGCCCCTGATCCAGCCGGGGAAAACGATCTGTTGGACGATTACGATGCTCTGCTAAAGGAGCTCGAAGCGTTCGATCCCCAGCTGGCCGGACGTCCCAGCATGGTGGGCATCAACAAGATCGATCTGCCCACGGCCCGACAGGCCGAGCCCGCATTGCGCCGTGCCCTGCACCAGCGGGGAATCGATCTCGTCGTATTTTCTGCGGCGACCGGCGAGGGACTCGATGGGTTGAAACGCCGGTTGGTCGACTTGATGAATGAGATGAAGCAAAGCGAAGCTGGAGCCGCGGCTGCAGCTGAAGAAAATGACGCGTCAGTGCCGGGTGATGCAGACGGTGACGCCGGACTCAGCTGACCAGCCAGTCCAGGGCGTCCTGTTTGTGGTCAAACGGCCGTGCCCCCATCCCGGAGAATTTGTTGACCAGCATCAAAAAATATTTTTGGACACCCACGCAACCGATGACGGCGGATTTGGCGTAAAACCGAGCGGTCAACTTGGCGGTCTCCTTGAGCACTGCCAATACCTCCTGATTTGCGTAGCTTCCGGTCACATCGATCAGCCCCAACAAATTAAACCGATTGCGCCTCAACACTGCGGCACCGTGCAGCCGGATGATGCGGATCGCTTCTTCGCCGTGGAAGTGGCTGTAGTCGTCGAAGAGGATCACCTTTCCCTGATAAACAATAATACTCTCCCGTTCGACAAGGTTCCATTGCTTGAGTTGTTCCTCTGTCAGTTTGGTTTCCGCCGGATCCATGAAAACCCTCCAGAGTCTCGATTTCACACCGGCCCTGTCAATCGTGCCGGCCAGCATTGAATCGGACTATGGCGACAAGCCTTCCCGCTCCTCTTGCAAGGGGAGTCGAATGACGAACCGCGCCCCTTTGTCGGCAGTGGATTCGACACTCAACGAGCCCCCATGTTTGTCCACAATGACCGAATGGGCGATGGCCAATCCCTGGCCGGTGCCCTGACCCACCTTCTTGGTCGTGAAGAACGGATCGAAAATTTTGTCGCGTACCGCCTCGGGTATTCCGCCCCCGGTATCTTCGACCGCTATTTCAGCCCAGTTCTCCTCGGCCTTGGTGCTTACCGTAATCGTTCCTTTTTGTTCGGCTGCCACGTCGACGACATCGCCGATGGCGTGGGCGGCATTGACCACGAGGTTCAGGATCACCTGGTTGAATTCGTCGCGCAGGCAGGGCACCGGCGGCAGTTCCGGATCGAAATCCGTTACCGTTTCGGCCACATACTTCCATTCGTTGCGCGCGACCATCAGCGTTGTCTCAATCGCCTGGTGCAGATTCACCGGTTCTTTGTCCCCTTTGGAGGGATGGGAGAATTCCTTCATCGCCGCGACGATATTGCCGATGCGCTCGAGTCCCTCTAAGGACTGCTCGATCGCTCTGGGAACTTGCTTGGTCAGATAGTCGAGTTTTGATTTTCTCAGGGATTTTTTGATACCGGTGAGATGCTCCGGATCGATTGCCCCCGCTGCCGCCATTTCCAATAGGGACTTGGCCTGCGCGCCGCAACTGACCAATTTCTCGAAGGCGCGCTGGAGAAAGACGGTGTTGTCGCTGACATATTGGGCAGGTGTGTTGATTTCGTGAGCAATACCGGCGGCCAGTTGCCCGATCGATTCGAGCTTTTGTGCTTGGACCAGTTGGCTTTCGAGATTCTTGCGATACGAGATATCGCGAAACAGGGCCATCATCGCCTTGGGTTGACCGTCGACGTCGCGAATGAACTGGGCACTGAGCTCCACCGGGCAGACCGAGCCGTCGCGACGCTGCAGCCGGGTTTCACTGTTGTGCAGACAACCGTTCTTTTCGAATTCTTCTAACTTTTGGGCCGCTGCACGCTTGTCGTAGGTGAAGAGCAACGAATAGCCGTCTTTTCCGGTCAGTTCCGTCGGGGTTTCGTAGCCGAGGAGTTCGGCCGCTTGTCGGTTGGCCCGGATAATCGAACCGTCGAGATCGGCGAGAAAGATGCCGTCCGGGGAGGTCTCCACCAGACTTCGGTAAATCTCTTCATTTTCCTTTAGCGTCAGTTCGGCGTGTTTGCGCTCGGTGATGTCGATAATATGGGCGATGAAGTGTATCGGCTGGTCGTCCGGGTGGCGCAGCAGGGACCAGAGGATCTCGGCAAAAACTCGGCCGCCGCTGCGGTCGGTCAGCGCTACTTCAGAGGTGATCGAGCTGTTTTCTCCGCTGAGCAACCGGTGGAGGATTTGGGTGTTCGAGGCCAACTCCTCGGCGGGCGAGATATCCGAGAAGCGCTTGGTGGACAGCTCATCGATCGAGTAATCGAGCATATCGCACAGGGCTTGATTGACCCACATCAGGCGTCCGTCCACCCCCACCAGGGTCATGCCCACCGGAGCGCACAGAAATGCGGATCGAAACAGTTGCTCGCTGACCTTGAGCGCCTGTTCGTTGTGCCGGTTCGCGATGGCGTGGCGCACCGTGTTTTCCAAGAACGGGCCCCGTACAGTTTTTTTGACCAGGTAGTCATATGCGCCGAGACGAATCGCCTCCAGGGCGACTTCCATATCCACGCGTACGGTGAGCACGATCACCGGCACTGAAGCGGCATGCGCCACAACCTGGGACAGGGAGTCAAGCCCCTGGCTGTCGGGAAGACCCAGATCCAGCAGCACGAGATCCACATCTCCCTGATCCAGGCGTTCCAAGCCGGAGGCGAGCTCGCGAACCCAGATCATTTTGATCGTGTCGATATTGCGCACCATTTCGGTCATGACCCGCGCATCGACAGCACTGTCTTCGATCAGGAGCAGGTTGATCCGTTCATCGGTCATCAGCCCTCGGTAGGTAAAGGTCGTTTTCAGTCAAACGACCTCAACGTCCTTCTATAAGTAAGGAATGAATTTGAAAGGATGCAAATCCGGAGAGTGGATTTGACGGATTATTTATACTAATTTCAGGATGATACGGCTAACCCGTCAGGTCTTGGTTGGTTATGGATGGCAGAAATAAGAGGTTCCGTTGGTCTGGCAGGTTTGAAGCGAAGGACAATCGTCGTCTTCGGTGCATCGTATCGCGCAATGAGTGTTGCCGTTGTAACTGATCACGCACATGCCCACACCGGGGTACTCCTCCAGGCAATCTATGTGGGATGTACACTGTTTGGAGCAGAACCCGGCAATTGGGATATCCGGCGCAATACCCTCGATGACCAGGCACGGGCTGTCGTCCGCGCACAGGGCTTGGTTGCAGATGCAGGGCCAACTCGAGTTATAGGGGCAATTCAGATCCGTATCTGAATCAGTGTCCGTGTCCGCATCGGTATCAGTATCCGAGTCTGTATCTGTATCTGTATCTGTATCTGCATCGACATCTGTGTCTGCGTCGGTATCAGTATCCGAGTCTGTATCTGTATCTGTATCTGTATCTGCATCGATATCTGTGTCTGCGTCGGTATCGGCATCTGTGTCTGTGTCTGAATCGGTGTCAGCATCGGTGTCAGAATCCGCATCGGCATCTGCGTCCGTATCGGTATCCGAATCTGCGTCCGAGTCGGCGTCCGCATCCGAGTCCGTGTCTGTATCGGCGTCCGAGTCGGAGTCTGCATCGGTATCAGCGTCCGAATCGGCATCGGTATCGGCGTCCGAATCTGCAGCGGTGTCGGCGCCCGAATCGGCATCGGTATCGGCGCCCGCATCTGCATCAGCGTCCGCATCGGCATCGGTGTACCCGTCCGCATCCGCAT
This sequence comes from Myxococcota bacterium, assembly GCA_028278265.1. Taxonomy (GTDB): domain Bacteria; phylum Myxococcota_A; class Polyangia; order JAAYKL01; family JAAYKL01; genus JANQET01. The sequence goes on from JANQET010000366.1 coordinate 16,273, forward strand.
CCGCATCCGAGTCCGTGTCTG
>JANQET010000099.1 GCA_028278265.1 Myxococcota bacterium
GCTCGCGAATAGTGAACAGATCGAGAATCGTCTGCGTGGGGTGCTCGTGTTTACCATCACCGGCGTTGAACACCGGAATCTTGAGGTGGTCCGCTGCAAAACGGGCCGACCCGTCCAGCGGGTGGCGGAGGATCAGGGTGTCGCAATTGTATGTCTCGTACATGTCGAGGGTGTGGCGCAGGGATTCCCCCTTGCTGACCGAAGTACCTGCGGTGCTCGAAAACCCCGTAGTGCGCATGCCCAGCCGCATCGCTGCGATTTCAAAGCTGGTGCGCGTGCGTGTCGAATCCTCGAAAAAGAGCAGGGCGGCGATCAGATCCTTGTCCCCGGCCAGGCGATAGCGATCGACCTGACGGTCCAAGATGGCCTGTTTGATCGCCGCCGCTTTGTCCAGAATGTAAAATAATTCATCGGTGGTCAGACAATGAATATCGGTCAAATCTCTATTGAAAAAACTCATCCGTCGTCCTCTTTAGGGGTTGATGGTCGTAAGTTGTCGAAACGGCGTGTGTGCTCATCGGGCTACTTTTACCCCATAGTGCTCTGCAACAAAACAGGCGTTTTGATGAAAAATCGATTTTTCCGGTGGCGGGTGGGGATTTCAGCTGAACAGGCGCAATTGACGCATCACCGCATCGGCTTTGTCCTGGAGGTCCGGATCGTCGGCGAGGGTTTTGACCCGGCGCAGGCGCTGTTCCAGCAGGGCGGCTCGCTTGGGAATCTGTTTGTCGTCGAGCATTTTCGTCATCATGGTCAGCGCCAGCTCCACGTACTCCTCGTCCGAACAGGTCAGCACTTGACCGATGACCTCATAGTCCGGCGGTAGCTCCCAGTTTACCAAGTATGCCTTAACCGCCTTATCTGCCGCTGTTGAGGTGCTGGCCTCTTTTATTGCTTTTAGCGCTTTCACCCTTTTTTCGCCCCCACTGTCGACCGCCTTGAGGGTGTTCAGCTTCTCTTTGACGTGTGCCGGCGCTTTGCCCTGACCGTCGAAAAAGGCGTCCAGTTTGGATTTGTATACCTTGGACGCGGAATCGGCCCTCGCCTTGGCGCGCGGGTTGGATATCGGTCGATCGGGCTTGCGGTGTTGTGAGCCGTCTTTTTGCTTATCGATATCCCGCCAGCTGCGTTTGGGCCGATCATCTTTGTCTTTGTAACTGGGCATGGCGAATCTCCTCCTCGTGGGACCTTAACACTTTCGTTGGTCGCGATAAAGGGTCGGGATTTCGATGAGATTGTATTCGACTTTATCGCGAAAATTGAACACACTAAAGAGACATCTCGTCCAACGGACTAGCCGATGAGGACTTTTATGAAGACATTTTGTTTGTGGTTAATCGTTTGCAGCATCTCCTTTGGCGGGGCGGCCTGGTCTGGACCCAAGTCCAAGAGCCCGAAAGAGCAGATCAAAACCCTGCTCGAAGACAAGCGCTACCAACAGCGCATGCGGGCCGCCTATGAGCTGGCCAAATTCAAGGGCACCGAGGTTCAGTCGACGCTGCTCCGGGCGCTCGACGATCCCCACGAAGGGGTGCGCGCCGCCGTGCTCAAAACCCTGGCCAAAGTGGGGGACGCCTCGGTCATCGGCGTACTCAAAAAGCGACGGGACGCCAACCATGTCGTTCGCCAGGAGATGCAGCGCACCATCGTCCTGCTCGAAGAACGGTTTCCCCGGGCGCGGGCCAAGGTCGATTGGGGGACGGTCAAAGGGGTGATCGAAATCGGCGCCCTGACCAACAAAAGCGCAATCAAGCGATCGACGTTGCTCCCGCGATTGCGCACACTGCTCGAACAGGCAATTCGCATGCAGCCCGATCTTGCCGCGGCCGACAACAAGAACGGCCTCAAAGCACTAGAGAAAGAGATCGCCGAACACAACCTCAAACCGCTGGTGCTGATGGTCAACATCAAATCCCTGAACAAACGGCTCACCGGAGCTGAGACGGTGTGGGAAACCGATATCTCGATCACGGTCTTCGATCACCCGGATCGCTGGATCAAAGCCACCCTGCGCAATTCGGGTTCGTCCTCCAAGCCCAAAAAGGAGTACGCCCCGAACCAGGACGAAGCGCTACAAGAACTGGCCCTGAAAAACGCCGTCCAGCTCGCCATGGAAGATCTGGCCCAACGGCTGGGTCGGCTGTAGGAGTGAGGGTGTCCTGGGCTAGGCGTCGGCAACAACTGAGGGTGGGGTGGTGGTGTCGAAATCGGTTCGCGGCAGCTCGATGTAGACTTCAGTGCCCACACCTTCATTGGTCTTCAGCTCGATTGTCCCGCCGAGGTCGATCACCGTGCGCTTGCATAGGGCCAGCCCCAGGCCCATGCCCTTGCCCGGGGTTTTGGTGGTGAAGAAGGGATCAAACACCCGTTCGCGTTGATCCGCCGGGATGCCACACCCGTTGTCGCAGACTCTCAGACAGACTTTGCCCTGTTTGAGACTGGTGCCCACTTCCACGATACCGCCCACATCGACCGCCTGCACCGCATTCTCTACGATGTTCAGCACCATCTGACGAATTTCCTCTTGGGGGCCCCGAATGGTCGCCCCGGACTGGAGCAACAGCTTGAGCTCGATACCTTTGTTGTGGGAGCCGGTGATCAGGTTCACCTCGCGGGCGATGAGCTCGTCCAGATCCAAATCGGTCCAGGGCACCTGCATCTGATTCTGCGCGTATTGGCTGAGGGATTTGACCACTGTGGTGATCCGTTCCAGTGCCCGTCCGGAGATGCCCTCCATCTGATGCAATCGGTCGACCAGTTCGGCGTCGGACATGGCCCCTTTGCGATCCTTGTCGGTACTCCCCTTTTTGGCCAGCTTCCAATAGGCACTGAGGGCGGTGGTGACCTGTTGACACGCATTGTGCAACTCGTGGGCCATACCGCTCAACAGGGTTTCCACCGTTGCCGAGCGTTTGCGGGCGCCCGCCTCCATCCGCCGGGCTCGTCCTTCGAGCAGGTTGCTGATCGCCACCCGGAGCTCGCGCTGGTTGAACGGCTTGGTAAAGTACTTGTCCGCGCCCATCGCCTCCCCCTCGACGCGGTGTTCCACATCACCCCGGGCGGTCAGCAGAATAACCGGGGTGTCCTGCGTCCGGGCATCCACCTTAATCCGTTTGCACAGCTCGAGTCCGCTCATTTTGGGCATCATCACATCGGCGATGACCAAATCATGTCGATGGGTGACGAGCAGATCCCACGCCTGCTGTCCGTCCTCGGCGGTCCAGACATCGTATTTGTCGAGCAACAGTTGCTGAACGTATTTGAGCACTTCCGCATTGTCATCGGCGATGAGAATCCGCGCCGCTTTAAACCCATCCGATCTCGTCCGGGGCACCACTGAGCGTCGTTCGGTGGCTTTGTCGATGCTCATGAAGCGATACTCCGGACGAGCGAGCAGTTGATCGGTCCACTCGGGGATGCCCGGTTTTTCCGATTCACGGGGATCTGTCGAGGGCCCCTCCGGTGTCGCCTGAGGGGTTGGATGAATCGATAATTGACTGCTCAGACCTATCGGGATCTCCACCAGGAAAGCGGAGCCCTCGCCGAGCTTGCTCGTGACGGTCAAACGACCGCGGTGTAGCTCGACGAACTCCTTGGCCAGCGAGAGCCCGATGCCGCTGCCCCCGCGGCGTTTGGTGATCGATGGGTCCACCTGTCCGAAACGGTCGAATACACTCGACAAGGCGTCCTCGGGAATCCCGATGCCGGTGTCCTTGATCTCCACTTGCGCGTAGTCGGCGATCGTTCGGGCGGTGATGGAGACCGTCCCCTCGGCGTCGGTGAATTTGAGCGCGTTACTCAGCAGGTTGACCAGTGCCCGCTCCAGCTTGTCCTCATCGGCATCGATTTTGATTCCCTCGTCGACGGCGAGCTTTAGCTCGATGTTCTTGCGCCTGGCCAAGGGTTGGGCAAAATCGGTCAGTCGGTTCAAGTGTGCGGAGAGATCCACCGGGTTGACCTGTAGGGTCATGCGGGTTTCTTCGAGCCGGCTGAGATCCAACAAGTCGTTGATCAACTTGAGCAGCTCCATCGCGCTGCGCCGGATACCGTCCAGCTGATCGGTCTGTTCCTCGGTCAGCGGACCGGCTTCGGCGCTCAACATCAGCTCCAGGGGCGCGAGAATTAGGGTCAACGGCGTGCGCAAATCATGGCTGATATTGGCGAAGAACCGGCTCTTCATCTTGTCCAAGTCCCGCAGACGCTCATTGGCAGTGGCCAGTTTCTCATTGACCTCCTTCAGCTCGCTGGCACGGTCCACAGCCTGCCGTTGGGATTTTTTGAGCTCCGTGATATCGGTGTCGATGGCGATGAGCTTGACCAGGTTGTCCTGCTCGTCGATCATCGGCGTAATCGTCGATTGGGTGCACAATACGCGATCGTTTAGCGAGATATTGACGGTTTCGTAGGTGACCGACCGCTTGATCGTCTTGCATTCGTTGACCAGCCGGCCGATTTCCGGGTGGTTGCTCACCTGGGCCAGATTCGATCCTTTTTGGGCCAACAACTCCTCGAGGGTCAAGCCGTACATCCGCGTGAACCCTTCGTTGATCCACTCAATCGTGCCCCGCTCGTCCATTATCATCACCGCGTTCTCGGTCTTTCGCGCGACAATGGACAACTTCTCGAGCTCCAGATTGGTTTGGGCCAGCTGTTTGGTCCTGTTTTCCACTTGGGTCTGCAGCACCATTTTTTGAGCGGCGATGGTGCTGATGCGCATCTTGTACAACCCAATGGCAGTGCCCAACACTGCGATGACGATCATCGCCTTGAACCACCAGGTCTGCCAAACCGGGGGCACCACCTCGATCCTGAGCGAAATCCCTTGTTCGTTCCACACCCCATCCGCATTGGAACCCCGCACGCGAAAGCTGTATTGTCCAGGGGGCAAGTTGGTATAGGTGGCGAACCGGCGATCGCCCACATAGCTCCAGTTCTTGTCAAATCCCTCCATCATATAGGCGTATTGGTTCTTCGGTGGATCGGCGAAATGAAGCGCCGCGAATTCAAAGGAAACCACCGTATCGTCGTAGTTGAGAGTCAACTGGTCCGCTTCGATGATCGATTTTTGCAGATGGGTCTGGCCCTTGACGTCCGGGCGAAGGGGGATGGATTTGTTGAACAACAGGGCATCGGTCAACACCACGTCCGGAACGACCTGATCGACGGTGATCCTTTCGGGGAAGAAGCTGCTGAATCCATTGATACCCCCTAAGAAGAGCTCGCCGGCCGGGGTCTTGTATTTCGATTTGCCGTTGAATTCGTTGCCGAACAGCCCATCGTTCTTGTCGAACACATGCACCTCGTTGGTCCGAGGATTGAAGCGGGTCAGGCCGTTGCTTGTGCCGAGCCAGAGGATGTGGGCGTGATCCTCGAGGATGGAGAACACCACGTTGTCCGACAGGCCGTGGTCCTGGGTGAACCGGCTGTACTCACCGGTGGCCCGATTGAGCAAGACCAAACCGGTGTTGGTCGCAACCCAAAATTGACCGGTTTCGCTTTCATAGGATTGGGCGATGTTGTCCCCGATGGCGTAGTGACTGAAAGTCTCGTCTTCGCGATTGAAGCGGTTCAACCCACCGCCGAGGGTGCCGATCCACAGTGTTCCGCCGCGATCTTCATCGATCGCATAAACGTAGTCGCTGCTGAGACTGCCGCCGTTTTTTCCCTCCCGATAGTAGCGGTGGAAGCTCATCTCATGGCGATTGAGTCGGTTCAAACCGTCCCGCGTGCCGAACCACAGGGCGCCTGTGTGGTCTTCGAACGCACAATACACGTAGTCATTGCTCAGGGATTTCGGGTCGGCGGGATCGTGTCTGATGTGGGTAAATTTCTCTGTCCGCCGATCGTAGATATTCAGTCCTCCCCCTTCTGTGGCGATCCAGATCGTCCCCGTGCTGTCCTTGAGGATTTGCCGGATATAGTCGCTGCTGAGGCTCTGGGGATCATTGGCGTCGTGGCGCAGATTTCTGATTTGGCCCGTGCGGGGGTGGATCATGTCGATCCCGGCTCCCCCGGTGCCGATCATCAGGGTTTCATCGGGTTCCTGATGAAAGGTGAACACCTTTTGATGGCTCAGTCCGTGTTTCTTGTCTGCCTTGAATTTGAGCGTTCTGAACGGTTTTTGCCGAATTCCCTTGTAGATCGCCTCTCCGTGGGTGCAAATCCAGACCACGCCGAAGCAGTCTTCGTAAATGTGCATGATTTTGTTTTCGATCACCGTGTCTTCGCTGGCCAAGGGAGAGAAGCGCAGCACGGTCTGGTCAAAGGTGTACAGCCCGCCTCGTTGTGTCCCCACCATCAATTGGCCGTTTCTCGCCTCGCGAATAGCGGTGATCCAATTGTCGATCGAACGACCTTTCTCGTAGGGTCGAAAGAGGGTGAATTGGCTTCGATTCGGATCAAAGCGGCTCAAGCCCAGATTGGTTCCCACCCAGATGTTCGACTGGCTGTCCACCATGACCACCTGCACCCGGTCGGCACTCAATTCGACGTCACCGGTCTCCCGGCGGTGATGGGTGAATCTGTCGGTCGCCGGGTCGAAACTGCACAACCCGCGCTCGGCCGTGCCGATCCACAGCCGACCCGTGGCGTCCTCGTCGATCGCAGTGATGTGGTCGTCACACAGGCTATGCGGGTCGGTCGAATGGTGCCTAAAGCGTCTGCTCTGACCGTCATGGGGATCGAATCGGACGATGCCCCGCTCGGTGCCCAACCACAAGACGCCGGTGCGATCCTGGTGGATGACGTTGATCCGTTTCTCCGTGTTTGGATCTCCCTCTTCGAATTCGTAGCGCTCAAAGCTCTCCAGGGTGGGATCAAACCGGTTCAGGCCGGCCAGGGTGCCGATCCACATGCTGCCGGTTTTGTCGACGAAAAGGGAGAGGATGTAGCTGCTGCTCAGGCTCTTGGGATCTGCCGGATCGTGGGCATAGGCCTTGAAGGTATACCCATCATGGCGGTAGAGTCCCACCTCAGCGCCAAACCACATGAACCCCCGCGCATCCTGCACGATGCTCCAAAGGGTCGACTGGTGCATTCCCTGGGGCTCGTGAATTTTTTCAAACGAGAAGGCGGTGCTGGGAGCGGCCGGCGCGTTGCCGGAGATACCCAACAGGACGATTAAGGTGAACCCCAAACAACCGAGACGCCAATTCAATTTGTGCCGAATCGCGCTCATATCATGGATGTTCCTTATTTACTGTTCGAAACAGAGCAAGCGAAATTCGTACAATCCACAGTTGTACGTCGACAAATTGCCGCCCACGGGGCCTGACCAGTTGATCGTGTCACAATCCCCGACCAAACCGGACGCGGTAGTAGCGCTCGTTTGCCACATGGCGCAGTTGTCATCGCTGCTGCCGCCCTCCCACAGGGTACCGTCGTAGGCCGTGTTGGACCAGATGTTGTAAGTGTCCGGAGGGGTATTGCCCTCCTCATCGCGGCAAATGACCAGCTGCTTCGGTCCATCAATCAGATCGGCCCAATTTTTGGCCAGCTCAAAACCATCCACTCGCACGTAAGGGACAGTACCGTGGGTGAACCGCGTCGACGGGGAGCTCTGTGCGTCGGATATCCAGGCCTTGAACACCCCGTCCAATTGGGCTTCATCCGCGCGCTGCTGGCAAATCGCATCCCCCCCCGCGACCCCGCCGAAGCCGCCGAAGTGGACGGAGCTCGTGACAAACACCCGCAACACACCGGTCGAAGTGTCGCTGTCCCCGTCGGTGTCGGCGTCTGTATCGCTGTCGGTATCGGTGTCCGTATCACCATCGGCGTCGGCATCCGTATCGGTATCTGCGTCCATGTCCGTATCTGTGTCCCCGTCGGTATCGGCATCGGCATCGGCATCCGTATCGGAATCTGCATCGGCGTCCGAGTCCGTGTCACTGTCCGAATCCGTATCGGCGTCCGTGTCGGCATCGGTGTCGGCATCTGCGTCCGAATCGGAGTCGCCGCCGCTTTGGTCCGAACATGCCGAGCCGTGCTCGCTGGTCACACAAATCGCCTGGTTTGCGGCACAGTCCTCCAAATCGGTCCATTCTCCTTCGACGCAGCGTTGGACCATCTCACCGAGGCACTGGGTTTCCCCCTGGGAGCAGACATCGAGGGCAAAACCCGTATAGCAGCTGTTGAGCCCGAACACGCCGATCGCCACCAGGGTGAGCCAGAGCCCAGATACACCCCTTCCCATCCGAGAAATCGTTGTTGTCGAAGTCACCGCAACACTTCTCCTTGTTTAAGTACTCGTTTAATTATACCGCCAAAATATAAGGTGTCAGTTTTATTGAAAAACAAATGGATGGGATGCCCGGCAGAGCCGACCGGCCAGAGACCGACCCTTCGGTCGGGCCGAGCGCAACAGATTGAATATTTTCCTTTTTTTCCTCTGGCTGAGTTCGTACAATGGGAGCAGGGAAGGGAGGCCTCGCTGACAGGCCTTAGGTGAACCCGCAGTGGCGAGCGATGACCAACAATCAAACAGCGAATTCGCCGAGATAGCACGGCTGAAAGAGAGGGTGCACGAGCTCGAGCGCCGGCTGGCCGAACTGCTCCGGTCGACACCCATCGAAACCCCGTTGCGTCAATCTTGCGGGGAGATGCGCCGCGCCGAAGAACGGCTGGAGATGGTGCTCAGCAGCGCGGCACTGGCGTGGTGGGATCAGAACTTCGTGACCGGTGTGGTGGAGCGCAGCGCGAGTTGGGCCGAGATGCTCGGGTATTCAGCTGACGATATCGGCGTCGCCCTGTCGGACTGGAAAGAGCTGATCCATCCGGATGATCTGCCGCGGGTCGAACAAGCCGCTGCCCATCATGAAGCAAATCGGACTCCGATTTTTGAGGTGGAACATCGGATGCGCGCGCGGGATGGCTCTTGGCGGTGGATTCTCAATTGGGGCAGAATTGTCGAGCGGGATGAGGCGGGTCGACCGATACGAGCGTTGGGGGCCCATCTGGATATCACCAGACGCAAGGAAGCTGAGCTGGATCGGGAGCGGCTCATTCACCGGCTCAGGAAAGCCCTGGCCGAGATAAAGACCCTGCGCGGGATTATTCCGATTTGCGCCAGTTGTAAGAAAGTGCGCGACGACCGGGGCGACTGGCGTCAAATAGAAACCTATTTTTGCGACCACGCGGATGCTGAATTCAGTCACGGCATCTGTCCCGAATGTCTGTCCACCCTTTATCCCGAGCTGACCGGCATTGACGAGGAAGAGTAGCTGACCCGATAGCGGGTGCCGGGCCCGAGGTAATTCGGGAGATGGCTTTTACCCTTGAATGTCAGCGGGAGGCGGCGTATTTTCCCGGTTGATCTTGAAAAACCGAGGCGAAGTTGTACTAAAGGGACGGGCGAAAGGTGCGGTGTGATCGATGAAAACATTGCTCATCTGCCACGAGGGTGCCAGGTTGCACGAAGAGGGGATTGCCCGGAGGCTCGGCTCCTTCTCCGAGGTGGCCGGAGTGGTCGTCATTCAGGAGAAACCCCAGGCACAGAAGCGGCGTATTCAGCGAGAAATCAAACGGGTCGGACCGGTGCGGTTCGCCGATGTGGTCGCCTTTCGCGCCTACTATCGGCTGTTTCTCTCCGAGCGCGACAGCCGTTGGGAGCAGCGCACATTGGCCGCATTGGCCGAACGATATTCCCCACTGCCCGCGTCGACACCGGTCTTTCACACCACCAGTCCCAATACCAAGGCGACCCAAAAGTTCATCAGGGAGGCGGCGCCGGATATCACGCTGGCCTGTTGCAAGGTCATCCTGAAGAAGCGGATTTTCTCGATCCCCTCTCACGGGACTTACGTCATGCACCCGGGGCACTGCCCGGAATATCGCAATGCCCACGGTTGCTTCTGGGCGTTGGCCTCAGGGGATACGGACAAGATCTCGGCGACATTGCTCAAGACCGATGCGGGTATCGATACCGGTCCGATTTACGGGTTCTACACTTACCCCTATGACGAGGTGAATGAATCCCATATCGTGATCCAGAATCGGGTCGTCCTCGACAATTTGGATTCAATCAGGGACAAACTCACCGAAATCGTGGAGGGCGTGGCAAAACCGGTGGAAATCAATCCCGGATTCTCCCACGAATGGGGTCAACCGTGGCTGACCAAGTATGTCTGGTGGAAACTCAACGCTCAAAAAAGACGGGGCGGGCCCTGGCTCACCAAGATCCTCAACTGGAAGCCCGCCCCTCGAAGGAGACCGTAAACGATGGTCGTCGCTCTGCTGTATCACGACGTCATTACCGGCAGCGATGAATCGAGTGGATTCCTGGGTTCAGATGCGGCCGAATACAAGTTGGACGAAGCGGAATTTCGCCAGCACGTCGCCTGTATCGCCAATCGGCTGCTGGTTCCGGCGGTGTCCGTGTTCGACCTGCTGCCCCGCTCCCCGCTGGAGACAGCGTTTCCCAGCCTACGCGGTAACACGGAGTTCATCGTCACCTTTGACGACGGGGGCGCCAGTGCCCACACCCTGATCCCTGAGATCATCGAGCCGTTGCAGTGGCGGGGCCATTTTTTCATGACCACCGATTACATCGACACCCCTGGATTCCTCACCCGCGGACAGCTGCGGGATCTCCATGCTCAAGGGCATGTCATCGGCAGCCACAGCTGTTCTCATCCCCCGCGCATGTCCATGCTCAACCGCAATCACCTCTATCAGGAATGGCAGCGCAGCGTGAGCCTGCTCGAGAATATTCTCGGCAGTCCGGTCAAAACAGCATCTGTCCCTGGGGGACACTATTCCCGCCGAGTCGCCGAGGCGGCGAGTCGCGCCGGAATTGAGATTCTGTTCACCTCAGAACCCACCACCACCTGGGACAAAGTGCACGGATGCATGGTAATCGGACGGTACACCATTCAGCGGGGGGTGCGGGCAATTACTGCTGCTGATATTGCCGCCGGCGCACTGGTTCCCCGCTCCAAACAATGGGCCTTTTGGAACACCAAGAAGATGGCCAAGAAGGTGGGGGGCAAGACCTATCTCAGGCTTCGCGAAGCCGCCCTGGACGCCAAGCACAAGTTCAAGTTTTAAATTACTCTTCGCAGCCGCAGTCCCCGCCGGCGTCGGGCGGTTCGGGCTCCTCGTCCTCGCAGGCCGGTAGTAGTGCCAGCCCGGTGATCATCAGAACGAGAAGTACAACGGTAATGAGGAACAACGGGACGGCAGACGTGTGGACAGTGGTTTTCATAGCGTGGTCATCTTAAGGGAATTCGGGCAAAGGTCTACTAAAAACGCGTCAGGCAGGCAATCTATGGAGTGACGTCGACGTATTCGATTCTAATTTGTTTGGGTCCGGCGTCGGGATCGCCAATCAACAGATGACGTGCTGAACCATCCAATTCAATCGTCGTGTTGGCGTCCCCGTACAAGGAGATCTCGATTTGATCTTCGAGAGGCCGGGACGGATCCAGATGGGGTGCGAAGATCACGGTTTGGCCCATTGCGGGATCGTGCTGCCATTGGAGAAAAATCGCCGCGCCGTTGATCTCGTCGAATGGGTCAGGCAGCTGGACCGAACTGTCGGTCAGCGGTCCGGTGATGCATTTGACGAACGGCCTGCTGCGAAAGTGGCTGCGCGCGGATCCGTTGTCATCGATCACGCTGAAGTCCTCGGCATTCCAGCCGTCCTTGGCCATCGGGTCCCAGCCGGGTGTGTAGACCCATTGAGTCCCGGACAGGGCGTGGTCATCCATTGCACCGTAAAACCGATCCAGGTATCGCTGAATGCCGCCCATTGCCGGCCCGCCGCCGAACTCTCCGATGAACACCGGGACATTCCAATCATCGGCCTTTTGTTTCATCTGGGCGATGGCTTCGTCCGGGGCCGGGACGTTGAACAGCCGCCTGGCACTGATGAATCCGAGTATTTTGGCATCGTAACTGCCGAACTGAATCATCACCGCGTCATAGTAGTGGGGCGAGTAGACGAAATTATCAAAACTCGGCCGCGGCATCTCCTCGCCGAATCCGGTGGAGGGGCTGAAGAAATCGACGATATCGCCAAAGAACGAATGCATCCCCTCGGAGATGCTGGAGCTGCGCATCGCATGGGGTGAGACAAAGAGGATAGCTGTGGGATCCGCATGCCGGATCACCAGGCTGGCATCTTCGTAGAGCGGGAGGATCTCGGTCTCTTCCCCGCCCCAGGGTTCGTTCATAAAATCGTAACCGATCACCGCCTGGCGGGCGATCTCGTGCTCGGCAACTCGGGTGGCCACGAACTGGAGCATTTCCAGGTACCGGGTTCGCACCCCGTATTTGTCCTCATAGAACAGATGCCACGAGCGGTGCATCTCGGCGTCGGTGAGCATGTCCTGGCCCCAGCCCTCGCAGTTCGGGCCGTTGTCCGGTTCGTGGGCGGTCACCGCGTCCTGGCAGTCCGCGCCGTTGTCAGCTGTCGGCACGGCCCATGCCGGAAAACCGTCGCCGCACCCGCTGATGTTGTAACGGGAGTAGGCGTCCTGGTGAATGTCGATGATGACGAAAATGTCCCGCTGCCAGGCCCAGGTAATCGTGGTCAGATAGTCCTCCAGGTAGGCCGGGTCGTAGGTCCCTTTTGTCGGTTCGAGCGCCTCCCAATTGAGCAGCAATCGGATCGCGTTGACGCCCCATTGCTGAAGGTTGTCCAACTGCTCCGGTGCAGTCACCCCGCGGTAGGGGGGCACCTTCGAGTTGCCCGCCACATTGAACCCGCGCAGCACCACTGTTCGTCCCTGATGGTCAACGAACCGCTTGCCTTCCACCCGCAACAACGGCGAGGCGTGGATCGTCGCGGTGAGCAGCAGAACCGCCAAACAGCAAAAAACTGTTGGAATCCAAGCGTTTTTCATGGAGAGACCTCCTTTGCTCGTTGTTCGTTGCAGGGGATAATACCACAATCTGGAGAAGTTCGATTGATTCTATGTTTGAAGATTTGCTAGGGTCCAAGGGCTGTCCTATGAGAACATAGCTTCCAATGGGAGAACAAACCGTGTTGCCAAGGAAATGTGGCAGATGAGAAGCATTGGCGTGACAAAGAAGGTGTTTCTGTTCGCGATGAGCGCTCTCGTGCTCTCATTGCTGGCCTCTCCGGGGAGGGCTCAGGTGAATGACGGTGCCCATTTGACCGGTGTCAGGATCGCCTACGGACTCGACCTGCACCGATCGGCCGGGGCCGGCTTGCCGCCCATGTCCGGATCAGCGCCCGACCTGCGGTCCGATGACGGATCCCTGCGGCGGGTATTGGGCTGGTCGGCGATTGGCCTCGGGTTGGTTGCCGTGGGTGTGGGGGGGTATTTTTCGTACACCTACGCGGCCCACCGCAACAAAGCGGAGAACCTGTTCCAACGGGCCGAGGAGGCCCGGCAGGCGGATGACCTCGTGTTGTACGAACAATTGGCTGTCCAATACCGGGCGCAAAAGGAGCGGTTCGAGACCGAACAGAAACCCCGCGCTATCGCCGGCACAGGAATTGGCTTCGGCCTGGGAGCCGCGCTGCTGACGACCGGGGTGATTCTCCTCGCCCTCGAGCTCGGCGAGACACCCGCCACCGAGAAGACAGCGTTTGTCCGGCCCACCCCCAACGGCGTGATCGTCAAGTTCTGAGCCCCCTCCCTATCCCTCCCCCGGTGGATGAGTGGACGTTGGGGGAGGGTACCGGAGAGAATACAGAAAAGTGACCACTGGGTTCTTACCAACTGGCAAAGATTTGGGTTGCGACGATGTCCGTGCCGTCAGTGGCAGTGCCGATGCCGATGGTGGTAAACCGGGAGTCCAGCATGTGAATGCGGTGGGATGGGCTACCCATCAGGTTGCGGTGAATGCGCAGCGCGCTGCTGCTGCGGGCGATGTTCTCCGCGGATCGCTGGGGGCGGATGCGGTGGGCGGTCAGCCGAGCGTCGAGGGCGCCGTGCCTGGGAGAGACGTGTCCGAAATAGGCCCCGTCGACCATGTCCGTGCAGTGGGCCGAGGCTGCCCGATCCAGCCGGCGATCCCGGCGCAGGGGGGGGAGTCCGGCCCGCACTCGGGCCGAGTTCAGAAATTCGAATAGGGCGATGTCCGGGGTCGAGTCGACTGCCGGTGGGATCGCAGGGGTGACCAGGGGCCGGGGATCCGGCTCCACATCGACAAAGAGGGGAAACAGCGCGACCACCCGCGGACCACCGGCGGTGTCGAGCAAGAGCTCCACCTCGTACCGGCCCGAGGTGGGCAAGGAGATGGTAAAGGCGAAGCGGCCATCTGCGCGGGCGACCGAGGGGGCCAATTGGACCGCCGCCCCACTGGGCAGGCCGACAAAGGGCAGCAGCCTCACGTTGCCCCGCAGCGCCCGGCCACTGATCAGCAGGGCTGTGCCCGCCCGATGGCGAGTGGGAATCCGTTGCAGCTCAACCTCCCGTTGAACCCCGATCCAAACCGTTCGGGTCTGTTCTGCCGCCGTGCCGATACCGATGCCGCAATGGGTCCAGCGCAGCCGCTGCTCGGCCATCCCGTTGACATCGATCCCCTCGGCAGTGCCGGGATAGAGCATTCTCGGCTCGACGATGTAGTCTACCGACCCTTGGCGCAGGAGGAGAAAGCGCAGGCGATCCAAATCACCGTCAGTGGGGTTGGCGCCGCTGCGGATTAGGTCGGTGGCGTGTTGCCGTGCAGCCAGACTGAGCCGTCCGTCGTGCAGGCAGCGGCAGGGACGGGCGTTGAGCAACTGCATCTCTGCCGCGGTCAGCTCGGTGTGGGGCGCCGGTCCACCGATAACATCGGCCCAGCTCACCGGCGGTGGGGTGTCCACCTGCTGCGGGGGCGGGGCGGTCGGCGGTGCCGGCGGCAGTGGACGACAACCCACCAGGGCACAGAACATCAGCCCGGCCGTGGAAATCAGCAGCCCCCACTCGAGGGATTGTTCGCGGCGGCGCACTATGTGTTTTTGCCGCAGCACTTTTTGTATTTTTTGCCCGAACCGCAAGGACACGGCTCGTTGCGACCGACCTTGGGGGCCTCCCGCTTGACGGTCGTCGGTTTCTTCGGTGTGTTGGGTTCACCACCGATCGAGCCCCGGCCCTCGATGAGCCGTTTGGTTCGGCGGGGCATGGCGATGCGCTGAACGTCGTCTTTGTTTTCGATTCTGACGTGAAACGTCTTTTCGAGAACATTGGTCTTGATGTTCCCCATCATCGTGGTGAACATCTCATACCCCTCCCGTTTGTACTCCTGCTTAGGATCCCGGTTGCCGTAGCCGCGCAAGCCAATCCCCGAGCGCAGGTGATCCATCGCTGCCAGGTGATCGAGCCATTGGCGGTCGATCTCCCTCAGATAAAAATGCCGGAAGGCCGCGATGAGCACCTCCATGCCCATCTCCTCTTCCTTGGCCGCGATGAGGGTCTCCACTTGACTGTAAAGGGTTCCGGCCAGCCCGTCGACATCCTGCTGACCCTGCAGATTCTCCGGCTTGATCGCGAATTTGGCGTTGATCCCCTGATCGATTGCCGCCAAATCCCATTCCCCCTTTTTTTGCCCGGTGCAGTGCTCGTCGACGATATCCGAGATGACCTGATCCGCGTCATCGAGCAGCCGTTCCCGTTGGGCAGCCAGGGAACGGGGCACGTTTTCGAGCAACCGCTCGTAGATGGCCTTGGGCTCGTCGAGATCCAGCAGATCGGGCTGATGCCCGTAGAAGGCGTAGATCTGTTGCTCGACCAGCTTGGGATCGATGCGGATCAAATCGTCCAATGTGGGATCGGGCAGCTCCCCATCGGGGCCGGCCGGGGGCGGTGGGCCGAGTTCCCCCAGGGCGATAATGGTGCGCTCGAGAATGGGGGCCAGGTGCTCCCGGAATCGGACGATCTGCTCCTCGGGAATCTCCACCTCGACGAACTTCTTTTCCCCTTCGTCTTCACCCCGTACTTTGCTGGTGTCGGCCAGGCCCTCTTCGGCCATGTACTTGCCTTCGAGCACCTGTTTGCGCAGGGCGTAAATCGTCTTGCGCTGTTGGTTCATCACATCGTCGTACTCCAGCAGATGCTTGCGGGTGTCGAAGTTGCGGTGCTCCACCTTCTTCTGCGCATTCTCGATGGAGCGGGAGACCATCTTGGCCTCGATCGGCACCCCTTCCTCCATGCCGAACCGCTCCATCACCCCGGTCAGACGGTCTGCGCCGAAGATGCGCAGCAGATCGTCCTCCAGGGAGAGGAAGAAGCGGGAGGTCCCCGGGTCCCCCTGACGGCCGGCACGACCGCGCAGCTGATTGTCGATACGCCGGGACTCGTGTCGCTCGGTGCCCAGGATGTGCAGACCTCCGGCGCCGATCACCTCCTGGCGCTCGAGCTCGCACTGGCGTTTGTATTCGGCCACCAACTTGCGGTACCCGATGGGATCCTCTTCCGGATCGATGCGCCCTTTGGCCATCATCTCCGCGTTGCCCCCGAGGATGATGTCGGTCCCGCGGCCGGCCATATTGGTGGAGACGGTGACCGAACCCTTGCGGCCGGCTTGGGCCACGATGTAGGCCTCCCGTTCGTGCTGTTTGGCATTGAGCACGTTGTGGGGCACCCCCTTGCGCTCGAGTAGGCGGTGAATAGCCTCGGACTTCTCCACGCTGACCGTACCGACCAGCACGGGTTGGCCCATCTCGATGCAGGTTCGGATCTCGTCGACGATGGCGTAGAATTTTTCCCGTTCCGTGCGGTAGATGACGTCCTGGTTGTCTCCCCGCACACAGGGCCAGTTGGTCGGAATCACGGTCACATCGAGCTTGTAGGTTTTGTGAAACTCCTCGGCCTCGGTATCTGCCGTTCCGGTCATGCCGGCCAGTTTTTTGTAGAGGCGGAAGAGGTTTTGGAAGGAGATGGTCGCCAGGGTCCGGTTCTCCTCGAGAATGGGAACGTTCTCCTTGGCTTCGACCGCCTGGTGCAACCCGTCGGACCACCTTCGCCCGGGCATGGTGCGGCCGGTGAACTCGTCGATGATGACGATTTTGCGATCGTCGGTGACCATGTAGTTCACATCGCGCTTGTACAGGTAGTGCGCCTTTAGTGCCTGATTCACATGGTGCAGAAAGTCGATGTTGGCCGGGTCGAACAGGTTGGTGATCTGCAGTGCCCCCTCGACCGTGTCCACCCCCTCTTCGGTCATGGTGACCGAATGGCCTTTTTCATCGACGATGAAGTCGGTCTCCTTGCGCAGCCGGGGGACGATCCCGTTGACCTGGGTGTAGAGCTGGGAGGACTGTTCGGGCTGGCCCGAGATGATCAGCGGGGTTCGCGCTTCATCGATCAGGATGGAGTCCACCTCGTCGACAATGGCGAAATTGAGCGGCCGCTGACAGTAGTCATAGATGCTGAACTTCATGTTGTCGCGCAGGTAGTCGAAGCCGAATTCGTTGTTCTGCCCGTAGGTGATATCGGCTTTGTAGGCCCGCTGCTTACCGGCGCGATCCTGTCCGTGCAGGGTGCAGCCCACCTCTAACCCCAGGAAATTGTAGATGAACCCCATCCATTCGGCGTCGCGGCCGGCCAGGTAGTCGTTGACCGTCACCACGTGGACCCCCTTGCCTTCGAGGGCGTTGAGATAGGCCGGAGCCACGGCGACCAGGGTTTTGCCCTCACCGGTTTTCATCTCGGCGATACCCCCGTCGTGCAGCACTGCGCCTCCGATGAATTGGACGTCGAACGGGCGGATGCCGAGGGTGCGAATCGATGCTTCGCGCACAGTCGCAAAGGCCTCGGGCAGGATGTCGTCCAGCGATGCCCCGTTGCTCAATTTTTCTTTTAGTTTAGGGGTTTGGCCCTGGAGCTCGGCGTCGGTGAGCAGCTGCATTTTCGGCTCCAGCGCCGCAATCGTCTCGATAAGCGGCCGAATGCGCTTCATCTTTCTGACGTGGGCCGTACCGACAATCTTTTTTACAATATTTAACATCGCGTTCCTTTATGATCCGTTTAGTCGATTCGCTCTACAGGTGATACCGGTATTCGAACCGTCAGACAACCTAATCCCCAAACGGGTCAAAGGCAAGCTCCAAGACCGTCCACGCGATCAGGCATGGGTTCAAAATCACTGGTGAGCATGCCCCGTCATCGGGACTCGGATTGACAATATCTCGTTTTCATTCATATGGTTAGCGCATGAAGAAGGTTCTCGTTGTGTTCATGGGGGTGGTGCTGTTGCTGCTGCTCACCGTTGGCGTATGGTACCTGATCCCGGCCCGGACCGATCCCATTGACGACCCCCTCGGCAGTGAGCCGGGGACCGCTATCGCCGAGTTGACCACGGTCCGGCTCGGGGGGCTGGAACAGGCGGTGTTGATTCGCGGGCGCAATCGGGCCAATCCGATTCTGCTCTTCTTGCACGGTGGGCCGGGAATGCCGATGATGTATCTGGCCCACCGGTTTCAACGACCGTTGGAGGAGACCTTTGTCGTGGTCCAGTGGGACCAGCGGGGTGCCGGAAAATCGTTTTCCGAGCAGGTCAAAATCGAAGACATGACCGTAGAGCAGATGCTGGCCGACACCAAGGAACTGATCAACCACCTGCTCGAGCGCTTCGATCAGCAGAAACTGTTTTTGGCGGGCCATTCCTGGGGCAGCTACCTGGGGATCATCACCGCTTCGCGCCACCCGGAATTGCTGCAGGCGTATATCGGTATCGGCCAGGTGGTCTCGGACGAGGAGACCGGTCCGCTGCAGGACGCCTTCATTCAACGGATGGCCACCAGCACGGGCAATCCGGAGGCGATCAGCGAGCTCGAATCGTTGGGGGCCGCGGCTCGGGAAAAGTGGTTGTTCGAATTCGGCGGTGAGTTGTACGGGGAGACCAGTTGGTGGCCCCTGTTGTCCGCCGGCTTGGCCGCGCCGGAGTACTCCCTCAAAGAGGTTCTGCGCGTGGGTCAGGGGTCGAGCTACTCGTCGCGGCACATGGTGTACGATGCCATCAAGGGCCCGGTGGACAAGGCGATTCGCCGGCTCGAGGTGCCGACCTACTTTTTCACCGGTCGTCACGACTACACCACCCCCCACGCGCTCATCGAGCGATACCACAACGAATTGGAGGCGCCGGTAAAAAAACTGGTCTGGTTCGAGCGCTCCGCCCATTTTCCGTTTTTCGAAGAGCCCGAGGCATTTGCCGACCGGATATTGAAGGTCGTCTACGTGGACAGCAGTCGCTAGCTCAGCGCTCGAATGGCGTCGAGCAGATCGGTCAGGTCTTCGAGCGTTGTGAGGGGGTTGATGATGGTGCAGCGCAAATAAAAGCCCGATTTGAGGGCCGTCTGAACGATGTAGAATCGCTCTTCTTTCAGGATGCCCTGGCGGATTCTCTTTTGCAGGTCGTCCAGGTCGGTCACCCCCGGTCTGGTGTGGCGGAAACAGATGATGTTGCTCTGGGGCGGGGCGGCCAGCTCGAAGTCTGCTGCCCGTTCAATCACCGCAGCAAACTGTTTGGTCAAATCGTAGGTGTGGGTCACAAAATCGGCGAACAGGTCGGTGCCGTAGACCATCAGCGGGACGTAGAGCTTGAGTCCGAGCATCGCCTTGGTGCATTCCATGGTCCGGTGGGCCATGTCGTACCACTCCTCTTTGGACTCTTTCTCGAAGAGATAGGAAGCTTTCTGCGAAAACGACGCATATGAATTCGAGCCGTCCTTGAACAACACGGTGGTGGCCAACGCCGGGGTCAGCAGCATTTTGTGGGCATCCCAGACCAACGAATCTGCCCGCTGCAAGCCATCCAGCAGGTGACGATACGTTGCCGAAAGAGCTGCCGAGGCGCCGTGGGCTGCATCCACGTGAAACCAGAGGTTTCGCTCCTCGGCGAAATCGGCGATGGCGTTGAGATCATCATAACTGCCGGTGGCCGTGGAGCAGGCGTTACCCACGATGAGAAAGACCTGGCGCCCATCTGCCAGCGCTTCGTCGTAGCGGCGGCGAGCAACGGCCAGGTCCAGCTGGTAGCGATGGTTCACCGGCACGGTCAACACCGCCGCTTCTCCCAGTCCCATGATACCCACCGCGCGCTTGATACTGTAGTGGCAGTCCTCGGAAACCAACACCGATAGCGGCTTTTCCGGCTGCACCCCGTTGCGCCAAACGTCGTAGTCGGTCTTGATTTGGCGGGCTGCCAGCAGTGCGGTGAGGTTGCCCACTGTGCCCCCGTGGGTGAAGATACCGTCGGCCGTGTCTGGATAACCGATCAACTGGCACATCCACTGGACCAAGCGCTGTTCCAAAACCACATTGACCGGTCCCATCTCGTACACCGCCGAGCCGTTGTTGAGCAGGCTGCCCACCAGATCGGTCAGCGCGGCCAAGGGCAGGGGGCTGCAGCACTGGTGACCCACGTAGCGCGGGTGTTGCAGGTTGTTGGATTGCTCGAGGACCTTGTTGATGATCCCTTCGAATCCGTGGGCCGGTTCGGCGGGTAAGGGGGCGGACCAGCGGTCGAGCATCTCATCGGCGGGGATTTGCGGCAGGACAGCGGACCGCTGCTGGGTCTGCGATTCGTCGAGAAAATCGGCCAGCAGGTCGACCAACCGATGGCCCTGTTCCCTGAAGCGGTTTGGCTCAAAGGCACGCTTGAGTTTGGTGGAGGCATTGGTCATGGGGTAGATCTATCGTCAATCAGCGGGGAAGTCACCCGAGTTTTACCGAATCGGCTGAGGGGGTTATTCGATGGGAGCGACTGCGCCGGGCACGCGAAAAACCAAGAACTCGTCGTGGTTGCCGCCGGTGAACACGCCGGGAATCTCGCCGTCGGGGATCGTGCCCGAGTCGAACCATATCCATAGGGCATTGTCGGGAATGTTGGGGTAGTCGTACCACCAGGGGTTGTGGGTCCAACCGGTGCCGTCGGTGGGATCGGTGTTCGGGTCATTGTCAAAGGCCGGATCAAAGGTCGGGGTGACCCACAATTTGTTGGCTTGGGCATAAGCGATGGCCGTGTCCACCTGCTCCTGGGTGGGCAACAAGCTGGCCGGCCACTCATCCGGCCAGAACGGGTTGGTCGCTTCGTGCGCGCCTGCCGCAAACACGTCCCACACGTCGTCGCTGGTGGTGGTGGTCTTGCCCAGCGTGACATTGGTGAAGGTGCCGATAAAACCCTGTGCGCCATCCAGATCCGAGGCTGTGGCAACATAGAGATAGTCGGTCGATTTTCGATCTTTGGCTGTGTAGAAATATTCTTGGGTCCAATCCGTGCCCTGACCGACCCGATCCCCGGTGGTGCGAATCGGCGTGCCGAAGTAGACGTCGAACTGGTCGTCCACGGCCAGGTGCATCTCCCAATCCTCACCAGTGGAGGTGTCCGTGTCCCCATCTGCATCCGAGTCCGCGTCCCCATCCGAGTCGGTATCGGCGTCGGTGTCCGTATCTGTATCTGCGTCGGCGTCCCCATCGGCGCCTCCGTCGGCCGTTGGGGACGATTCCTCGGCGCAGGACCAGACAAACAGCAATGGAAGGGTCGTCCAAAGCCAGCGGTTCGATACCATTTTGATCGTGCTCATGATGCCTTTAACTCCTTTAGGTAAATGGTAGAAACAACGACGCCCTGCGCAACCCTATTCCCGCTAATCCATCGTGGGGATGTGCTCGTAAAAGGCGATGCGTCCTACCAGTTCCGCGGCAATGCCGGTCGATACAGCAGTGAGGAGGAGTAGACCGGTCAGTGGTTCGTGCTGGTTGACCAACAACGCGGCAACCAATGCGGCAATGGTGATGCCGAGCAGGGAGAGGCGCAGCCCGAACAGCCGGGTGCCGAGGGCTGTTGGGGTTTGGTCGTCGATCTCGAGGTGCTCCCGGGGAGCCACTTGGCGGGACCGCCGTTGTCTGATCAGGAAAACCATTTCGCCGATGAGTGCGAGCAGGGCGGCGAGGGAAATGCCATTGAGCAATGCTCGCTGAATGGTCGGTGACAGCCGGGCATTGATCAGCACTATCGCGGTAACGGCGAAAGTACCGAGAATGGCTGTCGTTAGCGCAAAACTCAGGGGGGTGGCGCGCCGGTTCCACTGGGATACGGTGCGCACCCGGTAGACCTTGATCATCGCGCCGATCAGCGCCAGACCTGTCGCTGCGGCGAGCCAGATCGCAGCCATGGTCGTTCCGTTCGATCCCAAACCCATCCGGTGCAATACAACTTGCAACGCACACAGTCCGGTAAAAGCGAGCGCCAGCACCACTTCGCGACTGAGCCAGGAAGAACGCCAATTGGTCAGTGACCGCCAAGCATTGGTCGGTGTGCCCAGATGGAGAAACGAGGAGAGTAGGGCGATCCCCATCCCAGCGGTACAGACGAGGGAACCGAGCTCGAGCAATTCGTACCGTGGCGAACCGGCACCGGGAAGCACCGCATGAATCACAGCGAGGATCACAATCGCGCCGACAGACAGCTGGCAGAGCAGGGTAAAGGCGATGAGGGATCGCTCTTTCATGATTTCGTTACCTTTACTATGTCGGCGGGTAACTCGCAGGTTCGTGCGGCATCCCGGTGGGCGGAGATGACCAACGAAGGATCGGTTCGGTCGGCCGGGGGCAGGGGAGAGATGTGGACGATGGGACCGTGCTTGTTCTCCAACGCTTCACGGGGACTGAAGTCGAGGGCACGTAGGGGGCAGGCGGCGACACATATCGGCAGCTGCTCCTGATCCAATCGCTCGGCGCAAAAGGTGCACTTGGTCATGCAGCCCTGTTGTGGATCGTATTGGGGGGCGCCGTAAGGGCAGGCCCAGCTGCAATAGCGACACCCCACGCATTTGTGGCCGTCGATCAATACGATGCCGTCCTCCCGTTTGCGAATCGCCCCGGTGGGGCACCCCTCCAGGCAAATCGGCCGGTCGCAGTGGTTGCAGCCAATCGACAAATTGAAGGCCGAGACATCGGCGACCCAGGCGGCGCCGCGGCGCGTCCAATCGCCGCTGGTGATTTCGTAGACCCGGCGCCAGCGCAGCCCCAACGTCAGGGTGTGGTGATCCTTGCAGGCGACCTGGCAGGTGCGACAGCCCGAGCAGGCCGCAGCGTCGAAATAGAAGGCGAGCGATTGACCGGTCATCAGCTCTCCTCCCGGGTCACCTGGACCATCGCGGTGTGTTGAGCCGACCCGAAGGCGAACGGGGTCCAGCGGGATGAGGTGAGCACGTTGATCGAGCCCCCCTGATCGATTCCCTCGTCATCCGGACGCCACCAGGCCCCCTGGGGGAGGGAGACCACGCCGGGGATGATTCGCGGCGTTACCCGGGCGACGATGATCAGGGCACCGCGGCCGTTGAAGACGCGGATGCGATCGCCATCCGCAATTTGCCGCTGGGCTGCGTCGATCGGGTTGATCCACGCCCCTTGGGGAAACGCCTCTTTGAGCCAATCCACATTGTCGTGGGTCGAATGCACCCGCCCCATGTGATGATGCCCCAACACCTGCAGGGGAAAGCGCTCGGCCTCGGGACCGAACGGGCTCTCCCACTCGTTGATGTACTTGGGAATGGGCGGAATTTCATCCGGGTTGTCTCGTGAGGCGAGCTCGGTCGAATAGATTTCGATTTTCCCGGACGGTGTGTCGAGGGGATGGGCGTTGGGATCCGCGCGAAAATCGGTGAATGCCACTGCCGGTTGGATCACCGGTCGGGCATAGACGCCCCGGTTGTCGGCGACGAACGCCTCAAACGGCGGCAGGTCGGGAAAACGGGAGTCCCGATAGTGATCCCACAGCCAGGCAACCCAGGCCCGTTCGTCCCGACCTTGGGTGTAGGCCTCCTCCAAGCCCAGCCGGGCGGCTATGTCGGCGCAGATGCGGTAGTCGCTCTTGGCTTCACCGAGGGGCTCGACCAGTTGGGGCATGAGGATCAGCTCGTCGCCGTATTTCCAACCGTCCTCGATGCCCCAGGTCTCGAACTGGGTGCAGGCGGGCAATACGATGTCGGCGAAGCGAGCCGTAGGCGTGAGAAAATTGTCCTGCACGACGATGAACTCGACCAGTTGTTCGTCCTGCAAGATGGTGGCCGTCCGGTTGATGTCCGCGTGCTGGTTGATCAAACAATTCGAAGCCACGGCGTAGATCAGCTTGATGTTGTTGTCGAGCCGTTTGCCTCCCAACACCCCGTGTTCAGGACCGAGTTGGTCTCCCCGAGTGACCGCCTCGGTCCACAAAAAGACCGGAATTGCCGCACCCACGGGATTGTCTTCTTCGGGAAAGCTGTTCCAGAGCACGCCCCCGTCCGGGGCCTGGTTGGCCAAGCCGCCGGCCCAGCCACCCGAGATGCCCACGTTCCCGGTGATCGCAGCCAGGACGCAGCCCGCGCGAACCACCTGTTCGCCGTAGGCCCGCCGTTGCATGCCGTACCCCTGGTACAGCACGCCCGGTTTTTCAGTGGCATACCACCGGGCCAGGCGCTCGATCGTCTCTGCCGGGACCGCGGTGACCCGCTCGGCCCATCGGGGGGTCTTGGGGGTGCCGTCCCGACGGCCCAGAATGTAATCGGTGTAGCTCTCTTGATCGGTCGCCCCGTCGGGCATCTGGGAGGCGTCGAATCCGACGCAGTGGGTGGAGACGAACGCCTCGTCGATCAATTCCTCGGTGATCATCACGTGGGCCATCGCGCTCATCATCGCCACATCGGTACCCGGCCGAATGGGAACCCACTCGTCGGCCAGCCCGGCGGCACTCAAGGTACAACGGGGATCGATGCAGATCACTCGCGCGCCGTTTTGCCGCGCCAATTTGACAAAGTAGTCGCTGTTGGTGCCGTCGCGCATTTCGGCCGGATTCCAGCCCCACATCAATATTATCTTCGCATTGAGCCAGTCCTGCCGTTGGTTGCCGGTGGTCAAGGTGCCGTAGACGGTCGGTGTGGCGGCGTTGATCGCCCCCCAGCTGTAGCTGTTGTCGATGCCCAGGCATCCGCCGAACAAGTTCATCAACCGGCGGGCGGTCTGCGATCCGTTGAGCTGACTGTAGCTTCCCGTGCCATAGGGGACGAACAGCGCACTGTTGCCGTATTGATCCTTCACCCGGCGCAGCTCGTCGGCGATCGTGTCCAGGGCCTCGTCCCACGAAAAGGGCTCGAACCGTCCGTCGCCCCGACTGCCCACGCGCTTTAGGGGGTGGGTCAATCGATCCGGGTGGTACTGCCGGCGCAGGTAGGCCCGTCCCCGGATGCAGGCGCGCAGTTGGGGGGCAGCCAGCTCATCCGGGCGATCGTCTGTCTCCAATCGAGTGATCACGCCGTCGCGAAGATGAGCGATCAACAAACAGCGACCGCCGCAGTTGTGGGCCGGACAGCCCGTACGGATTTTTTTTTCATCAACGGCCACAGTTCACCAGCCATATTGCGCTTTGCCCACAGCGTCAATACGGGATTTCGACGGAACTGCCGGACTCGGTCGAGGACCAATCTACTGGGGTGATGTCATTCTCAGCAGCCGCTCGAACTCCATCTGATCGTCCAAGGCGCGTAGTTTCCGCTGTCGTTGGGTTTGGCAGACTTTCTTGGGGATGCGCGTTCCGGTGACTGTGCGATCTTCGCAGTGGAAATCCTCAGCCCGTCGGCACACCTGAGTGCCCTGACCTGCGGCGGATCGGGATTCGCAGACCAATGACAACTGTTCCTGGCCGGGCTGGGGTGTCTCGTCGGGTCCGGCTTGCCAACAGACCTTCTTGGTGCCCGATTCCCCCTCGAGTCGGCGTGATTCACAGAGCAGGGAAATCGGCGTGTTGGTGGCGAGAGCGGGCTGAGCTTGAGGGCAAACGCAGCCGATGGCTAGCGCGCTGAGCACTATTCCCCAACCCCAAATCTTGGTTGTCATCTCGTCCCTCCTTTGGGCGCGATGGCGAAACATGGCCCTACCTCTATTTATAAAGGAAATATTTCAGGAATTCCTCAGTTATTTGGTCTCAGAGGAGGGACAGGAGGTAGACTTTGCTAGGGTCGGGTTCCGCCGGTGTTTCGCCTCATGCGCTCCAGTTCCAGTTGGTCAGTGATTTCGCGCTCTTTTCGCTGCTCATCGGTCTGACAGTGCCACTGGGCGATGTGGGTTCCGGTGGTCACTCGCTCCTCGCAATGCACATTGGCTACCCTGCGGCACACTTTGTCCGACTTTCCTTCGACTTGCTGTTGTTCGCAAACCAGGGTCATTTGCTCCTGATCCGAAGCGAGGGTTTCGTTTTCCTTGGGCTCCCAGCACACTTTTTTAGGGGTTGTCTCACCCTCCATTGTTTTTGTTTCGCAAAACAGATTGACGATCGTTGCGGCCGCTTCCTGTTCCAAAGAGAGTCTGTTGATCTGTTGCTCCCCAGCGGTCGAATGGGCACAGCCGAGACCCAACAGGAAGACCGCGATGAACAGATAACTCACGTTTTTCATTTTCCGGTTCCTTTCCGAGGCGATTTGGCCACCGTTGGTCATCCCTCTGAATCTCTTTACTGTATTCATTACAATTAAACCTTCCACGGGGGCAGTGTTCAACCGGATTTATTTGTGATAGGGCCACAGTATGAACCGCAAAGACAAAGCGCAACAGATTCAGCACATACTCGACGAGTTGTTTCCCCTCCCCGAGGTGCCCCTGCACCATCGCGATGCCTACACCTTGCTCGTCGCCACGGTGCTGTCGGCCCAATGCACTGACGCGAGGGTCAATCAGGTGGCGCCCTTGTTGTTCGCCAAAGCCGACACCCCGCAAGCGATGGGGGAGTTATCGATCGATGACATTCAGGAGATCATTAGGCCCTGCGGTTTGTCCAACTCCAAGGCCAAGGCGATCGCCGGGTTGTCCCAGCGGCTCGTCGAATCCCACCAGGGCGAGGTCCCCCGGAGTTTCGACGAGCTGGAGGCACTGCCCGGAGTGGGACACAAAACCGCCAGCGTGGTGATGGCCCAGGCGTTCGGCATTCCCGCTTTTCCGGTGGACACCCACATTCACCGGTTGGCCGCCCGGTTCGGTCTCTCGTCCGGGAAATCGGTCGTGCAAACCGAGAAAGATCTCAAACAGCTGTTCCCTCGACAGTCGTGGAACAAGCTGCATCTGCAACTGATCTACTTCGGGCGAAAGTACTGTCCTGCTCGGGGCCACGATAGTTCCACCTGTCCCATCTGTTCCTGGATATCCGCCTAGAAACCGTTTGTTCAGTACCCCTTCGAGCCGGTGTGGGGCCTGGCACGGCTCGGATTAGGGTGTATTTTTAAGTTAGAAGGACGAACGACGATGTCTGATGCCCCCCGCGAAGAGTGGTTTGAAATCGACGTGGAGCTCGATGAGCAGCCCAGCGAGGAGACCCGTCTCCACAAACTGGTCGACCGGGTAACCGAAGCGTGCCCGGTACCGGCGAGCTCCCAACTCGTGCTGGAGCTCACCCGTGTGCCGGACAACCCCATTAAACCAATCGTGGACGCAGTGGCCAAAGATCCGGCCCTTGCCGCCGAATTGATGCGCATCGCCAACAGTCCCGTGTTTGGGCAGACCCGTAAAATTCAGAGTCTCCAACGCGCCGTGGTGGTTGTGGGAATGCAGGAGCTCCACTCAATGGCGGCGGCGATGTCGATGCTCGCCGCATTTACCTCGAACGAAGAGTTGATGCTGGAGCTGCGGGGGTCGTCGGTGCTCAGTGCGACGATTGCCCGGTTTGCGATTCAAAAAGGGGGTGGGGCGGATCTGTCCAGCGCGTTTTTGTGTGGCCTGCTGTGTGAGATCGGAGCGATGGCCTGTCTCTCCGTGGACAGCGACGGCTACAACGCGTTGTGGAACAAATCAAAAACCGACATAAACGAACGATCCCGTCTGGAAAAGAGACGCTATGGGGCGGCGAGTCCCCATATCGGCGCCCACATGTTGGCCCGCAACCAGCTGCCCCAAGCGGTCGTCGACGCGGTCGAAGCCTCCTCCCCCGGTGCGGACGTGGAACGAACGATGCTGGCCAAGGTGACCGCTTTTTCCCGATTGGCCGCGCCCATGCTCATCGAGGCGGCGAGGGCAGAACACCCGGACGAGTCGGATATACCGGTTGAAATTGGGCAGATCGCAGAATCGCTGCAGCTGACCGAAATCAAAGGGGATGACCTGTGGCGCATCTGCGTGGAAGCGGCCACCATCGCTGAGCTGGGGCTTCGCGGCGAGGTCGCCCTGCTCGAGGACGAAGAGGCCACGGCCGCCGAAACCGCGGCCGACCCACCCGAACAATCGCCCGAGGACAAAGAATCCGCCAAAGGGGTCACCGGTCTATTTAAACGGATTTTTAAATAAAAGTATAAAATTACCGAATTATTTGCAGCTGAGCGTTGGTGGGGATCATTCGCAGGTGCAGCCGCCCATGGCACCGGCCAAGTATGCGTCGTCGTCGTTCAGGCAGGCTACGCCCTCTAAAACCTCGCTGGACGTACAATCGCAACAGTTGGCGTATCCCTCGGGGCAGTTGGTCGGGGTGCAGTCGTCAAAGGAGCAGTATCCGGGGTCTGTATCAATCGGGCTGTCGACACAGAAATCGGCCAGGAAATCAGCGCAGTCTTCGGTTTCGCCCAACCCTGTACACTCCTGACCGAGACCGCTCGTATCACTGTCCGCATCGGCATCGGCATCCGCGTCTGCATCGGCGTCGGCATCTGCGGCAGGCGGAATCACCACCTCTTCCTTGCACATCACCCCACCGTCGGCCTGTTCGACCTCCTTGAACCCGCTGGGACAAGCTTCATCGTCTTCCAGGCTGCAGGCGGTCAAACACAGAAGAGCGGACAACATCAGATAGGGGTATCGGGACATGGACTCCTCCTTGGTGCCGAGTTCGCGTTAGTTGATATATTTTACACCATCGCTCCGCACGAGCAAAGAAGCGAATTGAATGATCGCGCGATTGTCTCTTGAGATATGGCCCATTGACCGCGGCGGCAGCCGGAACCGGGCTATGGCAGTGATTTCGCGCGGTACCGAGTCCTGGCTGGCTGTAATTGTATTATTATTAAAAAAAATTCGTTTTCACACTGGAAATATGCTCATATTCGGTTGATAATATTACTTATGTTGATCAGCTCTTCTCAGATGCAGTTCACAAAATTTTGCTATAAAATTAGAGATTTGGGCACATTGCAAAAAAAGTGTGCGTCCGTTCTCAAAGTTGAACGTAGCCAATGACGCTAGAAAATGGACACCAGGATTTCGAGGCCTCGCCCGGCGATCGGTATCGAATAATAACCAAACTCGCCTCGGGCGGGATGGCGGATATCTACCTCGGTATTCAGTTGGGCGAGTACGCGTTCGAGCGATTGGTCGTGGTCAAGAAGATCCCGGCCCGTGGCCCCAATCTGCAACAGATCATGAGCATGTTTCTCAATGAGGCTCGGGTCATTGCGTCGCTCAACCACCCGCACATCATCAAGATTTTTGATTTCAGTCGGCTGAAGAAAAGCATCTGCATCACCATGGAGTACATTGACGGAGAAAACTTCTCCTTTGTGTACAAGTGGCTCAAGAAGCACAAGCGGCGGATGCCGCTTCCGGTCCTATGTCGTTTTATGGTGCAAGCATGTGAGGCGCTTCAGTACGCCCACAACGCCCGGGCGCCCGACGGCACGCCGCTGAACATCATTCATCGGGATATCGATCTGCGGAATCTGATGCTCGACAGCAACGGGTATCTGAAGGTGATCGATTTCGGCGTGGCCAAGGCCGCGACCCAGACCGATCTGACCGCTCCTTCCGTGTTCAAGGGCAAGCTGTCGTACGTCGCTCCGGAGACATTCAATCGATCGGCAATTGATTACCGGGCCGATATTTACGCCCTGGGCCTGGTGTTCTATCAGATGGTTACCGGGGTGAAACCCTTTGCCTTCAAACCGGATGTCAACCTGGGCGAAGTCATCGACCGGGTGTGCAACGAACAGCTCAAACCCCCGTCAGAGCTGGTGCCCGGCCTTCCCACCGCCTTGGACCGGCTGATCGGGTTGGCGACCGAAAAGGACCGGGACAAGCGAATCAGCAGCGGAGAGGCGTTTGCAGACGAGATTCGCGACTTCGTCGGCAAGCACGACGGCATCGCCAATCCGGACGAAGCCAAGAAGTGGTTCCGGTCCGAGTTCGAGGAGCGCAATCAGCAGCGCCGCCAGTTCGAGCAAAAAGCGATGCAAAAGGCGCGGCAACTCGCCGCCAAGTCGAGTCAGTCGAGCGTCGTT